>JANXYJ010000183.1 GCA_025350105.1 Terriglobia bacterium | reverse complement strand
CAGCGCCTCGGCGGTTACCGAGTAGTGGCCTACCGGGAGGTTGTTGAACTGATGCAGCGTGCGGCCGCCGCGGGAAGTCACCCGCTGATGATGCTGGGCGGTGGGTTGCGCGGCGTAGTGGACGATGACGTCGGTGGTCTGACCGATTTTGGGGCGGATCAGGTCGGCGTCGGTGTTTGCACCAAACATGCTTGCCGTAAATGCGGCGCTGGCAAGAAGTACTAGTCGCGTTAGTTTTGTTGTCATTTTTTGCCTAAACTCTCGCTGATCCTAAGGCAAATCTGGGACCACTTGGCAAATCAAGCATTTCCAATGGGTTGCGGCCGTTTCCGGGTGAAGAGAGGGACAGCTTGTCACCCTGGGCGGTGACATTGGCAGCGTGGATAGGACAACCTGGCTAGGGCGCCATCCAACTTCAGTTCCGGCTTGCGGGCGAAAGGGATCACCCACTCGTACCATAATCAGGGCAAACGGCATAAGGCGGAGAATGCACGTTCGGCGGGCCACCTCCGTCTATACTTATGTGCAGGGCCGCAGTCGGTTTCCGGCCTTCTGTCAGCGTGTGCATGGAATACGGTCGATAAAGGAAGTGCGGTTGTAACAGGCGACGTTGAGAATTCAGGCGACGTTGAGAATTAAGGTTAAGAATTAAAAGCAAACCAGAGCTATGGCGGCCACCGAACGTATTGTTCCTTTAGATCCCGCGCAGGAGGCGGCGCGGTCGCGCGCGCTGGCGGAGCGTTACTATCACGAATTCGTGGATTTGAGCGTGGTCCAGATCGATCACGATCTGTTCCACTCCATTCCCGTGGACCTGATGTTCCGCTACAACTTTGTGCCCATTGCGGAAGCAAACGGGCTGCTGGAGATTGCGCTGGCGGATCCGCGCAAGGTGAGTTTGATCGACGAGCTTTCGGTGCTGGTGGGCAAGAAACTGCGCGTGAAGGTGGCCACGCTCACGCAGATTTCGGATCTACTGAAGAAGACCGAGCAATCGCAACGTGTGCTCGAAGAGGTGACCGAGGGCTTCACGCTGGATGTGGTGGGCGATGAAGATAGCGCCGACGAGACGCTTTCGATTGATCGTTTGGCGGCGGGCGATGCCAATATTGCGCCGGTGATCAAGCTGGTGGACACGACGATTTTCAGTGCGCTGGAGCGGCGCGCCAGCGATATTCACATTGAAACCCGGGACCAGGAAGAGGCCATCAAGTATCGCATTGATGGCGTGCTGCATTACGCGATGCAACCGATTTCGAAAGACTGGCATTCCAGCATTATTTCGCGCATCAAAGTGATGAGCGAGCTGGATATTGCCGAACGCAGAGTCCCCCAGGACGGCCGTTTCCGCGTGCGCTACAAAACGCGATTGATCGATTTCCGCGTCTCCATCATGCCGACGATTCACGGAGAAGATGCCGTGTTGCGCGTGCTGGACAAAGAGTCCATGAGCGAGAAGTTTTCGCAACTGTCTTTAGATGTTGTCGGCTTCGCCGATGCAGATTTGGTGAAGTTCCGGCGCTACATCAAAGAACCGTACGGCATGGTGCTGGTGACGGGGCCGACCGGGTCCGGCAAGACGACCACTTTGTATGCCGCGCTGAGTGAGATCAAGAACGACGAAGACAAAATCATCACCATTGAGGATCCGGTCGAGTATCAGATCAAGGGCATTACCCAGATTCCGGTGAACGAGAAAAAGGGTTTGACGTTCGCGCGCGGCCTGCGGTCGATTTTGCGGCACGATCCGGACAAGGTGATGGTGGGCGAAATTCGCGATCAGGAAACGGCGCAGATTGCCATCAACGCGGCGCTCACCGGGCACCTGGTGTTCACCACGGTTCACGCGAATAACGTGGTGGACGTGCTGGGGCGTTTCCTAAACATGGGAGTGGAGCCCTACAATTTCGTTTCGGCATTGAACTGCATTCTGGCGCAGAGGCTGGTGCGGGTGATCTGCACGCACTGCAAAAAACTGGCGACGCACAGCGACGCATATTTGCTCGAAAGCGGCCTGAAACCGGAAGAGTGGCGGCACGTGGCGTTTTACGAAGGCGCGGGATGCTTTGAATGCGGAGGCACGGGTTTCCGCGGCCGCAGCGCGATTCACGAACTGCTGGATCTATCGGAAAAAATTCGCGAGCTGATTCTGGAACGGCGGCCGGCTTCGGAGATCCGCCGCGCGGCGCGCGAAGAAGGCATGACGTTCTTGCGCGAATCGGCACTGGAGAAAGCGCGAACGGGCATCACGACGTTGAAAGAGATCAACAAGGTGACGTTTATCGAAGGCTGATTGCGGCGCTTCCTGACGGTGGCGGCTGGGTGCTGGGAATGTGGTGCTTATAGGTATGCTTGTCTGCTTAATGACCAGCACCAATTAATGACCAGGACTAATGAATGACCAGCACCAAGCCGCGAGCGTAAGCGAGCGCTTCGCCGGGAAAGCACAGTCAGGCGAGTGTTGAGGTTATTCTAGAAAGAGAAATCGTGGCGTTTTTCGACAAATTTTCGAACCTGTTTCAGGACCCTCCGCCGCGCCACGTCTACGAGGTCTCCGAAGCCGGCATTGCCTATGCGCGTGGCGGCGAACCGGCGTGGGTTCCGTTTGAGCCCGGCACGCTGGTAGTCTCTCCTGTGGAAGACAATTTCCGGCGGCCGGATATGGCGGCGGCCGCTTTGGCGCGGACCCTGCCGGAAGCCGGTGCCTCCAAAGCCAATAAACCCCGCCGCGCCGCGTTGATCCTGCCCGATTATGCCGCGCGGGTGAGCGTTTTGGACTTCGACTCTTTCCCCGCCTCGCCCGAAGAACAGCTGGCGCTGGTGCGTTTTCGTTTGAAAAAAACCCTGCCGTTTGACGTGGATTCCGCGGCGGTGAGCTACTACGATCAGTTGCCGCCCGAAGGCGGAAAGCATGAAGGCAAGCACGAAGTGGTGGCGGCGGCGGTGGCGTTGGAAATCATCGCGCGCTATGAAGCGTTGTTTCGCGCCGCGAATTTTCACCCCGGTGAAATCACCACTTCCGGCCTGTCGGCGTTGCGTTTGTTCCACAGCCCGCTGCTATCGGTAATCGCCAAACTGGCGGGGCGGGTGTTGACGGTGATGGTAGTGCAAAACGGAATTCTGAAGTTGTTTCGCTGCGTGGAAATGGAATCGGCCGACGAAGAAGAAATTCAAATGGTGCTGTACCCGACGCTGGCCTATATCGAAGACGAATTGGGCGCGCACGCCGATCAGGTGATTCTGTTTCCTGGCGGAGTGCTTTCGGGCCTGCGCATGCGCACCGATGAATTGCGCAGCAGTTTCGGCACGCCCAACGCCTACAACGCCGGCATGTACGGGTATCTGGAAGGGGCCAAGAACTAGTGCACGTCCCTATCAATCTGGCCAGTGATCCGTTTCGCCGGGACCGCCCCATGGTGCTGGCGGCCGGCATCGCCACCGGTTTGCTGGCCGTGATTTTGGCCGCGCTGGTGTTGCTGATCATGACCGATCGCGCGCGGCTGGCCGATACGCGGGCGCAGGTGAATAAGCTGAACGCCGACCTGCAGAACATCAACGCGGAGCAATCGCGTTTAGATGCGACGTTACGCCAACCCAACAACGCGTTTGTGCTGCAGCAAAGCCTGCTGCTGAACACGCTGGTGGAGCGCAAAAGCGTCAGCTGGACCAAAGTGTTTGCCGATTTGGAAGGCGTGATGCCGTTGAACGTGCGGTTGATTCAGGTGCGGCTGCCGCAGATTGATAATCAGAACCAGGTGCTGCTGGACATGGTGGTGGGCGCGCAAACGCCAGCCCCAGTGATCGATTTATTGAAGCGGTTGCAAGCCTCGCCGCGCTTCGGGCCGGCCACGGTGCACAACTCCGTGCCCCCCACTGACAATGATCCGTTGTACCGCTACCGCGTGAGTGTGAACTATGCCCAAAAACTCTAACGCGATGGCCAAGGTGGTTTCGGGTTTGGCGGCCAGCAAGAACAGCAGCCTGATCTGGCGTATTGTGCTGGGCGTATTGGTGGCCGCGAATCTGGCGGCGGTGTGGTTCGTGCTGAATCCGTTGGGCGGGTCGCCCGAGCAGTTGGAACAGCAATTGACGACGCTGAAGTCTCAAGTGGCCGCCAAGAGCGCGATTTTGAAGCGCTCGCGCGCCCACGTGGTGGCGGTGGAAAAAGGCCGCGCGCAAGGCGACGAATTCCTGGGCAGCTACTTTCTGGCGCGGCGCACGGCGTATTCAACCTTGCTCACCGAATTGCTGACGGCCGCCGATCAGGCGCAGATTAAGCCGCGCGAGCATGCTTATTCAACTGACCCGATTGAAGGCTCCGACAATTTGAGCATGATGACCATTACGGCCAACTACGAAGGCACGTATTCGAACCTGATGCGGTTTGTGAATGCGGTGGACCGCTCGCCGCGCCTGTTGATCATTGAGGGCTTAAACGCGGCGCCGCAACAGAACGGCGGCCTGCTGAGCGTCAGCATGAAGATCGACGCGTTTGTGCGCGAGGATGGCAGCGGGGACCTGGCGCCGATTGAACTGACGCCGAGTAATGTTGCGCCCAGTAACGCAGTCATACAATCCACCACCAGCAACGTGGGCACTAGAAATGTAAGTAAGGAAGTGGGCGCTGCGCCATGAAGTGGCTGCCAGCCAATCTGGGCGCGGAACCTAAGAAGATCGCCATACTGGGCGGGCTTGTGTTGGTGCTGGTGGCGGTGTTTTTCCTGAACCGCGATTCATCCAGTTCACCAACGGGTCTGGCAGTGGAATCGCCAGGAGCGGCGGTGCCAACGCAACCGCGGGCTGCGTCGCCGTTGGCCGCAGTGCCAGCGGAGCCCGAGGTGAGCACTGTGCCGCGGGTCCGCCCGGTGGAAACCTTGCCCATGCCTGAGCAGCGAAGCGCACAACGTTCTGCGCAAAGTGCGCCGGCTGCTGCCGCGCGCCGCGCGGGCAACTCCATGCAGGATTTCAGGCCTACACTGAAGCTGCCCGAAGGCACAGACGTCAGCCGCATCGATCCGGAATTACATTTGGATGCGATGGCGCTGGTGAGGAACCTGCCGTCTACTTTGACGACGGAAGGCGGCCGCCGCAGCCTGTTTGAATTTGGCAACGCCGCGCCTGTGGCCGCAGTGAAGATTCCTAAAGTGGAGCCGGTGAAGCCAGCGCCGCTTCCCACTCCGCCCGCGCCCACCGAACCGCCCAAGCCGGCGGAGCCACCCAAGCCGCCGCCTCCACCGCCCATTCCATTGAAGTTTTACGGCTACATCACGGGAAGGGCTCCGATTCCGCCGCCGGGTTCGCGCCGTGCGTTCTTTTTGGATGGCGAAGACATTGTTGTCGCGGGTGAAAATGAAGTGATCCGCAATCGCTACAAGGTCATTCGCATCGACGCCACCTCAGCAGTGGTGGAGGACACTTCGACCAAATCGCAACAACGGTTGCCGCTGGTGGAGGAGTTACCAGGATGAAGTTGCGGCCCCAGATAAAAGCATCCGAGCGCGGCTTCGCCCTGCTGATCGTCTTCCTGATGGCCGCTGCCGTGGCGTTCGCTTTTTACGCGCAGATGCCGCGCGTGGCGTTTGAAAGCGCACGCGAAAAAGAGCAGTTGCTGCTGGACCGCGGCAACGAATACAAGCGCGCCATTCAGGTGTATTACGCGGTGAACAAGCGCTATCCGGCCAAGCTTGAGGATCTGGAAAACACCAACGAAAAACGCTATCTGCGGCGGCGCTACAAAGACCCGATGACCGGCAAGGACGAATGGCGGCTGGTGCACACCAACGGGTCCTTCTTAACCGATTCGCTGGTGGAAAAGCCACCGGCGCAAAATGCGCAAAGCGGCTTGCCGGGCGGCGGCCCGCTGGGCGCAAACAATCTGAATACGGCAACGCCAGGACAAAATAGCGGAGCAGGCAACGATCCCAACATTCCCAATGGCGGGCCCAACGGCGGGCCCAACGGAGGACCCGCCGCGGTGAATTCGGCGGTGGCGGCAAGGCCCAGTGACCGCGTGTTTACGCCCGATCAACAGCAACCCCAATTTGTCCGCGGTGGTTTTCAAGGCGGTGGTTTTCAGGGCGGTGGTTTTCCTGGTAGTGGTTTTCCGGGAGGCAATGCTCAACAAAACGCCAATGCTTTTGGCGGGATCCAATCCAACGCTCCCGCGGGTTACGATCCCAGCGATCCGCGCACCTGGCCGGCGATCACCACCGCGACGCCAACGCAAAACGGACCGGGGCAAGCGGGGCCTTTGGGGCCCAATTTTCAGCAGAATCAAAATCAGAACCCGGCGTTTCAGAATCAGAACCCTCAGAATCAAAACCCAGCGTTTCAAAATCAAACCTCCGGGCAAAATCAGCCGCAAATCAACACGTCGGGCATTCCGGGGCAAACCGGCGGACCGGGCGGATTGAATCCACAATTCCCGAATTTTGGCGGCGGGCTTCAGCAGCAGTTGGGACAGGCACAATTGAACCAGCCCCAGTTTAACCAACCTCAGTTTAACCAGCCCCAGTTTAACCAACCTCAGTTTAATCAGCCGCAATTGAATCAACCCCAAAACGGCAATGTGACGGGGCCGCCGCCTGGTCAAGTAGGGTTTGGAGCTTTAGATGGCCCCAACGCGGCGATCAATTTGATCAACAACCAATTACTGCAAGGTGGCGGGATCCAAAATGCAGGCGCCCAGAACGCCGCGGCAAACGCATTCCCTAATACGCCGTTTGGCGGGAACCAGCAATTCGGCGGGAGCCAGCAACCCGGGAATCAACAACCTGGGAATCAACAGCCTGGAAATCAACTGGCTGGGAATCAAGCGGGCAATGCGCTCGGCGCGGGCGGCGGCCCCGGCATCGCGGGCGTTGCCAGCCGGCACGAAGGCCCCAGCATCAAAAGCTACCATGAACGCACCAAGTATCAGGAATGGGAGTTTGTCTACAAGCCCAGCCAACAAGGTGCGAACGCGAATCCGGGCAACGCCAATCAGCCCGGTGGAAATCAACCTGGTGGCAACCAGAACGGTATCGCTCAGCCGCCTGGCTTCAATCAACCTGGTTTTAATCAACCTGGTTTTAATCAACCTCAGCCGGGCGGCGGCGGCCCAACGCCAGCAAATCCCTTTGGACCCCCTGCACCGGGGCAGTAGAAAAACCAAGTAGAATAACCAGCCAAGAAGATTCAAGGAGCAACTGCCCGTTGCTCCTGGTTTCTTTGAGCGATTGCAGCGGGCGCCGGATCGGCAAATTCGCCGGTCTATTCGAGCGAGGGATTCACAATCGCCAGTCCGCGCATGCGCGAAAAGTCCCGATCGGCCGACCATAGTTCGCCCACTCCGTTAGCCAGACAGATCGCGTGGATGCGCGCGTCGTGCACTTTCGCGCCGCTCAGTTTGCCGGCAAGAAAGGCGGTGCGCAATTCGTTCCAATATCCCGGAGTCTCGTGCAGCAGGTGAACCGAAGGCGACTCCATCCAGATTTCCACTTGCTGAACCGCGACTTCCGCCGGACTCGGTGGATCGAAAATTCGCGCATTGGTGGAAACCGAAAGGAATTCGTGCACACACGGCCACGGGATTGCCCACGGTGCGCTGCCCTCAGCCAAGCGTTGGATCGCCGCGGCAGACGGTTTGTGATGCGGCGAGTCCGCGCGATGGGCATAGACCAGGATGTTGGTATCGACGGCGATCATGTTTTGCCGGGTTGTCTTTTCGCGTTTCGATTGTTTTAAGCGGGCATATTTTCGGCGGTTTTTTAAAAGAGACTTATCTTCGCAGAGACCCGGTCTCATCCTCATGAGCCAGCGCTGTAAGGTCGGTCCATTTGACGCCGGGCTGGAGGCCGTGGCCGCCTTTGAAACTGCCATCGCGCAGAAGAAAGGGCTTGACCTTGGCGCTCCTTCTGGCTTCGATCACCGCGCGCAAGCCCTCCTCGACCAGGGCGCGAAAATGTAGCCGTTCTTTGGCGGCGATGGCTCTGGTCTGGTTGAAGAGCGGATCGGAGATCTCGACGGTGGTTTTCATGCACCCATATTACCATAGTGAGAATATGGCGGTATGGCTAAGCGTGAGTTAAGAGTCTGGAAGAACCAGGAGCAACTGCCCGTTGCTCCTGGTTCTTCGTCTGGGTTTTTCCTCTGGTTTTTCCACGTCGAAGAGTGAGCCTAGCGGCGCGCCGGGAAATCGTGCGTCAACAATCGTAACGTCTGCGCTGCCAGGGGTTTCACGTTACGGAAGTACCGGAAGTACGGATCAGGAGTGCCGGGGAAAAATCGTTACGCCGCGCCCACCGCGATCCCACTCCCCGAAACCCTAAACTGGCCCGTCGCCAGCTGATGGTTCACCTCGACGGCTTGCTTCACCGCGGCGGCGCCGAAGCCCGAGTAATAATGCATCCCGCGAATCCGTTTGTCGCCGTTGTCCCCCTCCGCCCGCAGCGCCATCTTCGCAATGAACGACGTCGGCACGGTGGCCATCAGGCTGCCGATGCCGTCCAGGCCTTGGGCGGCTCCGATTTGCAGCATCTTTAGATAGCCGCGAATTTGTTCGCTGGTGGGGCGGCCCGCTACGAAATTGCCATGGGCGAAGGCGAACTTGGCTTTCACGTCGCCCAGCATTACTCCGGGGCGGACGGGAAGTTTGTTGCCTGCGCGTTCCAGGCGATCTAGCCACCGCAAAAACGTCGACGGGCTATAACAGACCTGCGTAATCAGGAAAATATCTTTTTCTGGATGCGCGGCGGCGTACACATTCTTGCGCCGCAGCTCGCTGGTAGTTTTGTCTTCGGTGGTGTTGGGATTGCCGTAAGGGTGCCCGGCGAAGGCGATAGTCTTCACGCGAGGGTCGTCGAAAACGCCGGTGTCCGCCAGATCCATGGCCGCCTGAAAACTTCCGGCCGGTTGCCGCGGATCGCCTGCCAGCAGCAGAAAGCCGTCGGTGCCAACTTCGATCAGTGCCTGCACAATACCCTAAGATGACCCGCATCCCGATACCGCCTTGCCGCGATGTGCGGAATGGGCCGGTAGCCCAGCTTCACCAGCTGCGCGGCGCGTTCAATGGTTTTCACCCGGTCTGTGTCCTTGGTGCCCGCATCGCTGGACTTGTCTACGATCGAGAACACCTGGCCCGCGGGAATCGCCATGCCCTTGTCCGCCATCTCTTTCGAGACGTTGGCCATGTTGGTGAGGCAGCTGATTTCGTAAGTGCTGGACTCCGCGTACTTCCGTACCCGCTCCGCCGTGGGAGCGGTGGCAAACTGATTCATCGTTTATTTTCCTATTAATTTTTGAGCGCAGCGTGTTAGCGTTTTAGGGGGAGACAGCAAGCAGGGAAGCCCATCACGGGGAAGGGTCACCCGAACACACCCAAACTTACAATGGTGCTGCAGTTCGGAGGTGCGCTGACCAAACGGGGAATCTGGCAGTGATGTCGGATGTCCCCGGATCTGTCCCCCGATCAATCAAACGTTTCCCGCCCGTTGTGTCGTGACGCTGTGCCAGACGATGTACTATGAGAGTCGCATGCCCATCGCCGATCTCCCTACGCCAACCCGCCACGACGTTCCTCCCTCCCGGCTGATCTGGCTGATCGCGCTCATCGTTATCCTGCTCGGTTTCGGCCGCTCCATCTGCACTTGGATCCTCAGCTACTACTGGTGGCAGGAAATGGACCAGGTGAGCACCTGGTGGCGCATTCTGGATTATCGCTACCTGCCGCCGCTGGCCGCCTGGCTGGTCACCTTCATCGTCATCTGGGTGGCCCACGCCCGCGGCGTCAAGTACGCCGGGGCACGGCTGGGCGGCTATCCCACCTACGCGCGCATCAGTTTGCTGTTGGTCGGCGCGCTTTCGCTGATCATTGCGCTTTCCACCATCGACGGCTGGACCGTTGCCCGCTTCGTCGGTAGCCGCGGCGCCATCATCTCGCCCTCCGTTTATCACGACCCCGTCTTCGGCCAGGCCCTGCCCTTTTACATCGCCGAACTTCCTTTTTATAACTTGCTACTGGAATGGCTGGCCGCCACTTTGTTCTTCGCCGCGCTGGCTTATTACGTCACCGCCCGCGGCTGGCAAGTCCGCGACTCCCGCCCCTGGAGCGTGGTCGGCCAGCAGTTCGATCTGCGTGACCTTCTGGCTCACGGCAAACTGGAATCGGGTCTGTTCAAAGTTCTGGCCGCGCTGTTCCTGGTTTCCCTCGCCGCGCAATTCTGGCTGGGCCGTTACGATCTGCTGCGTAGCGATCACGGCAATCTGTTGATCGGCATCGACTACATCGAACAGCACCTGGGCCTGCCCTTGCAAACCGCCAAAGTGGTTGCGTCATTGCTGGCAGCGGTCTTTGTTTTGCTCAACCGGCCCAAATTTGCCCTGGCCTGTGCCGTCGTGCTGGTGGTGGATTGGGCCGTGCCGCCCATTGTCAGCAGCGCCTACGTCAAGCCAAATGAGCTGATGCTGGAAAAACCTTTCATCCAACGCCACATCGAAGCCACGCGCTCGGCCTTCGGCATTGACCATCGCGCCCGCGAGATCGATTTCAAAGTAGAAAAAGAAGGCCGCATCGATTTCGTTCAAAACAAACCGCTGCTCGAGAACGTTCGCCTGTGGGATTGGCGCGCTTTTCACGATACCCTCAGCCAAAGCCAGCCTCTGCGGCCGTACACATATGACGATACTGACGTCGACCGCTATATGATCGACGGCCACTTGCGCCAGGCTCTGCTGGCTCCGCGTGAACTCGATCTGAATCAACTCGGTGACGCTCGCGACCGTTGGATCAACCGCAGCCTCACGTTTACTCACGGCTACGGCTTCGTCATGGCGGAAGCCAATCGCATCACTGAATCCGGACTGCCCGAACTTCTGGTCCGCGACGCGCCGGTGGAAGTGCGCAGCAAAAGTTTGCAGGTCACCCGCCCCGAAATCTACTACGGCGAACGCAGCGTCGATCCGGTTTTCGTACGCACTTCGCAGGCCGAATTCAACTATCCTTCGGGTTCGAACGAAGTCACCACGCGCTATGCAGGCAAGGGCGGTTTCCCCATGTCAAGCTTTGGCGCGCGCACCATCGCCGCCATTGCCGAAGGCGATTGGAATATTCTGCTGACCAATTCGCTGACCCCGGAAAGCCGCATGATGATTCGCCGCCGGGTGACGGAACGCGTGTCCACATTAGCGCCCTTTTTGTTTTGGGACGAAGATCCCTACATGGTCACCACGCCCGACGGCGGGCTGCAGTGGATCATTGACGGCTATTTCACCAGCGATTCGCATCCCTACGCCCGCGCCACCAGTTTCAGCGGCTTCCGGTCCTTTAACTACATTCGCAATTCCGTAAAAGCCACAGTGGATGCCTACGACGGCACCGTGCGCATGTACGTCTTCGATACCGAAGACCCTCTGATGCAGGCCTATCAGAATCTGTTTCCCAAACTGTTTTCGCCCGCATCAGACATGCCGGCCGATCTCCGCGCACACACCCGCGCTCCGGAAATGCTGTTTCAGGCGCAGGCCGAAGTGTATCGCACCTATCACATGCGCGACCCGGAAAGCTATTACAACCGCGCCGATTTATGGGACCTGGCCACCTTCACCACCGGCCCGCAAGGCCAGCCGGAATCGGTTCCTCCCAACTATGTTGTGGCGCAATTGCCCGGCGAGAAGTCGCCGGAATTTTTGCTCACCATTCCCTTCACCCCGCGCAATAAACAAAACCTGATCGGCATGATGGTGGCCCGCTCCGACGGCGAACATTTAGGCGAACTTGTGTTTTTGCAGCTCCCCAAGCAGGAAGTGATTCAGGGGCCTCTGCAAGTGGAGGCGCTGATCAATCAGGATCAAAACATCTCGAAGGATTTGACTTTGTGGAACCAGCAGGGCTCGCAAGTCTTGCGCAGCCAGATTTTGACTCTGCCCATCGACAGCACCTTTTTATACGTCGCCCCCATTTACATTCAGGCGGCCCAAGCCCGTATGCCGCAGTTGAAGAAAGTGGCGCTGGTGAGGGGCAGCACGCTGGTCTATGCCGATACCTATGAGCAGGCGCTGCAACAACTGCAAGCCGCGCAAGGGGGCAAGCCGGTGACGATTAGCTCGTCGACTACAACCAACCCCTCATCGGGATCTACGACGCCGTTGGCCACCGCTGTGAATCAAAGCGACCCGCGCGTTGCCTCAGTGCGCGCCCACCTGCAGCGCTATCGGGACCTGGCCGCGCAAGGCAAATGGGCCGAAGCCGGCAAGGAACTGGAAGCAGCCTACGACGCGGTTCGTTAACATATCTGGCGTACGAGAGTCTAAGCATGAGAATCAACACCACACGCCGTCATTTCCTGACGGAAGCCTCGCTCGGCGTTTCAGCCCTGTCCGCATACACAATAAGCGCGGCCTTTGAGACGAAGGCCGCTCCCAGCGAAGGCCGCGACCTTCTTGAACTAACCGCAACCGAAGCTGTTTCTCTGCTTCGGTCTGGTGATTTGTCCGCGGAGAAATACGCGCAGGCATTGCTCGATCAGTGCCGCAAACATCGTGCCCTCAACGCATTCATTTGGCAGAGCGAAGATCAAGTCTTGGCGGTGGCCCGGTCCGCGGATAAGGAACGCACTGCAAAACGACGTGGACAGCTCCACGGACTGCCAATTCTCATAAAAGACAATGGCTAGCGCGCCTACAAGCGCAGGAACGCCCGCGCTTCGCGACCATCGACCAGGCGCCGATGCGCCGGTCGCGGCGAAATTGTTTTCGGCTGGAGCCATCCTGCTTGGTAAGACCAATATGCACGAGCTTGCATATGGCATAACCAGCAACAACGGAGCTTTCGGCGCGGTCCACAATCCGTACAATTCTGCAATGATTTCCGGTGGCAGCAGCGGTGGGAATGCGGCGGCTCTTGCGGCCCGCATGTGTGCGGCCGGGCTTGGAACGGACACCGGTGGTTCGGTCAGAATCCCGTCGGCCCTATGCGGCACGGTTGGGTTGCGACCTACCGTCGGTCGCTACCCCGGAAGGGGGATCGTTCCGTTATCCTACACGATGGATACTGCGGGGCCCATGGCTCGCTCAGTGGCCGATCTGGCACTGCTGGATTCTGTCATAACCGGCGACGGCAGGCCTCTTCAGCCAATTTCATTGAGACGTGTCCGTCTTGGCGTGCCGCGCCGTTTCTTCTACGAAAACGTGGACCGCAGTCTCGCGCCAGTAATCGAGAATGCTCTTGCTATTCTTCGACAAGCTGGCTGCGTCCTGGTTGAAGCCGAACTTCCGGACATCGAGAGGCTCTCCGCCTTGGCGCGGCCGCCGATCAGCTACTACGAAATGTTGCATGATTTGTCCAGTTATTTGCTCATAAGCGGCACGAAGCTAAATGCTGAGACTGTCATTGCCCAGATTGCGAGCCCGGACGTGAAGTCAGCGTACGAAACTTATGCGATCGGCCCGAAGGCGCCCAGTCGCGAGGCGTATGAGATCGCAATAAAGCAAGGCCGGCCCGCGATTCAGGAAATGTACCGCAAATATTTTCAAGAGAACAACGTCGCCGCTATCGTCTTCCCGACTACTTTGTTGCCGGCCCGTCCCATTGGGGATGATGACAACGTGGAACTAAACGGCCAAAGAGTGCCTACGCTCGGGACGTATCTCCACAATACCCGCTCGATCACAACGGCGGGGATTCCGGGGATGAGCCTTCCTATTGGCCTAACAGCGGCTGGACTGCCCGTCGGTCTCGAAATTGATGCGCCATCCGGAGAGGATCGCAAGCTACTCAGTTTAGCTCTAGCGATGGAAAGAGTGTTCGGAAGGCTTCCGGCTCCTCGCGGTTGAGTTTCGCCGAACTTATTGCGAAGCGCTTTGCGGGAAGGTTCGTAGTCGCTACGCCAACACCGGCTCTCGCCGTACGCGACCCAACACCCACGCGCCCATCAGCGTCACCAGTAAGCTCATCATTGCCGATGCGCCCAGCACTCCGATCTGCGAATTATTCAACCGCCACACTGTCAGGTTGGAATAGAAGCGTTTCCAGAAACCTCCGCCGTAGGCTTGCCATTTTTTCTGGAAATGCCCAAGCTCGCTGTCACCGGTGACCGCGTACAACCTGCCCAACAGCTTTATGTGGACCTTATGATATTCGGGCGAAGCCATGTAGCCTTGCGCGTCATAGAAAGTCCACGACCCAGCATCGTAATCGGCCAGGTGCCGATGCAAGGAGCGCAGGCCGTTATCGAATAGCAGCTTTGCTTGCGGATCTCCGGTCCTCCGCCATACCGAATGCAGATACAGCAACGCATACTGCATGCCGTTTAAAACCCGCGGCGGCGCCACGCTTTCATCGGCGTACTCTTCGTACCACCAGGATTGCGGCCCATCCACTACCCGCACTCCGCCGCTGGCCACATCGGCGAAGAGGGGTTGCAGCGCGCGCTGTGCCCAGTGGCGATAATTCGCATCGCCCAATACTTCTTCCGCGTCCAACATCAAGCTGGCGATTTCCGTTTGGGTCAACGCGCTTCGCCACATGGGCTTGGTGTTGTAGCTATAGGCGTAGCTGCACGGCCACACCGCGCCGCCATTTGCGCCCGGCATTACGCTTGCGTTCTGCACAAACCAATCCACGGCCTGGCGGGCGCGCTCCACGTTTTGCGGATTGCGGTGGGCCCGCGCCTGGTTCAAAATCGCATACGCTTCCTGCGCCCTGGTATGCGGACTGGGCGCCACGCGCAGCGTTTCATCATCATGCGAACCAAGTGCCGCATCCCAAACTTTGATGAGTGTCGAAGTAATCCATCTTTCGCCGGTGGCGCACACGGCAGCCGTAATGCCGGCCCAGACGCACAAGATGACCACGAATCGCGGGCCAGAACCGCCTGGCCAACCTGACAAACGCCACGGAGGAGTCGCGGGTATGGGAGTGCCCGTCACATCCGGCGCTGTGTCACGCAGGGCGGTGTCCCGCAGGGCTGCAGCCGAAAGCGAGGATTTCGCCGCCCGCCCGGAATTGAGTGGGCCGTGCGTCCCGGAAAGCCTGGGAGAGGTAAAACCTCTAGTACTCATAGTCCAGTAACCCCCTTTAAATCAACCGCTTCCGGGGGGAGAAAAACATTTTGGCACACTTCTGTTAAATGCACAATGGCGGATGTCCTACAGGTGCGTAGTCTTGCAAAAAGATTCTGTGAAG
Source organism: Terriglobia bacterium (assembly GCA_025350105.1). GTDB lineage: Bacteria > Acidobacteriota > Terriglobia > Bryobacterales > Bryobacteraceae > Palsa-187. The sequence continues at coordinate 82,188 of JANXYJ010000183.1, read as the reverse complement.
AAAACAAGCCGCTGGTTCGTCTCAATGTTGAAAAGGGACCGGAAGCCAAAGCGGTAGACTCTTAGATGATGACCATAGGATTGGACGCGAAGCTTGACATGCCTATTCATCACCGGCCTATCCAATACCCGGACGAGGACCGGCAGGAGCCCCGTGCCGGATTTGTTGACCGGATGGCCAGTCAAACCATCGATCGGCAAACTATCAGCGCTTGCCAAAGCGGAGACGCCGATGCCTTCGCAAAGCTCTTCGAATCCTGTAAGGATCGGGTGTATTCCATCGCGCTGCGCTTTTCCGGCGACGATGCCGTGGCAAAGGACATTGCGCAAGACGTCTTCGTGAAATTGTTCGCCCAGATCAAAACCTTTCGCGGTGAAGCGCAGTTCGAATCCTGGTTGTATCGCATGGTGGTGAACGCCTGCCTTGATGAGCGCCGCCGGCGCAAGCGCTGGCTGCCCATGCTGGTTGAAGATATTGCTGGCGCGCTGCCGTTTGGGCGTTCGCGTGCGGCGGCAGAGTCTGCGCGGGATCTGTCGGCGCTGGATGTTTTGATGCGCGATGAAATGCAGGCCCAGGTGCAAAACATGGTGGCGAAGCTGCCAGCCGAGTTGCGCATGGTCACCGTCCTGCGCTACACCGAAGGCTTGAGTTACGATGCCATCGCCGAAATTCTGCGCTGCCCGCCGGGAACGGTGGCGTCACGGTTGAATCGCGCGCATCGTCTTTTGGAGCGTCGTTTCAAACGGTGTTGGACCGACCAACGAATCAACGGATGAAAAAGGCAAAGGAAGAAAGCAAGGAAAGAAACAATGTCTGATCACCGAAATCATCACGACATGCGGTCCGATTACGGAGGGCCGGAATGGATGGAGCCCGCGCTGAAACAGCATTTGCAACGGGTGGAGGCTCCCGCCGGGCTTTGGAGCCAGATCCAGACGAACCAGATCCAGACGAATCGGCTTCGCATTGCGCCAAAAGTAAAACCAGCATTGCACAACCGGATGGCCTGGGCGGCGGCAGTCATGGTCTTCACGATTGGCGGAGCGTTTGGGGGCCACCGCTATGCGCGGCATGCAATGGCGGGGCCGGTCACCTCGGCAAGCACACTGCATTACACCGCTGCCCAGGCGCCCGTCAAATTCGCCATGCAGGTGGCCTGTCAGGCGTGCCACAACCCCAGCGAATTGTAGAAGAACACACCGGGAGTATACTGAAGGTGAGAGCGAGAGGCCTGGACGGCGGAGGTTTATTGGTATGAGTGGCGCTATGAATAATTACGTAAAATTCGGCTTGCTGATCGCGGTGGTTCTGGGCACTTTGGCGTGGCTGGCGGTGGGCGGCATCAGCGAGACCAAAACCTATTACAAGACGGTGGCGGAGATTCGCCAACTGGGCAACCAGGCGGCTGAGCGCAGGTTGCGCGTGGGCGGCGACATCGCCGTTAATTCCATCAAGCGCAATGGCGCGGACGTGAGTTTCACCCTGGCGCAGGATTCGCTCCGTTTGCAGGTGGTCTATAACGGAATTGACCCGCTGCCCGACACCTTCCGTGATGGCGCGCAAGCGTTGGCCGATGGCAAATTGGGTTCGGACGGCGTCTTTCACGCCACCAAGATTCAGGCCAAGTGCGCTTCGAAGTACGAAGCCAAGCCGGTGATGAAGGGTACGGCCGCGCCGGCCGTTCGCGCCAGCTAATTTCAACCACCGCTCCCTTTGGCCGCGGCTCAGTTTCGCGATTTCTGGCCGCGCGGGCATACGAGCCGTGACCAGTAGAGGGCGGGGTTAGTTCATTGAAAGAGGTTGCATGGAAAACGTTGGCTCACTTGCCATTTTGTTTGCGTTTTGTTTCGCCGTTTATGCGGTGATCGCTTCGATTGCGGGCAAATTGGCGCGCCGTCCGTTTCTGATTTTGAGCGCCGAACGCGCGGTATATTGCGTGTGGGGCTTGCTCACGGTGGCGGCATCTCTGCTGGTGTATTCGCTGATCGCCGGCGATTTCCGCCTGGCCTATGTGGCCTCGCATAGTAACAAGTCGATGGACACGGCGTATAAATTCGCATCGTGGTGGGGCGGGCAGGAAGGGTCACTTTTGTTGTGGGCCTGGCTGCTGTCAACCTACTCTTCTATCCTGGTTTTTCAGAACCGCCGCAAGTTCCGCGACATGATGCCCTACGTCACCGCGGTGCTGATGTCCACACTGACGTTTTTCCTGATACTGATTTCGTTTATCGAACAGCCGTTCAAAGTGTTGATGGCAGGCAAAGGCATTGTTGATGTTGGTGACGGCCAGGGCCTGAATCCTCTGCTGCAGTATTGGACCATGGTGATCCATCCGCCGATGCTGTATTTGGGCTACGTGGGCTTTGCGGTGCCGTTCGCGTTTGCGATGGGTTCGCTGATCACCAAGCAGCCCGGCGATTCCTGGATTCACACTACGCGCCGCTGGACACTGGTTACCTGGATGTTCCAAACCACCGGCATTTTGCTGGGGGCCGGTTGGGCCTATGCCGTACTTGGCTGGGGCGGATATTGGGGCTGGGATCCGGTGGAAAACGCATCGCTCCTGCCGTGGATCACCGCCACCGCGTTTCTGCATTCGGTGATGATGCAGGAGAAAAAAGGCATGATGAAAGTGTGGAACGTGGTGCTGGTTTCCTCCACATTCTTTCTGTGCATTTTCGGAACATTTCTAACCCGCAGCGGCGTGGTGCAATCGGTGCATGCCTTTGCGCAATCGCAGTTGGGCCCGTATTTCGTGACGTTTTTGGCCGTTGGCATCGCCGGCACTTTGTATCTTATCTTGAACCGCCTGGATTATTTGAAGAGCGAAGCGCAACTGGAAAGCGTATTGTCGCGCGAGTCCAGTTTCCTGTTTAACAACCTGATCCTGCTGGCCAGTTGCTTCGCGGTGTTGTGGGGGACGTTGTTCCCCGTGATTTCAGAAGCCGTCACCGGCGAAAAAATCAGCGTGGACGGGCCGTTCTTCAATCGCGTGAATATTCCGATTGGTCTGGGACTGATGCTGTTGACTGGGATAGGCCCGCTGATCGCATGGCGGCGCAGTTCTATCGAAAGTTTGAAGCGCGCTTTCATGTGGCCCGCGCTGGGCGGTATCACCGTCGCCGTGATTTTGCTGGCGATGGGCATCCGGGATTTTTATGCGCTGATGTCTTTGGCCTTGTGCGCCTTTGTCACGGTGACCATCGTGATTGAATTTTTCAAAGGCGCGATTGCCATCCGGGCGAAGGACCATCAGAACCTGCTGGCATCGATGATCGAATTGACCCATCGCAACACCCGGCGCTATGGCGGATACGTGGTGCACATGGGCATTGTGCTGATGTTTGTGGGCTTTACCGGCAAGGCGTTTGATATCGATAAAACGGTCCAGGTGCAGCAGGGCCAGACGCTGGCCATCGGCCATTACACGCTGAAGATTGGCGATGTGGTGAAGTCGCAAAATGAAGTTTATACCAGCGAAGTGCTGAACGTGGAGGTATCGAGCGACGGCAAATTCATCGGCACGATGAAGCCGGAAAGGCGCTTATACATTGCTTCGCGGCAGCCGACGTCAAACGTCACGATCCGCCGGCGGCCGAGTGAAGATTTATATTTGAACTTCGCCGGCGCCTCCAACGATGGCGAAGGCACCGTGATTCAGGCCTATGTTTTTCCGCTGGTCAGCTGGATTTGGGCTGGCTACTGGGTGGTTCTGATCGGGACGATTGTGTGTCTGATTCCCAGCAAAACGCGCCTGATTTGGCCGCGCACCGAAGTGGTGGCGGTGACGGGGAAACATGCAAACATCGAACAATAGCACTAAGCTCAAATCCGCGGTTCTGGTGATGGTAATGGCGCTGGCGGCGGTCGCGCAAACGGCTTCGGAAACCGAAACGCCGGAAGTGATGCGCGTGGCCGCGAAGTTGAAATGCAGCTGCGGCTGCAACCAGAACATGGCCTGCCAGATGACGCCCGGTTGCGCCACGTGCAAAACCAACAAAGCGAAAATTGTTAGCATGCAAAAGATCGGCATGAGTGACAACCAGATTCTGGATCGCTATGTTGCCGAAAACGGCAAAGATATCCTGGTGATTCCGCCGGGCCTATTTGGCACGGTGGCGCCTTATATTGCGCTGGTGCTGGGCCTGGGCCTGGTATTCTGGACCATTCGCCGCTACATGGGCAAGCGCCCCGCGGTTGCGGGTGCTCCTGAAATCGATGCAGCAACCCTGGCTGAAATCGACAAGAATCTGGCCAATCTGGAATAAAGAAGCCTACTAACTGATGCCACTCGTGATCGCGGTCGCCGTCTTGCTTGCGGCCACACTCTTTTACATCCTTTTCGTGCGGCCGCAGGACTTGCCGGTGCCCGATCCGGTATCGCCGACCTTGCATTTGGACGAACGAAAGGCGGCCATTTACGAAAATTTGCGCGATTTGCAATTTGAATATCGCGTGGGTAAATTGTCGGACGCCGATTACGCGCAAACCAAGTTGGCGCTGCAAAAGGAATTAGCGGTGGTACTGGCGGAGACGGAACGAATTTCGAAAGGCCTGCCGGTGGCCGATAGAAAGAGGCAAATCCTGGAACCGGAAGTGGTTTCGCTGAAGGTGGAAGCAGACCCATCCCCTGTGATTTGTCCGCATTGCAACGCCCGGTTCACTACGCCCATGCGCTTTTGTGGAAGCTGCGGGAAAGAGATGGCGGCATGAAACTGATTTTGGCTGTTCTTTGTTGTTTGCCGCTGTTCGCGATTGATGGCGTGGTGATCAACGCCTCCACTGGTAAACCCCAAGCTGGCGTGCAGTTGAACCTGGTGCAGCCCAGCCAGGACGGGATGGTGCCGTTGGGCGAAACAGTTTCGGGCGCGGACGGGGCGTTCAAAATCGACAAAACAATTCCGCCGGGCCCTGGTTTATTGCAGGCCACGTTTCAAGGCAATACGTACAATCAGATTTTCACGCCGGGCACGCCCACCAGTGGTGTGCAGGTGAAGGTTTTCGAATCGACGAATGACCCTATTGTGGCCAATCCCGCAGAGCACTTGATTCTGCTGGAGCCCGGCGACACGGAAATCAAAGTGAGTGAGACGTTCGTCTTCAACAACCAAACCGTGCGCACGTTTAGCGATCCGGTGAAGGGCTCAGTGCAGATTTATCTACCACCGGCGGCGGGCGGCAAAGCGCAGGCCATCATCACCGCGCCGGGCGGCATGCCCATTCCCCGCGTGCCGCAGAAAAGCGCGCGCGCGAATTTCTACAAGATTGACTATCCCATCAAACCGGGTGAAACGCGCATGGACGTAAACTACAGCGTCCCGGCGGGGACGAAATTCGCGGGCAAAGTTGTTAACGGTCCGGCGGGAACGCACATCGTCACTCCGTTTTCGGTGACGCTGGAGGGCAGCGGGATCATTTCGCAAGGACAGGAACCGCAGACGCAGGCGCACATCTATAACATCACAGGTACAGATTACGACGTGACGATTGAAGGCACGGGCGCGTTGCGCAACACGACCGCATCCGCTTCAGACACCGGTGGCGCCGCCGAAGACAACGGCCAACCGAAGATCGAAGTGGCGCCGGCGCGAGTGTATTCGAAACTGGGCTGGGTGTTGGGCTTGGCGTTCGCGATGCTGGCGTTGGGCGGCACCATGCTATTCCGGCGAGCGGTATCGTGACAGATACCGCGCCGGGAGTGAGCGTTGATTCGGTTTGGAAATATTACGGCGATTTTCCGGCGTTACGCGACATTCAATTGCGCATTGAACCCGGCTCAACGGTAGCGTTGCTGGGCCGCAATGGTGCGGGAAAAACCACTCTGCTGCGCATTATCGCGGGATTGGCCAAGGCGTCGGAAGGCGGCGTGCGCATCGATAATCTGGACGTACGCGAGGAAGCCACGCGGCGGCGGATTGGTATTTTGGGTCACAGCATTTCTTTGTACGACGAGCTTTCAGCGCAAGAAAACCTGACTCTGTTCGCCCGCCTGTATGGATTGGCCGAACCGGAGAAGAAGGCGCTGGCTTGGCTCAAACGCACCGGGCTTGATCGTGTGCGCGACGGTTTAGTGCGCGAATTTTCGCGCGGGATGCGGCAGCGACTGGCGGTGGCGCGGGCGTTTATTCATGAACCCGATGTCCTGATCTTCGATGAACCGTTTACGGCGCTGGATGACCGGGCGATTGCGGTGTTGCAGTCGTTGCTGGCGGATGCGCATGCGTTCGGGCGAACCATCATTTTGTCGACGCATCAGTTGCGCGAAGCGCTGGAAATCGCCACCCATGTGGCTATGATTCAGCGCGGCCAGTTGGTTTTCGCAGGCGAACGGACACAACAAATGGTGGACGACACCAGTTTCCTGTATAGAACCTACGGAGAGAACTAGTGGGCGCGTTCTGGAACGGTGTCTGGACTATTGCGCAAAAGGATCTGCGTAGCGAACTGCGCACGAAAGAGGCGTTCAACGCTTCGTTCTCCTTTTCGCTGGTGATTCTGGTGCTGTTCAGCTTTGCGTTCGATCCGACGTCGGAAGAGTTGCACGCCATTGCCGGCGGGCTGTTGTGGATTGTGTTTTCCTTCGCCGGCGCGTTGATTTTGAACCGCAGTTTCGCGCGCGAGTTGCAGAACGATTGTTTGGATGCGCTGGTGTCGGCTCCCATCTCCACTGCCGCACTTTTTCTGGGAAAGACATTGGCGAACTATTTCCTGCTGCTGCTGGTAGAGGGCGCGGCGCTTGCGGTGTTCGCGATTTTGTACGACACGCATTTCTCGAAACAATTCTGGCCGGTTGTGTTGGTGGTGGTTTTGGGGACGTGGGGCATGACGATTATCGGGACCATGTTTAGCGCGCTGACGGTGAATCTGCGGATGCGCGAAATGATGCTGCCGACGCTGGTGTATCCGTTGCTGATTCCCGCGCTGATGGCGGCGATGACGTTGACCACGGACCTGATGGGCGGCACGCCGCTGGGCCCCGGCAATACCATCTGGCTGCGCGTGCTGGCCGGGTTTGATTTGATTTACAGCGTTCTCGCTGTGGTATTCATTGATATTGTTTTGGTGGGATAGTTTATGACATCATCAACTCGCGATCGCTTCATCTACACGCTGGCGGTGATTTGCGCTGCGCTGCTGGTATGGGATTTCTACAAGATTTTCATGGTACTGCCGGACGAGGCCAACCAGGGGGCCATCTATCGGATCGTGTACGTGCATGTGCCGAGCATCTTCACCGGCTTCACTGGGTTCTTCGTGGCGCTGGTGGCGAGTGGAATGTATCTGGGAACGAAGAATCTGAAATACGATGCATTTGCGGCGGCGGTGACGGAAGTGGCGCTGGCCTTCGCGACGATTGTGTTGGCCACAGGTATGATTTGGGGCCGCATTGCGTGGGGCGTTTGGTGGGCCTGGGATGCCCGGCTGACGACGATGCTGGTGTGCTGGCTGATCTATTGGGGCTACGTGATGCTGCGGCGGGCGATTGAAGAGCCAACGCAACGGGCGCGGCTTTCGGCGGTAGTTTCGATTTTTGGTTGCGCGGATATCTTGATTGTGTGGAAATCGATTGAATGGTGGCGGACGCAGCATCCGGCCCCGGTGCTGAGCATGCGCGACGGCGGGGGGATGGCTCCCGGAATGGAAGCGCCGATTTATTGGAACTGGCTGGCGATGATGTGCCTGGCCACGATTTTTGTGTTGGTGCGAATGCGGCAGGAAGAGACCTCGCGAGAGATCGATTCGCTGCGGCGGCTGGCGCATTCCTATTAGGGAAGAATAGCAAACGGCGCTCACCGGCATCACTACCCTGGGCGCGGCTGGGTGCCTAAAGTTCAAGAAAAACACTATGCTGGAAGCACGCAATCTTACTTATATGTTTTACGGCTACTCGGCCGCGTTTCTGATTTTGCTGGGTTACGTCATATCGCTTGCGATGAGGGAACGGCAACTGCGCGGAGAGTTGGATCGCGTGCGGCGGATGGTGCAGGACGCGGGTAAGAAGTAACACAAGCACGCCGCGAAGACATTGGGTTTAATGGTCAAAGATCACTCCTAGCCGTGACATGTTCCCGCGCTCCCTCATGGTCGCGGCTCGGCATCATTTTAAGAGGCCCCCGGAACCATAGATTTAGCTCTGCGGGCTCTCTTGATCAACGACGCTCCGTTTATTTGACCGTAACGGAGAGGGTCTCGTTTTAACCCGCATCGCTTTTTAACCCGCATGCTTTTTAACCCGCATCGCTTAGGTACCGGACATTGTCCGGCAGCAAACGCCGGAGGAAGGCCCGCGAAGTTTTTTCTAGAATTACTCCTCCTTGTTTAGGAGTCTTTTCTAGAATGCCCCCCGCGACTTTCTATACCTAGCTCGGCTTCCAGCCGGTCGCCTCGGAACATATGGATCCCTTCGCGACGGTGAAGAGACCTGCGGCAACGGGGGAGCTTTAATCTGTCTGCCGTGCCGTAGTATAGGAGGATCATGCCTGTCCGTTGATACTCGAAACGCCCCACATAGGCTGGATGAGAGGACGAGGCGGGCTCCCCGAATACATGAACAACACGAGTGATCAGCAATCCCGTTATGCGCAGCAGATTGGCCAAGAGCTGCATACCTTCAATTCGCCAACGAAATTCCACGAGCTGCCGCCGATAGCCTACTATTGGTCCCAGAAATTCCTAGCGCCTCTGCTGCGTGAACACGGCTTTCAGGAGGCGCACGAGTTCTTTGCGAAGTACCTCCGGCAAGCGGCCGAGCGGGTGGGCGGACCGCCGGTCTTCGCAAGTCTCGGCACCGGTGATTGCCACATCGAAGTGCAGACGGCGCGACTACTGAAACAGCATGGGCTTGCCGAGTTTACCATCGAGTGCCGGGAGTTGAATACACAGCTTCTGGAGAACGGGCGCGAGCAGGCGAAAAAGGCGGGCGTCGAGGCGCACATGGCCTTCGTGGAAACAGATTTCAATTCCTGGACAGCCGACAAGCGGTACACGGCTATTTTGGCTTGTCATTCGCTGCACCACGTGGTGGAACTGGAGCACCTATTTGACGAAGTACGCCGGGCACTGGATCCGGCGGGCTTTTTTATCGTGACAGATATGATCGGACGCAACGGGCACATGCGCTGGCCGGAAGCGCTCGCAGAGTTGCGGCCATTCTGGTACGAGATGCCCTTGGAGTATCGCTGGCACTGTTTAATGCTGCGCCTGGAAGAAGAGCACATCAATCATGACTGCTCCACCCATGGATTCGAAGGCATCCGGGCGCAGGACATTCTGCCCCTGCTGATCGAGCGTTTCGATTTTCGCTTCTTTCTGGCTTTTTCGAACCTGATGGACCTGTTTGTGGATCGGGGGTTCGGGCACAACTTCGAATCAGACGGAGAGTGGGACCGCGATTTCATCGACCGGGTGCAGGCCTACGATGAACAGGCGATTCTGAGCGGAAGGCTGACGCCGACACACATGTACACGGTGATGACCCCGGGTCCGAGTGACGAGCACTTCTACTCCCGCGGTTTGACGCCGGAGCGCAGCGCCCGGCGTGAGCCGCAGGCCGCGCGCGCGGAACGCCTGGAAGTGGCCACGCGCGCACTAAAGCCCACCGAGGATAAGGGACTGGGGTACCAGATGAAAATGGAGGTGAGTGGCGGACGCGGGCCGTACACATGGTCCGCGACGGATCTCCCTCCCGGTCTGTGCCTCAGCAATGAAGGGCGTCTGGAAGGCTCGGTGGACGCGGACGGCGTGTTCACCCCGGTCATCACAGTGATCGACAGTTCGAAGCCCCCTAACGCCGCGGCGCAGCGATTCACAATCATGGTCAAGCCGAAGCAAGTGACTATGCCGCTCGCCGTCGTTTCGCCGGGCACTCTGCCCCATGCCTGGGTAGGCGAGGAATACGCGGAAGCATTGCTGGGGAGCGGCGGCGAGCCCCCACTGCAGTGGACGATTGAATCGGGAACACTACCGCGGGGCTTGGTGCTGGGTGCGCAGTCTGGCGAGATTCGCGGCACGGCGACAGGAAGCAGCCGCGAGTGCTTCGGCGTCAAGGTCACCGACGCTGCAGGACACTCACTGATCTCGCAGCACGAAATCACGGCTACAACTTCGGCGGAGAACACGATCGCTCGCGTCGGCGTGCTAGCGCACGTGGCCGCGGGGCCCGCCTGGTCATGTGCAATCCGGCTGAGCAATCCTGCGGCGACGCCCGTTGAAACTGCACTCAGGTTTTATGCGAGTTCCGGCAGGCGCAAAAACTGGACCCTGGGCGGGCAGGTGAAGTCCGGGTTGGAGCCCGGCCAGTTCAGACTGGCACCACACGCAACGGTGCGGATGGAACTCACGGCAGGATCCGGAGAGGAAATTTCGGGTTGGGTTGAGATCCTGGCCACGGGGCCGGTAGGCGCTCACGCTGAATTGGTTTACAGCGCCTCGGGCGGCGGGCGGTCAGAGGTTACGATTCCGATGGAGCGAAGCAAACGGCAGAACCTGCGACTTGGGTTCGACAACTCGGCTGGCAACCGCACTGCCATGGCGGTGCTGAACGTACCGGAGCCTGAGGCTCCTGAACCTCAGCCCGGTCCGGCCGCCCATCTGGGGATACCAGTGGTAGTGGTGAGGGATGAGACTGGCCAATGGATCGAAACCCGGCAATTGCCGCTTCGGCCAGGCAGGCATAAAGCTTTTATGCTTGCAGATGAAATCCCGTCCACCGCCGGACGACGCGGCACCATCGAAATTCAGGCGGCTTTCGAAGGTGCGGTGGGCGGCGTGAGCTTGCGCGTGAGCGGACACGACACGTTCGTCATGCTGCCGCCCGTTTAGCCGTTAGAAGTTGGGCAAAAGCGAATTCGATTGGCTCGCGCCGGAGTGCTCGCCCCAGCGGGACTCAACTATTAAAGATAACAACTCAGTTAAAGATAACAACACAGTACGAGACAACAACTCAGTAAGTAAATTTCGGTGAGAGAATGGATTCGATGAAACCGCTCTTTCTCTCCCTCTGTCTAGGCCTGACTGCCAGCGTCCTCTCCGCGCAGATTCTGATGTCGGGCGAATGGGTTCCGATGTCTCACGAAGACGCTGCGGATCGGGGGCCGGGGCCGGAGCTTTACGATTACCCGGGGTATCCGATCAACAACGCCGCGCGGTTGCGGGCGGAGAGTTGGGATGCTTCGCGGTTGACCATGCAGGAGCAGCAGTGCAGGGTGCATATTGCGCCGTACATCTATCGCGGCCCGATGGCGCTGCGGATTTGGGAGGAGAAAGACCCCGATACGCAGCAGGTGGTGGCCATCCGGCATTACATCAGCACCTACGAACAGAACCGCACGATTTGGATGGATGGGCGGCCGCATCCGCCGGCGTATGCGCCGCACACCTGGATGGGATTTTCCACGGGCAAGTGGGAAGGGCGGATGCTGACGGTGACCACCACTCATTTGAAGATGGGGTGGCTGCGCAGAAATGGCCTGGCGGAAAGCGACGAGGCGACGATGGTGGAGCACTTTGTCCGGCACGGCGATTTGATTACGCAGTCTACGATCATTACCGATCCGGTGTATTTGACCGAGCCGGTGATGCGCACGCAGAGTTTCGGGCTGAATCTGAATCAGAACATCAACTGGCTGTGGCCTTGCGAGTATGTGACGGAAGTTGCGAATCAGGACCCACGCCGGGTGCCGCATTATTTACCCGGTAAGAATCCGTTTCTGAAAGAGCTGTTGGATCGCACGCATTTGCCCGAGGCGGGGGTGAAGGGCGGGCCGGAGACGGCGTATCCGGAGTTTCGGGACCACATGGTGGCGTCATCGCATGAGGCCAAGCTGATGCATCCGGCGGGGCCAAAACGTGGCACTGGCAAAGTCGAAGTTTACGCGATTCAAAATAACGTCTTTCTGATTGCAGGGGCGGGGTCGAACATTACGGCGCAGGTGGGTCCGCAGGGAGTGGTGTTGGTGGACGGAGGCACGGGAGCGGTGACGGCGGAAGTGATGGCGGCGGTGAGGAGCCTTCCCATTCCCACCACCAAGCCTGTGCGCATTTTGATCAACACCAGTGGTGACGCGGATCATGCGGGTGGGAACGAAGAAATTTCGACGTCGGCTGGTGTGCGGCGCGGCGATATTGCGTTGGTGAATACGCCGGGGTCGAGCGCGATGAATCAGGTGAAGATTTTTGCCCATGAAAATGTGCTGAACCGGATGAGCGCGGCTGCTGACGGTAAGGCGGGCGGTAAGCCCGCCGTAAACGTGGATAATTGGCCGACGGATACTTTTTTCGACAACGAAAAAGAAGTGTACTTCAACGGCGAAGCAGTGAAGGTGCATCATATCGTGAACGCCCATACGGATGGCGATGTGATTGTGCATTTCCGCAAGGCTGATGTTGTCGCGACCGGGGACATCTATATGACCGACAGTTACCCGGTGATTGATCTGGCAAAGGGCGGGAGTCTGCAGGGGATCATCGATGGGCTGAATATGGTGCTGGAGATTGCGGTGCCGGCGCATCACGAAGAAGGCGGCACGATGATTGTGCCGGGGCATGGACGGATTGCCGATGAGGCGGATCTGGCGGAATACCGCGACATGCTGACGATATTCCGCGATCGGATTCAGGACATGATCAAGCGCGGGATGAGCTTGGAGCAGATTAAGGCGGCGCGGCCGACGATGGATTATGACCCGGAGTATGGGTCGACGTCGGGGCCGTGGACGATTGATATGTTTGTGGAGGCGATGTACGGGAGCATTAAGAACCCGCCGGCCAAATAAGTGCGAAACTGGCACTAGGCCTATGAAAACCGCACTTTGGTCTGCTGCTTTGCTGATGTTGTTTGCACGCGCGAATGCGCAAGGGGTTTCGGCTCCGTGGGATATTTCGCAGACCGCCGGGGTGTTGGCGGATCAGGCGGCGCGGTTGACTCCGGTGCTGGGCCGGCTGGATCCGGAGCTGTGGGAGAAGAACGGGGCTCCGGCGGCGTATGTTGCGCAGGCGCTCAGCACACAGCTGGAAGCCGGTTATCTGGTGGACGCGGCGCGAAAATTCGCAAAACAACCTGAGAAATTAAGCCTGGCAATCTCCACTTACTTTCGTATGCAATCGGTGGAGACGATGATTAATTCGCTGTCGGAAGGAGTGCGGCGGTATCAGGAGCCCAAGCTGGGCGACGAACTGGTGGCCACTTTGGCGGCGAACTACGGCAATCGGGATCAGTTGCGGCAGTATATCGCCGATCTGGCGGATACGCGTGAGCAGGAGTGGAAAGTGATTGATAGCGAAGCGCAGCGGTGCCGGGGGGATTTGATGAAGCTGCCGGCGGCGAGACCGGCGGCAAGCCAGACGAAGACCAGTCCGGCGGCAGCGAGCCCGGTTTCGCCAGCAAGTCCGATAAAGATAACCAAGTAAAGATAACCAAGCAAAGACAACCAACATAAAATGACAGCATCTGGAACCGCGCAAACATTTCCGTGCAGCATTTGCGAAGAATCGTCGATGGAGATTTGCGTGTATTGCACGAAGGACGCATGTCCGAATCACCGGTGCGAGAAATGCGGACGGTGCAGCGATTGCTGCCGGTGTGAGATGGGTGGCCAAGCGAAGTATTCTTCGTGACAAGTATTCGTCGTGACCGTTCGCGGACTGAGGTCCGGGGTTAGAACAGCGCCGTTAGATCGCTTGCAGTTCCAGGTGTAAGACGCGCAAGTGTTGATCGAGGGTCTGCAGCGTGGAGGAGGCGGTAGCCAGATCCTTGGCGTGGCCGAGTTGCTCCAAATGAAACGCGGCGTCGACGGCGAGTTGCGCGCCGAAAGTGGCGACGGAGCCTTTCAGGCCATGAGCGACGCGTTCGAATTTGTAGGCGTCTCCGGCGTCGAGCGCGATTTGCAGATCGGCGAGCCCTTTGGGGTATTCGTCGAGGAAGATGGCGGCGATTTCCTTGAGGAGCGTGATGTCACCGCCCACGCGGCAAAGCGCCAGTTCGCGGTCCATTACTGCGTAGGCTGAGTGAGTCTCCATACCCTATCCGTTATCGGCAGAAGTAGGAATTTTGTTTAGGACAATTTTGCAAATAGTGTGCTGAGTGTTGTTCGCGGCCTGGTGCTCAGTATTTGATTCCCTAAACCAAGTCGATTAGAATTTTGCCGACGACAGAGCCGGAGTCCTGGGCTTGGTGGGCTTGGGCCAATTCGTGGAGGGGAAAGCGGGCGCCGACGTGGGTTCGATAGCGGCCGGCTTCGAGACATGCGGTGGTATCGCGAATGGCTTCCCGGTGGGCCCGCTGCGACATGGTGTACACCAACACGCAGTGCACGGTGATGCATTGGACCATCAAGGGAATGAAAGGGAAGGGACTGGTGAGCGGTGATGAGAAGTACGAGGCGATGACGCCGCCAGTTTTCAAAATCGCCAGGTTGGTTTGCAAATTTTGGGCGAAATCAACGTCGACAACACGGTCGACACCTTGACCGATGGTGGCGGCGCGAACGGCTTCGATCACTTCTTGCGTTTTGCGATTGATGATCACATCCGCGCCTGCAGCTTTTGCCGCAGCTTCCTGTTCGGGGCGGCTGACGGTGGCGATGACGCGGGCACCGGCCCATTTGGCGAGGTAAATTGCCGGGTTACCGACGCCTCCTCCTCCACCGTGGACCAGGATGGTTTGGCCTTGAATGCCACCATCGGTGAACAGGCAGCGGTGGGAAGTGAGGGCGGGCACGCCCAGACCGGCACCGGTGTCGAAATCGATGGCATCGGGCAATTTCACCGCGTGGTGGGCGGGAATGACGACGAATTGCGCGGCGGTGCCGAACGGGCGTCCGCGATAGGCTTCATAGACCCAAACACGTTCACCAATTCTTGTTTCGGGGACGCCGGGGCCCACTTGATCGATGACGCCCGCGCCGTCCTGGCCGGGAACAATGCGGGGGAACTCCATTTTCAGGTTGCCGCCGAAGCCGCCGCGGGTTTTCGTGTCGGACGGATTGACGCCGGAAACGTGCACGCGCACGCGGACCTGGCCCAGGGCGGGGGTGGGATCGGGCATTTCGCCGACCACCAGAACGTCACGCGCTGGACCTTTTTTCTCAAACCAGACTGCCTGCATGGGGTGCCCTCACTCGCTTGGTTTCAAACACAACGCTTCTATTTTAATTTATGTTCGCACTGATCTATTATTGGGGAAGGCGCACCGGAGTGCGAGTGGCTTATAATGAAGGTACACACCCCCAAGTGCGAGCGCGGGAGTAACTCAGTGGTAGAGTCTCAGCCTTCCAAGCTGTTGGTTGCGGGTTCGATTCCCGTCTCCCGCTCCAAATCTTCATTTTGCGCAATAGCTTAGCGGCAATTGGTTTTATCGAAGGCAACATTTTGGCTTCGAAAACCGGTACAAGATAACGAACGATATCGGCTTCGGAAGTGCTTCGCGTGGACTCTTTCCAGGTCGCGCACCCGGGGCCGCGGTGCCGGTTTGTAATATACTCATCGACATGCCAATCCAAGATTCTGCTTCACAACTTATTGAGCAGCTGGTGAACACGCGGGCCAAGGCGCATTTTGACGCGTTTCAAAAGGCCAAGGCGCACAGTGCTGCGCAAAAGAAGCGCGCAGAGGCGCATGAAAAAAGACAACTGGAACTGATTTATTCTACCGGAATCAAACCAGGGCTACTGGTGCAGGAACAACGCAACGACGCGAAAGAGCTGAAGGGATTTTTGGAAACAGCGCGCGGCCCGTTGATCGCGCGGCCAGACTCGCGCGTGCTCGACGCTAAGAATAGAGCGGGCCTGGCACTGCAATTCGCCGATGGAGCGAAAATGGTGCCGCCTTATGGCGTGGTGGCTCCGCTGGATCCGCCGGTAGCCCCCAATGGCATCACGCACGGATGGATCTTCACGGATGCGGCGCCGCTGAAAATTGAGGCGCACGAAAGCGGCTCAGGGACCGGCTGGGGCGCCACCGGCGGCCCGTTTCCGACACCGCATGACGTGTTGTTCACGTTTGTGCCGGCGGTCTCCACCACCTATGAGATGACAGCGATCTTTGCGTTCCACGGCTTTTTGGTTTTGCGTGCGGACGATGGATGGTTGACGCACAAAGTGGCGCAGGTGGATCTGAACGTTGAGCTGATCGCCAACCAATATTTCGATCTTCCCACCAAAACCTTCAACCCCATTCACCGGGATGAGTCAAACATCAATGAAGTGGATAGCTACGATCAGACTCATTTCCTGGATTTCACCGCGCCGCTGCGGGCGGGCGATCCCGTGGTGGTGACGGCGCGTTTCACAGTGGAGGCGGTGGCGGCCGGCAGCGGGTCCTACGCGGAAATCAACTTCGCCGACGGTACGGCCAATTTTATCCAGCCGTTGTTTTTGTCGGTCACCACGGTTTAGCGGGTTTAGAGAAAAGATATGCATACTGTTTTTGGGCTGGTCTTTGGGGCGAGTCTGGTCTTTGCTCAGGCCACCAAGCCGATTGATGATGCCAGGTTGAAGGCAGCGGGAAAGACTGGCGGTGACTGGTTAACCTATGGACTGACACAGGCCGAGACGCGCTACAGCCCGCTGAATCAAATCAACGCAACCAACGTAAGCCGCCTGGGCCTGGCGTGGTCCTACGACTTGGGCAAGGGCGGCGGAACGCAGGAAGATACGCCGCTGGTTTCCGATGGAGTGATTTATGGAATCACCAATTGGAGCGTGGTGTTTGCGCTGGATGCGCGTACGGGGAAAGAGCGCTGGCGTTGGGACCCGGAAATTAATCAGGACGCGGTGTTTCCCAAGCTGTGCTGCGGCGTGGTGAATCGGGGCGTGGCGCTGTATCAGAATCTGGTGATTGCGCCGTTGAACGACGGGCGGCTGGTGGCGCTGGATTCATCCTCGGGAAGAGTGGTGTGGGAAGCGCGGGTGGGTTTCACGCAGGATCAATATACGTTGACCATGGCGCCGCGCATCGCCAAAGGCAAAGTGATTATTGGAGCCAGCGGCGGCGACCGGCCAACCCGCGGATTCTTTTCGGCGTTTGATGCATTAACGGGGCGGTTGGCGTGGAAGTTCTACACCATACCGGGCGATCCGTCGAAACCGTTTGAAAACGCGGCCATGAAAAAGGCGGCGGAGACATGGGAGGGTGATTTCTGGAAATTGGGTGGCGGCGGCGCGGTGTGGGATGGCCTGGCGTACGACCCCGAAGCGGATCTGATTTACGTCGGGACCGGCAACGCCGAGCCATGGCCGGAACAGCTGCGAAAGTCAAAAGACAAAGACAATCTATATGTGTGTTCGGTGTTGGCCGTGAAGCCCGATACCGGCGAATTAAAATGGTATTTCCAAATGGTGCCGGCCGATTCGTGGGATTTCGATAGCGTACAGCAATTGATGTTGGCTGACCTGACCATTAAGGGCCGCCAGCGCAAAGTGTTGATGCAGGCCAACAAAAACGGTTTCTATTATGTACTGGACCGCATTACCGGGCAGTTCATTTCAGGCCAGCCGTTCGGTTACGTTACTTGGGCGCGCGGGTTGAATGAAGAAACCGGGCGGCCCATCGTGAATGAGCAAGCCAAATATGGCAGCGAATCGATTTTGATTTCGCCGGGCGGTGGAGGTGCGCATAATTGGTCGCCAATGTCTTTCAATCCCAATACGGGTTTGGTTTATATTCCCACGTCCACCAACAATAATTGGATTTACGGAATTGAAGACGATTTCAAAGTGCGGCCGGGTCACACCACCGGTATTAAACCGCGCGGCACGGCAGCCGTGGTGGCGCCGCCACCTGGTACAGGCATGCAGCCGATTGACGGAGATGTGAAAGGCGCCCTGGTGGCTTGGGATCCCGTGACGCAGCAAGCAAAGTGGCGCAATCCCGGCGGAGGCGGCATCGGCGGAGGCACGGTTTCGACGGCGGGGAATTTGGTGTTTCAAGTGATTCCCGACGGGCGTTTGGTAGCATATAGAGCCGACACCGGCGAGAAACTCCTGGACATCAAAACCGGTTTGCGCGGAGGCATGGCACCGCCGGTTACGTACATGGTGGACGGCAAGCAGTATGTGACGTTGATGGGTGGAACCGGCGCGGTGCGTCCACGGATCACGGGTGATGAAGAGCACAACGCACCGGCGGCGCCGGTTACAACTGGCCCGCCCAATCCGCCAAAAATGTTGACGTTCGTGTTGGATGGCGCGGCTGTGCTGTAGGGCCTACGGCCGCACATTCTGATTCAACCGAAACAAATTCTCCGGATCATATTTGCGCTTCAGCGCGACGAGCCGATCATATTTCGTGGCCGTACTATAAGCCGACCGCACGTCTTCGCCTTCGCCCAGGTAGTTTACGTACGCGCCGCCGGTGGAAAACGGGCGCGTCTGGTCCCACACTTTGCAGGCCCATTCGGCGTTGGGCGCGTCGTGGTTGTCGTCTGTCGACAATCCCAAAATCATGACGTTATATTGGGCGTCACGGTGGTCAAAGGCGGTAGCATCTTTCGGTAAACGCCCCATCGCGCCGCCGTAGTGTTCGATGATCATTTGGCAAAGCGGCGTCGGCGCAGACTTAACGCTATTGATGAACAAATCGAGCGCTGCGTCTGGCAGACCGGAAAGATAACTGGACTTCCAATAGTTGCGCATGCCCTTGGGATAGGCGGCGTCCATCTGTTGTTGGAGTTGGCAGTAGGAGATGGTGGTGACGGTGTCGAGGAGCGGTGTGCCGAGATCGCGAATCGGTTGAATGGCCGCGCGGCCGGCGTCTTCGGGTCCCATATAGCCGACGACAAGGCCCACAACTTTGGCTCCTGTTGGTGAAGGAAGGAGACCCGCGTAGAGCGTCAACGCATCGGGCGCAGCGGCGGTTGCTTCGCGATAGCGTTGCAGCACCGCCCGCGCCATCTCAAAGGGAAACAGAATCAGCCCGCCGTAGACCGGACCGACATCATGAAGCATGAACTTAAAGGAGGTTGCGACGCCGAAGTTGCCTCCGCCGCCACGCAGGCCCCAAAACAATTCGGCATTGTCTTTTTCTGACGTAACGACGAGTGCTCCATTAGCAGTGACTACGTCGACCGAAACAAGATTGTCGGAAACCATCCCGTACAAGCGCGACAAATATCCGAAGCCGCCGCCCAACGTCAGGCCACCCACGCCTGTCGAAGAAACTAATCCGCCGGGAGTCGCCAAGCCAAAAGCTTGCGTTTCGCGATCGAATTGCTTCCACGTAGCCCCACCTTCGACGCGGGCGGTCTTGCGAATGGGATCCACGTGAACCGAGCGCATGGGCGAAAGATCCAGCACAAGGCCGCCGTCACAAGTGCCGTGGCCGGCGACGTTGTGACCACCGCCGCGCACGGCGAGCGTAAGTTTTTGCTGCCGCGCGAATCTCACCGTGGCGATCACGTCGGCGACACCTTGCGCATGCACAATGGCGGCGGGGCGCTTGTCGATCATGCCGTTCCAAACGGCGCGGGCATTGTCGTAGTGCGCGTCGGCGGGAATGGTTAACGTGCCGCGGAGTTGGGATCGGAGATCGGTGAGCATGGTGTTCACTCTCCATTTGTGTTGGTGTTGGTCGTCGAAAGCAACCGCGCCGCTCTCGCCGGATTAAAGACACCGCAGGAACAAAAGCGCGTTAAATATGTTGCCGCTTGCTCCGGCGTGCGGCGGCCTTCTTTCACCCAATCGAGCATCTTTTGCGCCAGCGAGTGGCTTACCATTCCATGACCGCACATGGTGGATAGTGCGAGGACTTGCGAGGACGGCAGTTTTTCGCGCTTGCCTTCAAAGCCGAGCGAATAACCAACGCTATGCCGCGCGATCCCCGCGGCGTGGCAGCATTGTTCGGCGCCGTCAATCGACGTGGAGATGTTGATGCTGAGCCCCAGGTCCGCCGCTTTGATCGCCTTCACGAAATCTTCGGCGGCTGGACGGTTGTCGAATACTGCCGCAACGGTGGTGAGTTGATCCAGGCCGTTGACCACGGCTTGTAAATCGGGCGCGTAATCGCGTTTCCAGTGCGAAAGCGGATTCATGTTCTTTGACGGGCGCAAGGCGCCGCCGTGCGATGCATCGCCCAGGTTCACGGGCTTAAAGGGCAGCGCCAGCTCCAAGAATTTTCGCAACTTCGGCAGCGCGTCCTGATCGTTGCGGCCGCGCGCGCACATGGCGAAGACGACGTAGTCGTCATGGAAACTATTGGCATCGCCGTAGCGGTGGAGGGTGTTGGTCATCTCTTTGCACGCTTCTTACGAAGCGTTTGTCTCCCTTCCGAGCCCGATGTTCGTCTTGGCCCGCTGCGGTTGATAGCCCAGCTTTTCTAAGATGGGCTCGATTGCATTTTCGTTACCGAAAACATCGCAGCGGGCGCCGACTCCAAGAGCAACGGTTGTGTCCATCTGCTTTTCAATTTCCCAAACCAGCCTGACGATTTCCTCTGTGCGCGACGCGGGCACTTTAATTTCGACGATGGCCGAGAGTACCTTTTCGCCCAAGATATCTTCGCGAATGGTGCCGCTGGCGACGTCGCTCATCAACGACGTCACGGGGTTCTTTTTCTCAAACGCCACGTCGGCCTTGGCCAAAGCCCAACACATTTTTTGCAGATCGTGAAACCAAACGCCAACGCCCGGGCGGCCGAATTCAATAGTGAAACCGACTTCTCCCACCCCCACGCGGCCGCTGACGTCGTTGGTTTTTACTTCTTCCGTTCCGCGGCCGTGCACGCCGGTTGACTCGTGCGGAACCCTCGGATCGGAAAACGCCCGGCGGACGGTGCGCGGCCATGTCAGATCGTCGGGCTGAAAAGCAGCGGTGGGGCAGACGTCCGGCTCCGGATCAAAACGCAGCCGCAATGTTTGAAACACTTTGCGCACCGCCCGTACAAATGTCGGATTCAGATGTTCCTGGCTGAGTCCATTGAAGCAGGAGTAGCATTCCACGCATTCATTTTGGTTAACAGCGGCACGCTTAAGAATAGGATCGATGGCAATGGCTCCCATTGGGCACACATAGGTGCAATTACCGCAGGCCACGCATTTATTGGGATCAATGTGCACGTCATCTACTCCGCGGCAATTTTCTTGGTCGCGTCAATTTTCAAGAACAACGCCGCGGCGATCAGGCACAGGATCGAGGTGATGAAGAACGGAATATTCCAGCCAAACTTCGCCGCGGTGTTGGTAACCACGGTGGCGGAAATCGCGCCGCCGATGTTGCCGACGGAGTTCATCACAGCCGAAACCGATCCCGCGAAATCGCCACCGATATCCAGCGGCACCGCCCAGGAAATGCCCACGGTCCACTCCAGGGCGAAGAAGGCGATGGAGTAGAAGAAGACAGACCGTTCGGGTGTGGTGGACAGCACGGCGGGAATCGTGGCGGCGGCGGAAACCAGGAAGCCCGCAATGGCAACCCAGCGCCGCGACAGGTTCACGTTGCCGGTGGAACGCAGGACGTGATCGGAAAACCAGCCACCCGCCAAATCGCCCAGCGTGCCTGCAAACAAGGGCGAAAACGCATACAGCCCCAGCTTGGCAATGGAGATGTGATGCACGTCATTCAAGTAGGTGGGGAACCAATCCTGATATACGTTGAGGTTGAAGTTGTAGCAAAAGTACATGGCGGCCAACACCCAAATGTTGCCGTGGGCAAAAATCGCCTTCCAAGGTACGGCAGCGGTAGAGCGCTTGCGTCCGCCGCCGATCAAGTCGCGTTCGGCTTGATTGACACTGGCGTGCTCTTCGGGTGTATCGCGGTAGTAAAGGAACCACGCAGCGGACCACAACAATCCCAAAACACCAAATCCCAAAAATGCGGCGCGCCATCCGAATAGGGGGATCACGCCGGACCAACGCAAACCGAAAACAGTGAAGCCGGCGAGAATGAGGGGCGTAAGCGCCCCGCCTAATCGCGAGCCCGCATGCGTGACACCTTGCGCGAAGCCGCGTTCAGTGGGCCGCATCCATCGTGAAAGAGATCGTGTGGCGATGGGAAACGCGCCGGCTTCGCCCAGGCCAAAAAACACCTGAATCACCAGCATCGAGACCGCATTCCAAGCCATCGCGGTGAAAGCGGTGAAAACGCTCCACCAAGTGACGACGACGGTTAGAGCGCGCCTCGCGCCGAAACGATCGCCCATCCAACCGCCGGGAATTTGAAACAGCGCGTACGCCAAACGAAAGCCAAAGGTGATCCAGCCCATCATCACTAGAGATATGCCAAGCTCTTGCCGGATGACGGGCCGCGCCACGGCCAGAATCTGGCGGTCCATGTAGGTAATCATGTACGCGGCTACGGTAAGCGCCAAAACAATATGGCGCACGCGCGTGGGGCGAGATTGGGGATTGCTGGATGTGGGCTCCGTGGCCACGTTCGGCTGCATTAGTCACCTATTGAAGCAGATTGCGAATCAAAACGGCGGGATGCACCGCGTGCGCCGCGGCTAGGCTTTCCACTTGATGACGGCACGATGTGCCCACCGCCACCAGCGCTTCCCCGGGCTTCATGGCTTTCACCGCCGGCAACAGTTTGCGATTGGCAATGGCCACCGAAACATCATAGTGATCCTTTGTATAACCGAAACTGCCGGCCATGCCGCAACAGCCAGCGTCTAAATCCACCACCGTTGCGCCGGGAATTTTTGATAGCAGCTTCACCGAAGCCGGCAGCAGGCCCATCGATTTTTGATGACAATGCCCGTGCAACAGAATCTTTTCTGGCCCTTTTTGCAAAGGCAAATCGAGAGTGGCAGCAAATTCCTCCCAGAGCAAACATGCTTTGGCGAGCACGCGCGCCTTCTGTTGCTGTTCGCCACGCAATAGGCTGGCGGCGTCTTCTTTCAACGACGACAGGCAGCTGGGTTCCAGGAACAAAATGCTTTCGCCGCGTTGCGCAATTGGATACAAGGCCTCCACCAACTGGGCGACGCTCTCGCGGGCTTCACGCAAAAGGCCCTTCGAGATCAAAGGACGGCCACAGCAGCCCGGACGGACCACGTCCACTTTATAACCGCCGCGTTCCAGAATTTCGAAAGCGGCTACGCCGATTTCGGGATCGTAGTGATTGGTGAAGGTGTCGTTGAACAGAGTGACGGTCTTTTTTGATGACGAGCGGCTTCGCCCCTTTGCTTGCCGCGCAAACGTGTTCCTTTTCCATTCCGGCAAGCGCCGCCGCGCATCCACGCCGGTCATTTTTTCGTTCAGCCAACGTGCAGGCGCGCTGCCCATCACCCAATTCGAAAGCGGCGCGAACGCGCTGCCCAATTCCGCCATGGCTTTGGCGTTACCCATCGCTCTTGCACTGAGCGGCGTTCCGTGGCGTGAATAGTAATCGGCCAAAAACTCGCTTTTATAGCGCGCCATATCCACACCTACCGGGCATTCGGCCTTGCAGGCGCGGCACTCGAGACATAGATCCAGCGCCTGGTGTACGCCTTCGTCGCCCAAACCCGCCTCATCCAACTGGCCGGTCATCGCGGTGCGCAAAACGTTGGCGCGGCCGCGTGTGGAATCGCGCTCGTCACGGGTGGCCATATAAGAAGGACACATCGTGCCCGCTAACTTTTTACGGCACGCACCAACGCCACTGCACATTTCCACGGCACCGCCCAGGCCGCCGTATTCGGTGTAGTCGAAAAATGTTTTGGGATTGGCGATTTTATAACTGGCCCCAAAGCGCAGATTATTGGTGAGCGGCGGCGCGTCGATAATCTTTCCGGGATTGAAAATATTGTGCGGATCGAAGGCCTGCTTTACTTCCTTGAAAGCGCCGTAAAGCGTTTCGCCGAACATCTGGCGCATGAAGGGACTGCGCACCAGGCCGTCGCCGTGTTCACCTGACAAAGCTCCGCCGTATTTCAGAACCAGATCGGCAACATCCTGCGCGATGGCTTCGAACTGGCGCACCCCTGCTTCGGTTTTCATGTTGATCACGGGGCGTACGTGCAGACAGCCGACGGAGGCATGCGCGTAAATACCGGCAGTAGTGTTGTGTCCGTGAACGATCTCGAGAAACTCGCCGATAAAGGTGCTCAGTTTTTCCGGTGGCACCGCCGTATCTTCCACGAACGAAATCGATTTGGCGTCGTCCTTCATTGCCATAGAAAGCCCCAGAGCGGCTTCGCGGAGGCTCCAAATACGAGCTTGCGAGGGGATGTCGAATTCCGAATGATAGTGATAACCGAGTTTGCGTTCGCGCAGATCTTGCTCCAGCGCGGCCATGCGCGGGGGCAGGTCCTCTTTGTTGTCCGCATACATTTCCACGCACAAAGTGGACGCCGGTTCGCCCGAAACATACTTATTGCGAATGCTATCCAGGTTCGCGTTTTGACGCGTGTTATCGAGGATCGCCTTGTCCATCACTTCGATGGCGGACGGTTTGTGATTTAGGATGACCGGCGCGGCGGACAGCGATTCCAGCAAATGCTCGAAACCAATCACCATCACGGCTTTCGCTTTCGGCAAAGGGACCAAACGCAACTTGGCCTCCAACACCACGCCCAGCGTGCCTTCCGATCCCACCATGATCTTAGCCAGATTCACGGGCTTGTTCTGGTCGACAAATTCGTCCAGGTTGTAGCCCATCACCCGGCGCAGAACTTTGGGAAAGCGGCGATCGATCTCATCTGCATACTGGCGGGCCAGTTCCAGAACAGTGCGATAGCACGCCGCCTCTAATGTAGAGCCAGTGGGAACTTCGCTGCGCGGAATTTCTTTAAACTGGACCACACTTGCGTCCGACAAGACCACCGTTTGCTCCAGTACATGATCAATCGTTTTGCCGTAGAGCACGCTGCGCGCGCCGCAGGAATTGTTGGCCATCATGCCGCCGATAGCGGCACGGCTGGCAGTGGAAATATCGGGCGCAAAACGCATGCCCAGCGGAGCCAACAGCGCATTCAATTCATCCAGCACGATACCAGGTTCCACGCGCGCCCAGAGCTGTTCGGCGTTCACCTCCAACAAGCGATTGAAATATTTGGACGTATCTACCTGAATGCCCTCGCCAATGGCTTGGCCGGCTTGCGAAGTGCCACCGCCGCGCATGGTGATGGGGCAGGCATGGCGGGCGCAAATCTCCACAATGCGGATGATGTCTTCGCGTGTCTTCGGAATCACCACGCCCAGCGGCTTGATGCGATAAACACTGGCGTCGGTGGAATACAGCGCGCGCGAAGCTGCGTCGAAACGAACTTCGCCTGTAATGCTCTTTTGGAGTTCCTGTTGTAGAAGCGCCCGGTTTACTTTGGATGTGTCAATTTTCGAAGCGGGGTCCAACTGCACTAAACTCACGAGGTTACTCCCAGTGTCCGGCCACTTGCAAGACGGCTAGCCAACACTACAAAAGGGTAACAAAACGCATGACCAGATGCTCTATCCTTTACGGGTATGAGAACTTTTCTGTTGTTGACGATGGCTGCGTTGGCAGTGAACGCCCAGAATTTGCGTAAGGACTGGAGCCAGCCGTTTCCGCCCCATAAAGTCATCGGCAACATTTACTATGTCGGCTCGAATAACCTGTCGACGTATTTGATCACCACGCCGCAGGGACACATTCTGATCAATAGCGATTTTGAGGACACCGTGCCGGTGATCCGCAAATCGGTGGAGCAACTGGGCTTCAAATTTTCCGACGTAAAGATTCTGCTGGGCAGTCACGCCCACGGCGACCATATGGAAGCCGATGCCATGGTGAAAGAAATGACTGGCGCGCGCGTGATGGCCATGGACAGCGATGTTCCTGCGCTTGAAAAAATGATGCCCGGCGGAAAGAAACATCCCGTCGACCGCGTGCTGCACGACGGCGACCAGGTGAAGTTGGGCGATGTGACTCTGACGGCGCACCTGACCGCGGGTCATACCAAGGGCTGCACTACCTGGACGATGAAAGCGCAAGAGGGTGGAAAATCATTCGACGTGGTGATTGTGTGCAGCGCGGGCGCGAACCCTGGTTATGTGCTGATAAACAACCAAGACTATCCGCAGATTGCGGAGGACTACGCCGCGACATATAAGAAACTGCGTGCGCTGCCGTGCGATGTGTTTTTGGGTGCACACGGAACCTTTTACGATCTGCAAGGCAAATACGCGAAGTCGCTCAAACGGGGCCAGGACGACCCGAATCCGTTCGTCGATCACGCGGGTTATTTGGCCTATATTGATCAGAAGGAAAAGGAAATGCAGGCCATGCTGGCTTCACAAAAAAAGTAGATGCTGACCAAACAAGAAATCCTCACCCCCGCGCTTTTGCTGGATCTAGATGCCTTCGAGGACAACGTAGCGCGCATGGCCGCTCATGTGAAGACGGCGGGCAAGCATCTGCGGCCGCACGTAAAGGCGCATAAATGTTCTGAAATCGCCAAGCGCCAAATTGTCGCCGGGGCCATTGGTGTTTGCGTGGCTACGCTTGCGGAAGCGGAATTGATGGCGCGGGCGGGCGTTTCAGGAATGCTGCTCACTTCACCGGTGGCACATCCCAAGAAGATTGAGCGCATTGTGGACACGCGCGCGATGGTGGTTGTCGATCACCTCCAACAAGCCGAGTGGTACCAGAAAGCGGCGCTTTCTGCCGATCGTAAGGTGGACGTGCTGGTGGATTTGGACGTCGGTGATCATCGCACGGGAGCGACCTTCGATCAGGCGCTAAAGATTGCCGAAGCGGTGGATCGGGCTTCTCATTTGAAGCTGCGTGGGCTGCAGGCCTATTCGGTGGTGGGTTCGCATGCCGCGCCGGGTGAGGAACGCACGCGTGTTTCGAGCGAGGCCTTTGGCCGCGCCCAAGAAGTTCGCGATGCGATGATGCGCAAAGGGCTGTCGACAGAAATCCTGAGTGGCGGCAGCACTGGCACCTGGCAAGTGGACACCGCGCTGCCGCAGCTTACCGAATTGCAGGCCGGTTCTTACGTGATGATGGACTTGGCCTATGCGCGCGCGGGCCTGGATTTCCGCCACGCGATGACCGTAGTGGCCACGGTGGTTAGCGCCAATCACGCGGGTTTCGTCACCGTAGATGCGGGCTTTAAGGCATTTTCCACCGATCGTGGCTATGGGCCGGAGGCCGTGAATTTGCCCGGCAGCAAGTATCGCTGGGGTGGCGACGAGTTCGGGTATGTCGATTTCACACCAGATGCCCCGGAACAGCATGCGCGGCCGGAGGTTTTTCGCAAAACAGAAACGGCCTCGCCCGTTTTCACCCATTTGCGTCTGGGCGACCGCGTGGAATTCATTCCACCGCACTGCGATCCCACGGCGAACCTCTACGACACCATTTACGCCTGCCGTGGGGAACGGGTGGAGGCCGCCTGGCCTATAAAACGTTTGGCCTGACGAATGTCGTAAGCGTGTAGTCGCGCCACGGGCATACGGCTCCGCTATAATCAGTCGCAAATGGCCGAACCAACCTTGATTGATCTTGCGGCGCTGCTGGCGCCGATTCGTGAGGACGCCCCTGCCGGCGCCGATCTGAATCGCTCGCCGTTATTCGACAAGATCAACGAACTGCGCACGACTGACGATCCCGGCGGCGCCGTGGACGAATCGGTGGGCAAGCTGCGCGACGGACAAGCGCGCGTGGCCGATTTCCCCAAAGTGATTGCGCTGTGCACGGAAGCGCTGACCAACAAGACCAAGGATCTGACGCTGGTGGCCTATCTGACCGAAGCACTGGCGCGGGTGCATGGCCTGGCGGGAATTCACGATGGGATCCTGCTGCTGCACGGCATGCACGAACGTTGGTGGGAGGAAATGTATCCGCGGGCAGCTGACAACGATTTAGAGCCGCGGGCCATGTGGCTGGAGCGTTTTGACCGGCTGGTGCAAAAGACTTTGGCCGATCTGGAACTGACCGTTCGCGTGGATGGCGAAACGCATGCGTTCTGGGAATGGCAGAATGCGCAGCATAAAGGGGAGAAAGCGTCGCAGGCCAGCGCGGATACTCGCGACGGCTTGATGGCGGAAGCGCAGGAGCTGCGCGCAGCGCTGGAAAAGGCGGTGGAGAAAACCCCGCGTAAGTTTTACCAGGATCTGGTGGCGGCAGGTGAGGGGTGCCAGCAGGCGCTGGAAGAAGTTCGCAATCTGGTGGACGAAAAATTTCGCTCGGCGCCAGGCGTAGAGAATTTGGAAGACCCCATTCCGAATTTTGGCGCACTGCGCCAGGGCTTACAGGAAGTGCAGTACAAAATCGAAGATCTGTTGCGCACCAAGCCAGCGCCGGCGGGTTCGGCGATGCGTACCGCGGCCGCAACGGAGCTCACCGATTCTGGCGGCGCGCCGGCATCATTCGGCGGCCCCGCCGGCGCGCCCGGCAGCCGCGCCGAAGCGTTGCGGCGCTTACAAGAGGTGGCCGAGTTTTTTGCGCGCACGGAGCCGCACAGTCCGGTTTCCTACCTGGTGCAGCGCGCCGCACGCTGGGGCGAATTGTCGCTCGATCGCTGGCTGGAGGAGGTGGTGAGCGATTCCTCAACCCTGGCTCACATCCGCGAAACGCTGGGCATTCGGCCTGAATCATCCAGCGAGTAATGTTTCCATAAATCGGCAACAAAATGTTGTAACGCTTTCCGGACATCGGGCATCTACTCTGCGGAGTTGGTGGATTTTATGCGACGATCTATTTTGTTGACGGTGGCTGTGTTATCGGCCGCCTGCACTTCTTGCACGAATCTGGAAGGGACCGCTACCGGCGCCCATGCCACGGTGGTGATGCGCGATGGAAAGCGCCTAAAGGGATCCATCACGCAAAGTACAACCTTACAAATAACGTTGGTGCAGGACGACAAGCTGCCTATCGAAATTCAGACGGATCAAGTGAAGCTGGTGTCGTATGACACGCCTGACACGCCCGGTCCAGACGTGGCGGTAAGCGCCGATGCCGCGCATGAGGAGCATTACCATCCGGCAGAGAATAAGATTCGCTCGCGCAGCTTGTTGTTGATGGAAGGCGCGGAGTTTCCGGTGCGCCTGGAGGAAACCATCGATTCCAGTAAAGCCGTGGAGGGCCAGACTTACGCCGCGGAAGTAGCGCGCGACCTGACTGATGCCAAGGGTGACGTGGTAGTGCCGCGGGGCTCCAACGCCATGGTGGTGATCCGCTCCGCATCGAAAGGTGACCGCTTTCACAGCGCGTTGGACCTGCAATTGGACCTGCTGTCGGTCTCCGTGGAAGGGCAAAAATATACGCTGAACACCAGCGACATCGTGGAACACGGCCGTGATGGGGTGGGCAAAAATAGGCGCACCGGAATATTTGCCGGTGGCGGCGCGGCAGTGGGATCGATCATCGGAGCGATTGCGGGCGGTGGAAAAGGCGCGGCGATTGGCGCGGGTTCCGGCGCGGGAGCGGGCTTGCTCACGCAGTTGCTCACCAAAGGAAATGCGATTAAAGTCCCGGCGGAAACCGTGCTGACGTTTAAGCTGGATCAGCCGTTGCGGGTGGTGGCGGCGCGGTAGGTTCGCGGCTACAGGCGCTCCTTCATCATCCGATTCACCACCGCAGGATCCGCTTGCCCCCGGCTGGCCTTCATGGCCTGGCCGACCAGGAAGCCGATCACTTGTTGCTTGCCGCCTTTGTACTGTTCCACTTGTTTAGGATTGGCAGCGATCACTTCGTCGATAATTTTTACCAACGCACCTTCGTCACTGATCGATTCCAGGCCTTCGCGGCGCATGATGGTTTCCGGGTCGTCGCCGGTTTCCACCATTTTGGGAAAGATGTCTTTCGCCATTCTGCCGTTGATTTTGCCTGACGTGATCAACGCAATCAATTGGCCCAGGCGTTGGGGCGGGACGGGTGAATCTTCAATCTCTTTGTTTTCGCTTTTAAGCACAGCCGAAAGGTCGCCCATCACCCAATTCGCGGCGGCGCGGGCATCATTGCTGATCACAGCGGTCTTCTCAAAGTATTCACTCATGGGGCGCGTGGCGGTGAGGACCTGGGCGTCATATTCGCGCAACCCGTAATTTTCGATGAAGCGTTGCCGGCGCGAAGCGGGCAGTTCCGGCGTAGTCTCCTCAATGGACTTCATCCAGGAATCGGAAATCATCAACGGCAGCAGGTCCGGTTCAGGGAAATAACGATAGTCATGCGCGTGTTCCTTGCTGCGCATGCTGACGGTTTCGTCGGCATCGGGATTGTACAGACGCGATTCCTGAATCACTTTGCCGCCGCCTTCGATCACCGCGATTTGCCGCGCAATTTCGCAATCAATCGCCATTTTCACGAAGCGGAAGGAGTTCACATTCTTTACTTCCGCCTTGGTCCCGAACTCTTTCGCGCCACGCAGTCGCACACTGACGTTGGCATCGCAGCGCAGGTGGCCTTTCTCCATGTCACAGGTCGAGACGTTCAGATACTGCATCACCTGCTTGAGTTCGGTGAGATACGCATGGGCTTCGTCGGAGCTGCGGATATCGGGCTCGCTGACAATTTCGATCAGTGGCGTGCCGCTGCGATTCAGGTCGACATAAGTATAGCGATCGGAGTCCTTGAAGCCGTCGTGAATGCTTTTTCCAGCGTCGTCCTCCATGTGAACCCGCGTGACGCCGATACGTTTTTGAACCGCGTCCACCGCCACGTCGATGTGGCCGTGCTCAGCCAGCGGCTGATCATATTGCGAGATCTGGTAGCCCTTGGGCAGATCCGGATAGAAATAATTCTTGCGAGCGAAAACGCTTTTTGGATTGATTTTGCAGCCGATGGCGAGTGACGCCGCGATGGCCAATTCCACTGCATGTTTGTTCAACACGGGCAGGGCGCCGGGCAAGCCCAGGCAAACTGGGCAGACGTTCGAGTTCGGCGCAGCGCCGAAACTGGTGGGGCAACCGCAGAATATTTTGGTATGTGTGGCGAGCTGAACGTGCACTTCCAAACCGATGACGGCTTCGTACTTGGACGAAATTTGGTGGTCACTGATGACGGCGGGCATGATCTTTATTCTAGTGTTTTGTTTTGCCGGATGCTCGGGAAGACTCGTGATGCAGAAACCAAGCGAAAAACCAAGCAAAAAACCAGGAGCAACTGCCAGTTGCTCCTGGTTTTTCTGCTTCTTTCCAGGAACCACCGGCTGGCGAGCTAGTCGCCGACGCTGATCTTGGGACGCGTAAATGATTGATAGAATGAGACATTACGCGGCGGCACAAGTAGGGAACGTCGCGTTTGACCCGTCTTTGGAGGCAGGCAGGTCACTTGTTGGGCCAACACTCTTCTCTGCCGCTAGGGTGCCGGCTGGAACTCCGCCACATAGATCACCCAGGTATC
This sequence comes from Terriglobia bacterium, assembly GCA_025350105.1. Lineage (GTDB taxonomy): Bacteria > Acidobacteriota > Terriglobia > Bryobacterales > Bryobacteraceae > Palsa-187. Next base: position 50,950 of record JANXYJ010000183.1, on the reverse strand, counting down.
GGTGGCAGTGGTGACTCCGAAACTTGCTGTTTGAGCAGTGGCCGCTAAATTGGTAGCCGCCTCCAATCCATCAGCGTGGAGGCCGTCGGCTCGCACCATCGTATAGCCAGGGCCGGCTGTCACCGCGGTCTGCGTGTAAGCCTGGTCCGCAAACGCCACTAGAATCAGCGATCCAGGGATCGATGGAGTGAACACTTTCGACTGCGGCGTGGTGGTCAGCCCCGGCGCCGCGATGGTCGATGTGATGCCCAAAGTATTGCTGGCCGCTACGCCGGAATACTCGGCAATCGTGATGCCCACCGCGTCCGTGTCAGCCGGCCCGGCAATGGTAATTGTGTTGGCTCCCGCTTTGATGTTGGTGGCATAGTAGAAAATTTGATTCGCCAAGGCACCCGGAACCCCGCCCGTAAATTCGGGGAGAGCGACGTATTTGTTCCCCTGGCTGTCTGAGATCGTGGTCTTGGCCGAGTAAGTCCAGGACACGCTTACGATAATCGTATTTCCGGCGGTATTATTCCCGCTAAACGACGCGGTGGGGCTCCAAAGTGTGTGTGCCGACTGCACCAGCGCAATTTTGGCGGCCGTGGGCGTTGCCGACACTTGGTTGGAGTTCGCGCTGGCCCCATTCGCGTTCACCGCCGCCACAACGTAATAATATGTGGTGCCGTTGGTCAGGCCAGTGTCGGGGAAGCTCACGGCAACGGGCGCACCCACCTGGGTGTAGGGCCCGCCGCTCACCGTGGCCCGCCGGACGATATAGCTAGTGGCCCCGGCGCTGGCCGTCCAACTCACCGTCACCTGAGCGTTGCCCGCTACAGCCTTCACGCCGCCGGGAATGGCGGGAACGGAGCCCGCTGCCACCGTAATGCTGTAATTGATGGTCCCGCTTTGCGTGGCGTTGGTCACCTTCACAGTAAAGTTAAAAATTCCGGTGGCGGTTGGTGTGCCGCTGATCAAACCGCTGCTGGCGTTAATGCCCAACCCGGCCGGCAGAGCGCCCGCGCTGATGGTCCACGAAAACGGCGCGCTTCCCCCCGTTACCGTTAGGACTGCCGTGTACGCCGTGCCCAGCGCCGCACCGCCAAGCGTGGCGGGCGCAATTGCAAGTGGCGCTGCGGTGGTGGTCGCAGTGGCGATATTGCTGTAAGGCGAACTGCCCACCGCGTTGGTAGCCTTTACGCGATAGAAATAGGCTGTACCGGCGGCCAGTCCGCTGTCGCTATAGGTGGTCTGGTTGGCGGCCAGCGTAAAGCTGGTCACGGTGTTGAACGCATTGGTCAACGCGCGTTCCAGTACAAAATTGTTTTCGTTGTTGGAATTGTCGGTCCAGCCCAAATTGATCTGCGTGGTGGACGACGTCGCCGCGCTTAGATTGCTGGGCGCGGCCGGAACACTTGCGGGCGTTGCGCTGGCCGTATTGCTATAGCCGGAACTGCCCGCCGTGTTGATGGCCTTAACGCGGTAGAAATAGGTCGTGCCGGTGGTGAGGCCGGTATTTTGAAACGTCGTCTGCCCGGCAGCTAAATTGAAACTGGTGATGGTGGCGAAAGTACTGGTCAGGCTGCTCTCCACCACGAAACCGGTCTCATTGGTGGAATTTGCTGTCCAGCGCAAGTCAATTTCCGCGGCCGACACGGCGGTGGCGGTCAGGGCACTGGGCGCACCCGGCGCACCTGCGCTCACAAACCGATTCAAGATGTTGCGGGTCATCTGCTGGAGCGGTGTGCTTACATAACCCGGATTCAGTAGCGCCCAAGACCAGTCAATCGACCCCGCCGCGAACACCCACGCTCCACTGGGCGCCTGGTACACCGAGGAGCTTTGGTAATCCGCCAGCCCACTGTAAATGTCCGTCACCGGAGAGTGCGACAAGAGTGTATAGGTGCCCGGAACGAAACTGGGTAGCGGATATTCCGTGAATTGCCGGTCGGTTTCGTAGCCCACAATCTGCGGCACTGTGCTGCCATTTACCAGGCCCGTTCCCGCATACGCCCAATGCGAACTATTGGTCACCACATAAGTCAGCGGTGGCTGATCGAAGGAGGAATTGCTGACCGCCGATGACATGATTCCCAGCAGGCTTTGCTCCGGCCGATTCAGGAAAGGATCGCGGAATTGCACGGTCGTCGTGGGGCCTTGCACGGGGTCTGTGGTTTGGTCCTTGTAGCAGACCAGCACCCGGTTGGCCACTCCGTTTAGCGGCGACGATTCAAAACGCACCTGCCAATACGCGATATTGGCGCCGAAAAAGCCCAGGCTTACGCCGCTGTTGCGGGCTTGCTCCGCGGCATCGCGCATGGCTTTGGACCAGTATTCGTCATGCCCCAGCGAGATAAACGCCTTGCGACTCAAAAGCGCCGCCCCATTGGCATGGGTGTCCACATCGGTGGAATAGCTTACGTCGTAGCCTTGTGACTCCATCCATTGCACAAAATAGATCTCGTACTGGGTAAACTGCCCGTCGCCCAGATCCGTATAGGGCCGGTTGAACGATACCTTTACCGCTCTGGGGGTTCCCGAAACGGTGTTCGCGCCGTAGCTGTTGTAGTCGTACAGACTTTTTCCAGTCTTGCCGTCGTCCGGGAAATTGTTGTAGGCCTGATAAGTGGTCACCGATTGTTGAAACAGAAAATCGGCCTTCCGCGCATCGTCGCGCACCACAAAGGTCATGTAATTCTGGAAACCTCTGGCATTCGTCAGCAAGGCCAGGTACACGCCGGTGGTCCAAGTTCCAGGAATGGTTATGGTGGTATCCGGCACCCAGTTACATTCCCTAAACCCGGTGGTGCTGGTAACAGGGCAGGCCGCCTGGTGCTTCCCCGCGATGGGGCCGATGTGTTGCATCAGCCGGCCTCCCAGACCCTGATACCAACCCATTCGGAAGATGTCGATGGTATAGGTTTGCGCCGGTGTCACCGTCACGGAAAACGAAAGCGTTTGGCCGGCATTGACACTGGTGGCCGACGCGTAACCCTTAATTTCGAGATTCTGATCGTGTCCGGCGGTGAGGATTCCCCAATCCGCGGTGCCCGGCTGCTGGTTTTCCAGGGTGATCGGGTTGCTGGCCGCCCTCAACTCCACGCCTGAAGTCAGGCACGCAATGACAGTGAAAAAGACCCGGAAGGACAGGTGACGACACATGCGGTTATTCTAAGCCGTCCCGGTCACTTTATGCCAAGAAATTCGCGTGGCCGCAGTTTTTGGGCACTATGAGTACTGTAGGTTCAACACTGCTTGCTAATCTGCGATTACTTCATGTGCGTGAGCGAGTGCTCATTTTCCAGGCAGACTTCGTCGATCAGTTCAGCGTCCACTACGATGCGCTGCTTTAGTGTGACGGTCCACGGCTTCGTGTAAGCCTTGGGGTCGTCCACGGTCACCCGAATTTCCAGATGTCCGAAATCAGGGCGCCGGATTTGCTCCCGTACTTTTGCTTGTTCCGTTACCACGCTGCCATTCCAATCGATCCAGGTATCGTCGCGGAGTCCGATCGTGTCGATTTCCAGCGTATCGCCCGTCCATTTTCCCGACGAGTATCCCTGCCAGGCGGGAGCTGGATCTTTGGGCAGCGGCCGCGCGTCGGTGAATACCTGCCGGTATCCGGCGTTCATTTCATTCAGCATCAACAACAGGCCCGGCGAGTGAACGAACTTCAGTAGATGCGGCAGGCCGTAGGCGCGGATAAAGTTATCGGGCAGGCAGCGGATGTGGGGATCGTCTACAGCATCGTTGGCCGTGCGCTCTTTCACGATGGGCACAAGCCAAGGTTGATAGGGCAGGCCTCCGGGAAGATCCACGCCGATGTTGGACATTTGGCGCGAGGCGGTGATTACCTCTGCGTCACCAGGCTTGTCGTTGGTGGAGGGATTGCTGGTGGAGGGATTGCTGGTGGAGGAATTGTTTGGAGCTTGCGCATCTGTTGGGCCCGCGGCCTGCTTGGGACTGGACAAGACGCCGCCTCCCCGGCGAGTGTTAGGCTCCCCGGTCATCCAGACTGCAGAAAAGTCAGGCTTGCCGTCCGCCAGCTTCGGCGCGGGGGCCGACATGTTCACACTGCCATCGGCGTTGCGCGGAACGCCGGGGGTGGTCACCTTCAGCCATTGGGCAGATAGCGAAGTTGCTGCGATGGGCGCAAACAAAACGATCAGAGCGACATTGATGCAGGATGGAAATCGTAGGCGAGCAGTGGCGCTGGAAAGAATTGAAAATCCCATGGGGCCAAGAATACACCAAAATGCGTGAGCCGGCGACAGGGCGGCAGTGGTTCGGGCTGCCGCAGCTTCTCGCTAGAATAAACCCATGACCTCCTATCGCCGTGAGTTTTTGCGATTTCTAGCTGCGAGTCCGTTGGCGGCTGCGGCTTATGGGCAAAGCCCGACTTCCACTAACACCATCACCAGCGCAAAAGACGCTTTGAGTGTGATGGATTTTGAACCAGTGGCGCGCAGGGTTTTGCCCCCGGCACATTGGGGTTACATGGCCACCGGCGTGGACGACGACAAAACGCTGCGCATGAATCGCGAGGCGTTCGATCATTATCAATTGCGTGCACGGCGGCTGGTGGATGTGACCACCGCGGACCTGAAGACGGAGGTGTTCGGGGCGCAGTGGGAATCGCCGGTCTACATTAGCGCTGTCGGCAGCCAGAAGGCGTTTCATCCGGATGGAGAAATCGCCACGGCGCGGGCGGCGAAGGCCAAGAAAGCCATGCAAATGTTGTCGACGGTTTCTTCCGTCGCCGTTGAGGACGTCGGCAAAGCGCTGGGCACGGCCCCATGGTTTCAGTTGTACATGCCCACCACTTGGGACGACACCGAAAAGCTGGTGAAGCGCGCCGAGGCCGCCGGGTGCCCGGTGCTGGCGTGGACCATCGATCTTCTGGCCGGCCGCAATACGGAAACCGCAACGCGGTTCACCAGAACCGATCAGCGCGATTGTTTAAGCTGCCACGCGACATCGCCCACGGCGGGCGCGAATACTTCCAGCAACCAACGCAAGCCCATGTTTGCGGGGCTTTCAGGAAATATGAATCCGCCGGGCGCCACCTGGAGTTGGGTGGAGCGTCTGAAGAAGATGACCAAAATGAAGCTGCTGCTGAAAGGGATCGACACCGCGGAAGATGCCAAGCTGGCGCGCGAACACGGGGCCGATGGCGTAATCGTGTCCAATCACGGCGGCCGCGCGGCGGAGACCGGACGCGGCACCATCGATATTCTGCCCGAAGTGGTGGACGCAGTCGGCGCGCAGTTTCCGGTGTTCGTCGATGGAGGGTTCCGGCGAGGGTCGGATGTTTACAAAGCACTGGCGCTGGGCGCACGTGGCGTGGGCATCGGGCGGCCGTATATTTATGGGCTTTCCGCGTTTGGCCAAGAGGGCGTCGAACAAGTCCTGGACATATTACGCGCGGAGCTGAGCTTGACCATGAGGCAAATGGGCACACCGTCGATCGGACAGATCGGCCGCGGCGCGATTTTGCGCAATGGGGTGAGGGTGTAGAGGCTTATGAAGAAGATCGTTCTAGTCGCAGCCTTCCTAGCGATGCCGCTATTTGCGCAAACCGCGGCACCTTGGACACCGCCCCGCACCATCGACGGACAGCCCGATCTGCAAGGGGTTTGGGACACCGCCACGATGACGCCGCTGGAGCGGCCGGCGGATTTGGCGGACAAGCCATTCTTTACGCCGCAGGAAGCGGCGGCGTACGAAAAAGCGCTGCTCTATGCCAACAACCGCGACCGCCGCGATGGCGACGGGCAGACCGACATGAACCGGGCCTACAACCAGGCGTGGTTTGATCGCGGCTCGCACATTGTGAAGACCATGCGGACGTCGCTCATTGTGGATCCACCTGCCGGGCGCATTCCGTATTCAAGCGAGGGCCGTGCGCGGTTGGCGAAAGCCGCCGAATACACTCGCCAGCATCCGGCGGATAGCCCGGAGGATTTGGCGCTGACCGATCACTGTTTGCTGTGGGGTTCGGCCGGACCGCCAATGTTGCCGGGACCGTACAATAACACTTATCAGATTTTTCAAACAGCGGACTCCGTCGTGATTGTGATCGAGATGATTCACGATGTGCGCATAATACCCATCGTTAAAAGACCGCACCTTCCCGCCGGGATTCGACCGTGGCTGGGCGATTCGCGCGGGCATTGGGAGGGAAACACACTGGTTGTCGAAACCACGAATTTTTCCAGCAAGAGCCAGTTCCGGGGCTCGACTGAAAACCTGCGCGTGGTGGAACGCATTACACGCACCAGCGCGGATACGATTACTTATGATTTTACAGTCGAAGATCCGGCGACGTTTTCACGCCCGTGGTCGGGGTCGGTGCCGATGAATAAAACCAAAGGGCCGGTATACGAATACGCTTGCCATGAAGGCAATTACGGTCTGGTAGGCGTGTTGCAGGCAGCGCGGGTTTCGGAGAAGAAGGCCGAGAAGAAAGCGGAGAAGTAGGGCGGTTGCTGTCGCGGCCTAGGCATATCTGCATCGCACCGCCAGCAATCCTGTCGCCTTCTCCAAATCCAAATCCGCAGTGAGCAAACCTGCTTTCCCGTAAGGCTGATAGCAGAGGAGCGTTCCATCAGGCGCGGCCACGGCGGAGGTTGTGGGCGACCCTGGGCTGGCACAGTTCACACTCGCAAAGTAGCAAGTATTTTCGGCGGCCCGGCACAAAACCGCCTTCTCATGGAAGGTGTTCGCAGGATCGGCAAAGCTCACCGGCCGGTAGCCGCCGGGTTCCGCCTCACCAAAATGGGGATGAAACACCACCTGTGCTCCACGCCGCGCGGCCCAGCGAACGGTTTCCGGATAACGCCAGCCTTCATGGCAAATCGCCACTCCGAAAGTCATCGGACCGGCGTGAAACACGCGCCGCTCCGTGCCCGCAACATAGATCGATTCCTCGGTCGGATCCAGCTGCACTTTATCTTGAAAGCCCGCCCTCCTGCCATCGGGATGGATGACCAAAACCGTAAGCAGCGCCGTGCCGTTCACCAGGCGCTCCGTGCCAAGCACCACCGCCACGCCTGCTTTCGAAGCGGCCGCTGAAATGGCCGACCACGCCCGCTCCAAAAACTCTGCATTTGGCGGAGGCACTATTTTGCCCGGCGCACGATAGCCTGGAACGAAACATTCGGGAAAACAGATCACCCCGGCACGCTGCTCCCCGGCTTCAGACACCGCCGCCACCGCCAGTGCCACCGACTCCTCTGGCGTCGCGGGATAAGGAAGGTTGGCGAGTGCAATCCGATATAGACTCACGCTTTCAGTATTGCGCGCTTAGAAGTACGGCGGTGAGGTTGCATCGTTTTTTCGTCACGGCAACTTGGACGGCAAATGCGCCACGTCCTTTTCATTTTCCGCGCAGATGTAGTCCAACAGTTCTGTGTCCGCTGCCAGGATCTGCTTTATGTGAATGGTCCAGGGTTTGGTGTAGGCTTTGGAATCGTCGACGGTGAGTTCAATGTTCAAGGTCCCGAAATTTGGGCGGCGGAATTTTTCGGTGACGCGGGCGGCTTCAGTAAGCGGGCTGGCGCCGGTGTCCAGCCACATGCCATCGCGGAAGCCGATGCTTTGCACCACCAACGTATCGCCGTCCCATTTAGCGGATGAATAGCCGTTCCAGGAAGGATTTGGATCGGCGGGCAGGGGCCGCCCGTCGGTGAAAATTTGCCGGTAACTGGCGTTTTGTTCGTTCAGGATCACCAGCAGGCCCGGAATCTGGATCATCTTGCGGAACAGGGGAAACACTTCCAGACGGATGAGGCCGGGGGGAAGGCAACGGGACATCGGATCGTTCGGCCGGGCGGCCAAGCGGGTTTTCTTCACCAGATCGGCGGCCCAGGGCTGGTACGGCAAGCCCTCTTTGAGCGACTGGCCGATGTTGGCGAACTCCGGCGGAATGGCGACTTCGGTGGCGCAAAAAACATTCGGAAGACCTTTGTAGCCGTCACTGGCAACGGCGTTGCCAACCGGGCATGGCAAACCCCAGATTCCCGAGAGATCCGGTTTGCCGTCGCTGCTGCGGGGTGCGGGCGCGGAGAGGTTGGGCTTGCCGTCCGGCAAGCGCGGAACTCCTGCGGTGGGGTAATTGAGCCATTGCGCGCCCAGATCGAACGATAGGGCGCAAACGAGGAAGCCAAAGGCGATTCGCATGTGGAAATAATTCTACTTGTTTTTGCGGTGGATGTTAATGCGATGCCGCTAGCTGAGGGCGATCGCTGAGAGCGGTGTTTGAAAAACAATCTGATAACATTTCTAATCATGAACGCCGATCTCGAAAAAATTTGGGCCCTGATGCGCGCTGCGGGCTCGCAGCTTCCCACCAATCCCACCGTTGAACAAATGCGCGCTTTCGCCAACGGAGCCAACGCCAGTCTGCCGTTGTCGCCGGGAGTTTCCTTTACCGATGTTGACGAAAAGACGACGGACGGAAATAGGGTCAAAGGGATCTGGTCCCAGAATGCGCCGACTGATTCAACCACCTCCGCCAACAAAACGATCCTTTATTTTCATGGAGGTGGCTACTTCGTGGGAACAGCCAGCTCCTGGCGAGGATTGTCTGGCGAGCTCGGACGCCTGGCCAACATGCGGGTGTTCTCAGTGGAATATCGCTTGGCTCCTGAACACAAATTTCCTGCCGCGGCTGAAGACGGCCTGACGGCCTACCGGTGGTTGTTGGGGCAAGGCATCGCTGCCGGGTCGATTGCCGTTGCTGGCGATTCGGCGGGTGGGGCGTTGGCGCTGGCAACCCTGTTTCAGGCCCGGACGGCGGGGCTGCCGATGCCGGGGGCAGCGTTTTTGATTGCGCCCTGGGTTGACCATACATGGATGGATCAAACTTCGATGGATGATGACCTAACGGGCCGCACCATCGTCACGAAAGCAGCTGTGGAATTACTGGCGGGCCCCGACATGCTGCGCGGGATGTCCAGCATGTATCTGCAGGGGCATTCGAAAGCTGACCCGCTGGTTTCGCCGCTGCAGGGCGATATGACCGGGCTGCCGCCCATGATCATTCAAGTGGGCAGCGAAGAGACGTTGCTGGACGATTCGGTGCGGCTGGCCGGCAAGGCTGGTGCGGCGAAGGTGAAAGTGCATCTGGAAATTTATCCGGATTGCTTCCACGTGTTTCATACCTGGCATTCGCTGGTGCCGGAGGCGAGGGAAGCGCTGGGGCGGGCGGCGGCGTTCCTGAGTGCGCACATAAGTTGACAGGGTGCTGCAAGCGGGAGCAACCCGTGCATCGTGAGTCGAGCGCATTCCGCTATTCGCGTTGCATGATCATCGCGATGCCTTGGCCGACTCCGATGCACATGGTGCAGAGGGCGTATTTGCCGTTGGTTTTGTGGAGCTGATAGAGCGCGGTGGTGGCGAGACGGGCACCGCTGGCTCCCAGGGGGTGGCCGATGGCGATGGCGCCGCCGTTGGGGTTGACGCGCGGGTCGTCGTCGGGGAGGCCGAGGTCGCGGGTGACGGCGAGGGCTTGGGCGGCGAAGGCTTCGTTGAGTTCGATGACGGAAATGTCGGACAGTTTGAGGCCGGCCTTGGCCAGCACCTTGCGGGTGGCGGGGGCGGGGCCCATGCCCATGATGCGGGGGGCGACTCCGGCGGCGGCGGTGGCGATGACGCGGGCTTTGGGCGTCAGACCATGTTTCTTCGCAGCGCTTTCGGTGGCGAGGATGAGGGCGACCGAACCGTCATTCACACCCGATGCGTTGCCAGCGGTGACAGTGCCGGTGGGTTTCACGACGGGCCTGAGTTTGGCCAGGGCTTCGAGCGTTGTGTCGGGGCGCGGATGTTCGTCGGTGTCGAACGCTTTGGGATCGCCCTTCTTTTGCGGGATGGTCACCGGGACGATTTCGCTTTTGAAGAAGCCGGCGGCGTTCGCGGCGGCCCAGCGTTGTTGGGTGCGGTAGGCAAAGAGATCCTGGTCGGCGCGGTTGATCTTAAAGTCCTCTGCCACGTTTTCGGCGGTTTCGGGCATGGAGTCGACGCCGTACTTGGCTTTCATCGCAGGATTGATGAAGCGCCAGCCAATCGTCGTATCAAAAATTTCGGCGGTGCGGCTGAAGGCGCTGTCGGCTTTACCCATGACAAACGGGGCGCGCGACATGCTTTCGACGCCGCCGACGATCATGAACTCGGCTTCGCCGGATTTGATGGCGCGGGAAGCGACGCCGAGAGCGTCAAGACTGGATCCGCACAAACGGTTGACGGTGCTGCCGGGTACCTCCTGCGGAAAACCGGCGAGCAGAAGGGCCATGCGGGCAACGTCGCGATTATCTTCGCCGGCTTGATTGGCGCAGCCGTAGACAACGTCGTCGAGGGCGGACCAATCCGCGTTGGGGTTGCGGGCCTGCAGGGCTTTGAGGGGAAGCGAAGCAAGATCGTCGGTACGAATGCTAGCGAGAGATCCGCCGTAGCGTCCAAAGGGGGTGCGGATGGCGTCGCAGATGAAGACTTCGTTCATAGGGGTTGTGCTTCCAGTTTAGCGAAGGTGAGCGTTGCGTCGCTCCCTGACGGTCGCGGCTTGGTGCTGAACATCAGGCTTGATCCTGAAGTAGAGGCTGGGTCTTTCTCTATGTGTAATGACCACATACATGGGATGACCGATATCTATAAATCGATTCACTCCGGCCGCCGCCAGCTATCGGCCACCACCGACTTCGAGAATTGTGCCGGTGACGTAGGAGGCGGCGGGTGAGAGGAGCCACAGAACGGCTTCGGCGATTTCTTCGGGTTTAGCGGGGCGTTGCATGGGGATGGATGGGCTGAGGCGCGAGAGGCGATCGGGTGCGCCGACGCTCGCGTGAAATTCGGTGCTCACCAGGCCGGGGGTGACGGCGTTGACGCGGATGTTTTCGGTGGCCACTTCGCGGGCGAGCCCGATGGTAAAAGTATTCACGGCGGCCTTCGATGCGGCGTAATGGACCCATTCACCGGGGCTGCCGGTGCGGGCGGCGATGGAAGAAATATTGACGATGGCGCCACTGGGCTTACTCGCGTCGAGTTCACCCGCTCTGTGTTCACTTGCACCGTATTTGTGTGCGGCGGGTTCGCTTGCGCTGGCTACGCTGGCGGGTTTTTTATTCATGCTGTCCTTCGCGGACATGACGCGCACGGCTTCGCGCGAGCAGAGCATGGTTCCGATGACGTTGACGCGGAACATGCGTTCCATCTCTTGCGCGGTAAGATCTTCGACGCGGCAGATGCGCTCGGCGATGCCAGCGTTATTTACCAGCGCGGTGATGGGTCCGAGTTCGCGCGCGGCGGTTGCGAACAGGCGCAAAACATCGGGCTCCGAGCCAACATCGGCCTGAATAGCGGAGGCGACTCCGCCGGCTGAGCGAATTTGTTCGGCGACAGTATACGCGGCATTCTCATCACGAAGATAATTGACGGCAACGGAATAGGCGTGGGGTTTTGCGGCGGCCAAGCGGGCGATGGCGGCTCCGATGCCGCGACTGGCTCCGGTGAGGATGAGGGTACCGCGAGAGGAATGCATGCGAGGTGTTGAGTGCCGGGACGCTAATCAGGAGGTGCTTCCGCAGTTTGATGAAAGCGAAAACGGCAACTGCGGCAGCGGAAAGGCCACTTGCCGCGAATGCGCAGCACTGCATCCCAGAAGCCGCCGAAATGCGAACGGCGAACATCGTGGGAGCCACACTTGGGGCAGTTCATATTTGTTTCCGAACCCAACCGATCGGTGATCATGGGACCTATTCGCCCGCCAATTCAAGGGTAGCAAGGAATGGCAAGTATGCCTACGGGCATTTTCTGAACGGGCATTTCGGATGGGCCACGGGAGCGCCTTCGCTTTGTATAATGGGAGGACTTGTTACATTGTTGTTTCGAATGCTTGGCAAGTGTGATGCCTGATGATGATCCTAGACGCGATACAGAATTTTTGGTCCCCGGCTCCCCGAAGCAGACGCTTTGCGCTGGTGGGGGCATGCGCCGCCTTGTATGCCTTGCTGGTGCTGGAGGGCCCCTGGGGCGTTCATTCGCTGCTGCAAAAGCATCGCGAGATCCGGGAACTGGAACAGCAGAACGCGATTCTTGCGCAGAACAACAAGCGTCTGCGCGAGCATGTGGAGCGGCTGCGCACCAATCCGGATGAGCGGGATCTGGAAATTCAAAAGAAACTAAAACTGCATCATCCGGGCCAGACCACCTTCATGCTACCGGAGCCCGCTGCGCCGGCAAAGCCAGTTCGTCGGTAAAGCAAGCTCACGCAATCGTCAGCTTGCGCGGGAACTGGCTGTTATCTTCCAAAAATGTTTTCTTACGGCTGAGCTCGGCTGTAGTGGGTTGGACGGCGCCGGTGATTTCGGTGGCGCGGGCCACCAGGGTATGCGGACCAGGCGTGGCGCCTTCCCAACGATAGGTGAAGAGCTTCCAGGAATATTGGGAGTTGGCTTTGTCGGTGGTTTTGTCTAACGTGGCTGATTGCCAAGCGCCGCCATCGATTTGCACTTCCACGGATTTGAGCGGCGTGCCATCGTTCAACACGAAGCCCATCACCTGGTGAAGATTGCCCGACTTGCGCACGCGCGCGATGACGGATTTCACGCGCATGTGGGTGACTTCGTTCTCCACCCAGTGCGTCTGCGGGTCGGTCTCTTCGCCGGTGCCACCGGTGCCGCGAAGACTGCGATACCAGCGCGCCTGATAATTGCCCAAATAGCGATCTTCCTGAAGATGCACTTCAGCCAGCCACTTTACGTTGGCCACGCCGTACCAGCCGGGCATGACGAGGCGCACGGGGAAGCCTTGTTCGCGGGCCAGCGGCTCGCCGTTAAGTGCATAGGCCAGCAGCGGCTGCTTCATGGCGTGCTCCAGCGTCATGCTGCGGCCGAATTGCTGTTCGATTTTGAAGGTTTGCTGGCGGAAGACGACGTCCTCTTTACCGCGATCGGTTCCGAAGAAGACCACTTCGCGGGCGGAGGGTTGCACGCCCACTTTCTTCAGCAGATCACTTAAACGCACTCCGGTCCAGCGGCCGTTCGATGACAGGCCTTGCATGGCACGTCCGCTGTTGCCGGAACACTCGTAACCGGCGACGACTTCGACGGGCTTCATGGCCTTGAGGTCGGCCAACGAAAATTCAGTGGGCTTGTTCAGCAAGCCAGTGAACTTGACGCGGTGCGCGGCGCCATCGATTTCCGGGCGATTGAAATGGTTGATGGCGAAAAATTGTTCGCGCGGCGTCACCAGGCCATCGATCTTACGGATGTCGAGCAGGCGCGTGGTGGCGGTGGGATTACCGGGATTGAAGGTAGCCGGAATATCGGTGAAGGGAACGTCGACCTCCCCTTGGGCCAAGGCGGGCGTGGCCCAATCGGGAATGGTGGCGAGCGCGGCGGTGGCGGCCAAGCCGAGGCGAAAGGTTTCGCGACGCGTGGGGCGAGTGATCGGGTTCGACATGATGATTTTGTCCTTTTGATTTACCGTGCTTTGGTATGTTCCTTCACCGCTCCCTTTGGCCGCGGCTCGGATTTCGGTGTCGCGGTTTAGTGCGTTCCGTCGGGCGTGTTGATATCTTCCATGGCCATCCAATTTCCGTTGGCCGCTTTTTTATAGACCGTGACGTAGGTGCCCTTTTCGGTTTCGGGCTTTTTGGTCTTGGGGTTGCTCATGGTCATTGTATAGGTGCCTTGCGTAAAAGCGACGTCGCCGGATTTGGCGATTTCCACGTGTTGCGCGGTGAAGGCCAGCTTCATGTTGGGGTCCGCCATAAACGGCTTCAAGCCTTCGTGGATGACGGCGATGCCCTTCATGGCGGGTCCACCGGGCGCCATCAGCGTGGCATCGTCGGCATAGTGAGAAGCTATTTTCTCCACGTCCTTGGCGGCCCAGTCCTTGTTCCAGGCGGTTTCGATGTCGCGGATCTTAGTTTCCTCGGCGGCGAGATCGATGGCAGGCGGGGGCGGCGGCGCCTGCGTGCAACCGGCTAATGCTAGAAACGCTGGCACCAGAAAGGCAAAACTGACAAGTGACGAAGTTTTGGTGTTGGTTGTCATGTCTGTTGAGTTTATACCCGTTGGGGCGGGTGGGGCAAACGGCCCGCTTCATGCGTTTCACGCCGCCAATTTTTTACCCTTGGTCTCTGGCAAAAGAAAGGCGGCGATGGCCATGACGGCGTAGGCTCCGCCGGCGAAGAGGCCGATGGCTTGCGCCAGCGGCATAGTTTCCGAAAGTTTGCCGACCAGAGTGGGGAACAACGCACCCACTGCGCGGCCAATATTGTAGGCGAAGCCTTGACCGACGCCACGCACGCGGGTGGGGAAATGTTCGGTAAAGAATGGCCCCATGGCGCTGAAGACGCCGGACGCGAAGAAGCCCAGAGGGAAGCCCAGCACGAGCATGGCTTGGTTGCCGAAAGGGATCATCGTATAGATCAACGCCACCGCGCCCGCGCCGATGGCGAAGACAAGGAACGTGAGGCGGCGGCCGATGGCGTCGGCCAGGATGCCTCCGGTCATGTAGCCGAAGAAGGCACCGGCGATGGATACCGCAAGATAGCCGGAACTGTTTAAAACAGAGAGGTGGCGTTCCGTGCGCAGGTAAGTGGGCAGCCAGGTGGTGACGGCGTAGTAGCCGCCCTGCGCGCCGGTGCCCATGATGCCGCCCAGAACGGTGATGGGCAACAGCGGGCCGCGAAAAATTTCTGTAAACGACGGCCGGTCACCCGATTTTTCGAGCTGGGCTTTGCTGGCGAGATAGACCTCAGGTTCCTCGACGTAGCGGCGGACGAAAAAGACCAGCAGCGCGGGCAGAATGCCAATCAAGAAAAGCGCGCGCCAGGCGAGCTGGGCGGGCAGGATCGAAAAGAACAGCGCGTACAATAACGCCGAAGCGCCCCAACCCACGGCCCAGCCCGCTTGCATGGTGCCGAGCGCTTTGCCACGATGTTCAGGGCGCATGACCTCGCCCAGTAGAACCGCGCCGGCGGCCCATTCGCCACCGAAGCCTACGCCCAGCAGCGCGCGCACCACAAACATTTGGTTGTAGTTTTGTGCCAGGCCGGAAAGACAAGTGAAGACGGCGAACCAGGCGATGGCGATTTGCAAAGTGCGCACGCGGCCGTAGCGATCGGCGAACCAGCCGGCGATCCAACCGCCGATGGCGGAAACCAAAAGTGCCGCGGTGCCCAAGGCGCCGGCCTGGCCGCGCGTGATGCCCCAGGTGGCAATCAAGGTGGGGATCACAAAGCTGTACATCTGGACGTCCATGGCGTCCAGCGCCCAGCCACCGACGCAAGCGCCAAAGGCACGGCGTTCTTTGGCGGAGAGGGTGGCGATCCAGGAAAACATTGATTTGTGAAAACACTGACTTGTATTGTTGCGACGCTCCCTTACGGTCGCGGTTTGGTGCTGAAGTGCTTTTACGTGCTTAGACCAACATCGTGACGGGATGTTCCATGGCCGCCTTGAAGGCGTTCAGCAGCTGCGCGCCAAGCGCGCCGTCGACCACACGATGATCGCAGGAGAGCGTCACGGTCATTTGCGTGGCGAAACGGACAGCGCCGTTTTCACCTTCCACGGGGCGGCGTTCGGCGGCGCCAACCGCCAACAATGTTGCTTGCGGCGGATTGATGATGCCCGAGAAAACGCGGATGCCGTACATGCCCAAGTTTGAGACAGCGGAGGCCCCACCCTGGTATTCGACGGGCTGCAGTTTACGCCCACGGGCGCGCTCGGCCAGATCGCGCATTTCGGTTGAGATAGCAGAAAGCGATTTGCTTTCGGCGGAACGGATGACCGGCGTCAACAATCCGCCTTCGCTAGCCACGACGACGCCAACGTCGGAACGCGAGAAGCGGAGGATGCGATCTTCGGCCCATACCGCGTTGGCATGAGGAACTTTTTGCAGCGCCAGCGCCAGGGCTTTGATGATGAAATCGTTCACCGAAAGTTTCAAGGGACCTTCCTCATTCGCTTCCTTGCGCAGCGTTAGCAGACGATCCATATTGACGTCCGCTGTTAAATAAAAATGCGGAACGGTTTGCTTGGCTTCCACCAAACGCCTGGCGATGACGCGGCGCATTCCGTCGACGGGTATTTCTTCAAAGGGGACGTCTTTGTAGATGGCGCGGACTTGGTCGGCTGTTCCAAAAGAAGACGCGATGGGTGATAAGACGGGCGCGGCGGGCCGGGTGCCGCGGACGTCCTGGGCCACGATCCTGCCATGCGGACCCGAACCGGGCACGGTGGACAAATCAATTCCGGAGAGTGATGCCAGCCGCCGCGCCATGGGTGTGACGGGCACGCCCTTTGCGGTTTTCGCAGGACCGAAATTGCGTTCGGGCGAATGAACTTCCTGGAACGGGTTCATCTGTGCGGGCTTGACACGTGGATCAACAGCGGCTGCCTGCGGAGTTCCGTTGCTTTTGGCGGGAGCCGTTCCGTTCTCCGAAATCACCGCCAGCACGCCGCCCACTGGCGCGATTTCACCGGCTTTCACGCGGATCTCCGCAATCACGCCAGCCGTGATGGAGGGCACCTCCATCGAAACTTTATCGGTCTCAATCTCAAACAGATTGTCGCCGGACTTCACGGAGTCGCCCACCGCTTTGAACCAGATGGTGATTTTGCCTTCCTTCACCGTTTCGCCGAGTTGAGGCATTAAGACGTCCATAGATGTGCCCCTTTATGCCGAAAGCGACCGCTGGATGGTGTTGGTGATTCGCTGCACGCTGGGAATGGCCAGATCTTCCAGCGCGTCCGCCGCCGGCAGCGGGATGTGGGGCGTGGTGATGCGCACCGGCGGCCCGTCCAAGTCGTAAAAAGCTTCGTCGGCGATGATGGAGACCAGTTCCGCTCCCCAGCCGCACAGGCGCGGATTTTCTTCCACCGTAAACACGCGGCCGGTGCGAGCTACCGACGCAAGCATGGTTTGCGTATCCAGAGGAACCAGCGAGCGTACATCGATCACTTCGCAATCGACGCCGTGTTCGGCTTTCAGTCTTTCGGCGGCGGCCAGAGCACGCGGCACCATCATGGCCAGCGCTAATATCGTCGCGTCTTTACCAGGGCGCACGATTTTCGCAGTGCCCAGCGTGTCGACGATTTCGCCGTCCGGCACTTCGCCTTTCACGGCGTAGAGCGATTTGTGTTCGAAGAAGATCACCGGATCGGGATCGCGAACCGAGGCTGCCAGCAGGCCAATCACGTCGAGCGGCGTCGACGGCGCAACCACTTTCAGGCCGGGAATCATCATGCACCAGTTTTCGACGCTCTGGCTGTGTTGCGCGCCGAAGCGGGCGCCGCCGCCATTGCCGGTGCGGACGACAAGCGGACACTTCACCTGGCCGTTGGTCATATAGCGGCTTTTGGAAAATTCGTTGGCCAGGTAGTCGAAGCACACGGCGATGAAATCGGAGAACATGATTTCGGCGATGGGCTTCAGTCCGGTCATCGCGGCTCCCATGGCGGCGCCTAAAATGGCTTGTTCGGAAATGGGCGTGTCACGGACGCGCAGCGGCCCGAATTGTTCCAGCAATCCAACCGTGGCCTTAAAAACGCCGCCCGCTTTGGCGATGTCTTCGCCCAGGAAAACGACGTCGCTATCGCGCGACATTTCCTGGGCGATGCCGC
Source organism: Terriglobia bacterium (assembly GCA_025350105.1). GTDB lineage: Bacteria > Acidobacteriota > Terriglobia > Bryobacterales > Bryobacteraceae > Palsa-187. The sequence continues at coordinate 33,344 of JANXYJ010000183.1, read as the reverse complement.
GTGCCACGGCGTCGCGGTAAGTTAGTTCCGCCATGCCCAGCCCCCGTCGGCGTAGACGTCCGTGCAGAGAATGTCGACGGATGTGGGCGGCGCGGCTTTGCATTTTTCCGTCGCTTGGTCCACTTCTTGCTTTACGCTGCCTTCGATTTCATCCAACTGGGCGTGACTGATGCCGGAATCGAGCGCGCGCTGGCGGTAAATCTTAATGGGATCGCGGTTGGCTTTCCAATGCTCCAGCTCGCCCGCGGGGCGATACTTGGCTGGATCGGCGCGGGAGTGGCCGCTGTAGCGATACGTCTTGAACTCAAGTAACGACGGCCCGCCGCCCGCGCGGGCTTTATCGAAAGCGGCTTTTGCAGTGCGATAAACGGCGTCGGCGTCCTGGCCATCCGCCATGATGGGCTGCAGACCATACGCGCTGGCGCGATCCGCGGCGGGATTCGCCACGGCGGTAACTTCGCTGATGGGCGTGTATTCCATATACAGATTGTTTTCGCAGACGAACACAACCGGCAGCTTCCAGATGACGGCGAAGTTCAGGGCTTCATGAAAGGCCCCGATGTTGGTGGTTCCGTCTCCGAAGAAACACACCGAAACGTCTTTGTCGCCTTTGTATTGGGCACGCCAGGCCGCGCCGCAAGCGATGGGCAGGTGCGCGCCGATGATGGCGTAGGAACCCATCACGCCGTGTTCGATGGAGGTCAAATGCATGGACCCGCCCTTGCCGCGGAGCAAGCCGTTGTCACGGCCCATCAATTCGCCCAGGACTTTTTCAACCGCCACACCGCGGGCCAAGGTGTGCGCGTGGCCCCTATAAGTACAGAAGCTGAGGTCGCCGGGTTGCATGGCGGCGGCGCAACCGGCGGCCACGGCTTCCTGGCCCAGCGATAAGTGGCTGGTGCCCTTCACCAGATTCTGCAAAAACAAATCGTTGGCGCGTTGTTCCGCCTCACGGATCTGCACCTGGCTGCGGTACATCCGCAGCCGCAAGTCGGCATCAATACCATCGTTGGTGCGAACGAGCACCGACGGTCCGGCGGCGGTGGTTTGAGTTTTGGCCATAATTTGCGAAGGGTCACTTCAGACTTAAAGCGCTTGTAAAAAAGTGTAGCAAAGCGACGGGCGCAAAAAATTGACTTTGCATGATTGTAGGATCAGAACCTACAGACGTCCTGGGAGGCCCAGATGAAAGCGAGTTTGAGTCAAACAAAATATCTTGCTTTGATGGTACTTCAGGTGTATTCTGCTCTAAATTCGCTTTAACATCGGATCGAAATGATGTTGCCGCGTGCAGAGGAGAAAAATGAAGATTGCAAACAAACTGGCCGTGTATCTGTGCTTCGCGACGCTGGCGCCGTTGAGCGTATTCGGCGCAACCCGGGTGATTGAGCTCACCGGTACTTTGGACGACTACGTAAAAGTGAGAGGGGGTGGCCCCAGCCGGGACGGCAGCAAGTTCGCGGCCGCAGCAGTGGGCGGATCGGGCGGCAGCGCCGCTACTGCATCCAGCGCGATTCCGGGGATCAATTCGATTCCGAATTTTCTGCGCACGTTCCAATACCAAGGCAAGACTTACCCCTATATCATGGCTGGCACCGATCCCGCGACCGGAGAGGGCTCTAAAATCAACGTCGACTTCATTCCCTTGACGCTTAATATGGGCAACGGCGAGTCGTTTGAATCCGTGGACACAACCTATCAAATGGCGGACAGTCCGCTGTTCAACAGCAATACTTATGCTACCGGCGATGGCCAGTTTATAGACGCCGAACAGCGAGCGCAGTTCTGGAACATGATGCCGGCCGCGCGCAATTGGCATTTCAATCTGAACGCCAAAGTATTGAAAGAAGTGGTGCTGAATGTACCGGACGACTACGGCGTGGTCTACCACTTTAGTAACGGACAAAAGCTGGCGGTAGTGGACGAGAACTTTTTCGCCTATGTAATGGAATCCATCGTTTCCAGCCGCACCGATTTTGGCGCGTTCGTAGTGGCCGCCACCCATAATATGGTGCTTTCCTCCACAATTAGTACAAATCCGTTGGCCGGTTGCTGCGTTCTGGGGTTCCACACCTATAGCAACGAGACTCACGATGCCGATGGAACGGAAAGCATACAGACCTGGGGCTTCGGTTCCTGGCTGGAACCGGGTATCTTCCGCAACACCAACATCGCCGATATCCACGGCATGACGCACGAGATCGCCGAATGGGCCAACGATCCATTTATCACCAACATCGTTCCACCGTGGACCACGCCAAGCGCGGGGCAATACGGCTGCACCACGGTGCTGGAGGTGGGCGATCCCATCGTAGGCTTCTCCATTCCCATCGCCGGGTATGACGGCTTCCTGTTCCATCCACAATCCGAAGCGCTGTTGCAATGGTTTGCACGCACCAGTCCATCGAATGCGATTGACGGAGCGTATAGCTTCCCGGATGAGCATGCGCTGACCGCTCTGCCGTTGAATTGCACACCGTAGTCGTTGTACACCCCAATAAAGATGTAAACCAGCCGATCTGAAAAACCATATGGCTCTCGCCGCCGGCGAAAGGTTGCGGGAGCCATATTTGCGTTTGGCCTATTCCAAAGCCCACTTGCCTCCACCGCTGCGCTTTGACATGATGGCTGATACTGAATAGGCGGAGCAGGAGGGCATATCATGGCCAAATCAACTAAAACTTCATTTGCACGGCGTGGGTTTTTGAAAGGCGCGGCGGTAGGCGCGGCAGCCGGAGCCACGGCGTTGGTCAGCACGCCGCAGCAGGCCAACGCGCAGGCGCCAGCGGCTCCAACACGTGGAGCTGCGCCGCCCAGCGCGGCCCAGGTGGAGGCCGAACGCAACGCCGGCAGTGGCGCGCCGCCTTTCATTGAACGTCCCGGCGCGGACTACATGATCGACGTGATCAAGAGTTTGGGCGTGGAGTATTTCATCGCCAATCCGGGGTCCAGCTTTCGTGGCATTCACGAATCGCTGGTGAGCTATGGCGGGAACAAGCCCGAATTCATTACGTGCAATCACGAAGAAATCGCAGCGGCGATGTGCAACGGCTACGCCAAGATCGAAGGCAAACCGGCGGTTACCGCGGTGCACGGCACGGTAGGCACGCAGCACGCGGCGATGGCGATTTACAACTCCTATTGCGATCAGGCTCCGATGATTGTGCTGGCCGGCAACCGCCGCGATTCCAGTGAGCGGCGCAGTTACGTGGAGTGGGTGCACAGCGTGCAGGACGCGGCAGCCATGGTGCGCGATTACACCAAGTGGGACGATAACCCCGGGTCGCTGGAACATTGGGGCGAGTCGATGGTGCGCGGGTATCATTTGGCCACCATGGCTCCGCAGATGCCGGTGATGCTGGTGTGCGATGAAGATCTGCAGGAAGATCCGTATCCGGATAACTTCAAGGGCCATATTCCAAAACTGCCGGTGAATGTGCAGCCGGCCATCGACGCTGGCACAGCAAACGAAGTGGCGAAGATGCTGCTGGCTGCCGAAAATCCCGTGATTCTGACGGGCAAAGCCGCACGCACGCCCAAGGGTGTGCAGTTGCTGGTGGAGTTGGCGGAATTGCTGCAGTGCGCCGTGGTGGATCAAAAGCGGCGCATGAATTTCCCCAATCGCCATCCGCTGAATCAAACCTTGCGCCAACGCCCTGTGTTGCAACAAGCCGACCTGATTGTAGGCCTGGAGGTTTGGGATTTTTATGGCTCGATTCACACGCTGGGCGGACGCTTCAAGACCGAAGCGCGCTCCATCACCAAAGCTGACGCCAAGCTGATCAGCATCAGCGCGAACGATCTGTTCTTTAAGAGTAACTACCAGACATTCTTTAGAAACACCGAAGTAGATATGAGCGTAGCGGCGGACGGCGAAGCGTCGTTGCCAGCTTTGATCGAGGCCGTGAAGCGCCAGCTGACCGACGACCGCAAACGCACTCTGGCCGAGCGCGGCAAGAAGCTGGGCGAGGCGCAAAAACAAGCCTTGGAGCAAACGCGTGTGGCGGCATCACAAGGGTGGGATTCTAGCCCGATTAGCACCGCGCGTATGTCGATGGAGCTGTACGGCGCCGTGAAGAATGAAGATTGGTCATTGGTGAGCGACAGCTTTTGGGTGAGCAATTGGCCGCAGCGTTTGTGGGACATGAACAAGCACTACCACTACATTGGCGGCGCGGGCGGCGAAGGTGTGGGCTATCTTGCTCCGGCGACGGTGGGAGCGGCGCTGGCCAACAAGAAGTACGGGCGCCTATCGGTTTCCATTCAGCCTGATGGTGATTTGATGTACCAGCCCGGCGCGCTTTGGACCGCGGCGCATCATCGCATTCCGATTCTGATTCTGGTGCACAACAACCGGGCTTATCACCAGGAGATCATGCAACTGCAGCGGATGGCGGGCCAGCATAACCGCGGCTTTGAGCAATGCGGCATCGGCACTACGATCACAGATCCGAACATCGATTACGCAAAGGTGGCCCAGGGCCTGGGTGTGGAGGCGTTTGGCCCGGTGACCAATCCAGCGGAGCTGGGCCCGGCGATCAAGCGCGGGGTGGAAGTGGTGAAGAGCGGGCGGCCGTATTTGATTGATGTCGTTACGCAAGGAAGATGACGCAGGGATGTTAATACAGGGACGGTAGAACAAATGAAGAGACTAGTGATCATCACGTTTCTGGCTTCGCTTGGGTACGGGCAGGGTAATGCCGAACACGGCAAGGTGGTTTTTGAAAAGCTGTACTGTTCGGCCTGTCACGGGCATGACGGGCAAGGAGGCAGCAGCGGGCCGCGCATTGGAACCAAGCCGCCCGCAGTGGCGGTGTTGATCGCCTACGTGCGCAAACCGGCGGGTGGCATGCCTCCATTTACGGCCAAGATCGTTTCCGATGCCGATCTGACAGACATTCACGCGTATCTGTCTTCGCGCCCGGCGCCGCCTGCGCTGAAGGATGTGCCGTTACTCAATCAATAGTGCGGGCAATAGGCCTATGCGGCGATTGCGCGCATAGCAGAACGGTACGGTCTGATCGCGGCAACGCTTTCTATTTGTGTGAATTGGCGCTGGCGGATCCAGCCTATCCCAAATATCCGCGTCTGCCGGTTTTCCATTGTGCCGGACATGAAATCTTAGCTGCGCCCGATATCGTCCATGCTGCATCCAACAGACACATGAATGTCTTTTCACCTATAAACATTGGCGATTTTTCGCTGCGTAACCGAATTGTGATGGCTCCCATGACGCGTTCGCGTGCGGATGCGCAAGGCGTGATCTTGCCACTGGCGGCGGAATATTACGGCGCACGCGCCGACGCCGGCTTGATTATTTCCGAAGGCATCGCCCCCAGCGCGATGGGCTTGGGTTATGCGCGCAGCCCTGGAATCTACAATGACGCGCAGATTGCTGCATGGCGCAAAGTGACAAATGCGGTGCACGCGCGCGGCGGAACAATTTTTGCGCAGATCATGCACGTGGGGCGGATTACGCACTCGGCCAATCGAACCATTCCTGACGCGCCAGTAGCGCCATCAGCCATTCGCGCGGCCGGGCAGATGTGGACCGATGCGCAGGGGATGCAGCCAAATGACATGCCGCGTGCGCTTGAGTTGAGCGAGATTCCGTCTGTCATCTATGAGTATGCACAAGCTACGCGCAACGCGCTGGCCGCGGGTTTCGATGGCGTGGAGTTGCATTCGGCTTCCGGCTATCTGCCGAATCAGTTCCTGAGCACCAGCGCCAATCATCGAACCGACGCGTACGGCGGGTCCAGTGAAAACCGTATTCGGTTTGTGGTGGAGACCGCAACGGCGATGATCGCCGCCGCTGGATCCTCAGGTAGAGTGGGCATGAAACTGAGCCCCGGGATGAAGTTCAATGACATCGCCGATGAAGATCCGCTGCCCACATTCATCGCTTTGGCGAAAGCGTATGCGGCGTTGAAGCCTGCTTACTTACATGTGATGCGCACCGGCATCGGATCCGAGACGGTATTGCGCGAAGCTTTCGCGGGCACGCTTTTGGTGGGCGGCGGTTTTAAGAAAGAAGAAGCCGATCAGACCCTGGCCGCGGGCAAGGCCGACGCCATCGTGTTCGGATCTACTTACGTGGCCAATCCGGATTTGGTGAAGCGTTTCGAGAAAAATGCCCCGCTGAATGCGCCAGATCAAGCGTCGTTCTACACGCCGGGGGCGAAGGGCTACACGGATTATCCACTTCTATAATCGCGCCGGTTTTATAGCAACTGGAAGCTCTTCACGGCCGACGCTTCATCGGGGTACGACGCGAAGACGGTGTAGAGCTTGGTAATTTGCAGCAAATCGGAAATTCGTTTCTGCAAATGGGCCAGCCGGATTTCGCCACCCGATTGTTTGACGCGGGCGTAAGCGCTGATCAACTCGCCCAGGCCGGAACTATCAATGTAGTCCACCAGCGCCAGGTTCAAAACAATTTTGCGTTTGTCCTCACTGGCCACTTCGCAAACCACGCGGCGCACTTCGCCGGCGCTGCTGCCCAGCACAATGCGGCCCACAAAATCGATAACGGTGACATCATCCACGCCGCGAACCAGACTGCTAAAGCTCATTTTGATAGTGTCCTACAGTTTCGTCTACAAACCCAGTTCCACCGGCAGCGTGATGGTAAATTCCGCGCCACCATCCGGGCGGTTCGCCGCGCGCACTTCGCCGTGATGCTCTCTCACGATGGATTCAACGATGTGCAGCCCCAGGCCACCGTCAAGGCGGCTAGAAACATTGGGCTTGAAGATTTCGGTAAGTAAATGCGGTTCGATTCCTGGCCCGTCGTCGGCGACGGTGATGATCAGCCTGTTTTCTTTACGAAGGCCTTGCACGAAAATGCTTCCGCCCTGGGGCATGGCGCGCACGGAGTTGGAAAACAGGTTGATGAAAACCCGTTCCCAAGATAACGCCCGGCGCAGCATCAGTTTGGGTTCTACGTCGCATTCAAAATGAATGGCTGGACCACGGCCTGCAAGCACCAAATCTTCCACGAACGATTGCGCGCCGGCAATGATATTCTGCACCGTCGCCGCTGGCTGCTCGGTCTTTTGCAGGCTCTGGGTGAGTTCCTTGCCGCGCTCCACGCTACGGACGATCAGCGCCGAAAGATGTTCCCATCGCGGATCTTCCGACAGCATGTCGGCGGCTTCCACTAATGTTTGAAACACATTGTTCAAATCGTGGACTAAACCTGCGACAGTAAGATCCTTGGTATTTTCCATGCTGTTCCGCTGGTGACTCCGGGTGCGGGAAGCCTATCCGACAATCGCTTGCAGTGTAGCAAAAAACTCCGGAAACGAAACTCCCGCGCATTCGGCTTCGGTGATGGTGCACGGGCCGTCGGCCGCCAGCGCTGCCACGGAAAACGCCATGGCGATGCGATGATCGCCAGCCGGGTGGATCTCCGCCGCGCGGAATTTCTGCCTGCCGGGGATATGGAAACCGTCTGGAGTGCTTTCGATCTGAATGCCCATGCGGCGCATATTGCTTTCGATGGTGGCGATGCGGTCGGTTTCCTTCACGCGCAATTCACCAGCATCGCGTACAGTGAGGCCGCCTTCGCTCGCCGCCCCTAAAACCGATAGCGCGGGGATCTCGTCGATCAACGCCGCGGTTTGCGCGCCGGCGATCACGCCGCCCGTCAGGCCATTGGCTGAGCTGCGAACGCGCAGGTCCCCGATCAACTCACCACCGGATTGTTTTACGTCAATGATCTTGATGGACGCGCCAAGTGATGCCAGAAAATCCAGCAATGCAGTTCGCGTGGGGTTCAGGCCGACGTTACGAATAATCAGGTCGGCTTCCGGCACCAGGAGCGCTGCCACCAGGAAGAATGCAGCGGAAGAAAGATCCCCGGGAACCATCAGCTCGCGGCCTTCGAGTTTGGCTCCCCCATGCAGCGTGATGGTTCGCGGGGCCAGTTCCATATCCGCTCCAAAATCTTTCAGCGCGATTTCGGTATGATCGCGGGTTTGAATCGGCTCGCGGACAATGGTGTCGCCTTCAGCAAAAAGGCCAGCCAATAGCACACAGCTTTTCACCTGTGCGCTGGCCATGGGCGGGGTGTAATCAATGCCGTGCAGAGGCTGCCCGTTCAAACCATGGCCGTGAATTGTCAGCGGCGGGAAATTTTCGTTGCGCCCGGCAATGGCGCTGCCTTCAATGCGTGCTCCCATTTGCGTCAGCGGCTTGATCACGCGATCCATGGGCCGGCCGGAAAGCGACTCATCACCGCCGATGCGCGACGTAAATTTCTGCCCCGCTAAAATACCAGACAACATGCGAATGGTAGAGCCTGAATTTCCGGCGTCCAACTGCGCGGCAGGTTCATGAAGAGACGCGCCGTGAATCAGCAGCTTGTCTTCTTTTCTTTCGACGACCGCGCCCAGCGCTTGCATGCAACCAAGCGTGGATTGGCAATCGGCGCCAGTGGAATAGTTGTGAATGGTGGTGACGCCGCTGGCGATACCGCCGAGCAGACCGTAACGGTGCGAGATGGATTTATCGCCGGGAAGAACGACCACGCCGTTCAATGATTTTGCAGGAGAAACGAATTGATTCATGTTGAGTAGGGAGGGAAATTTCAGTGTAGCCTGATCGATATGGAGTGCGATGCGGTAGAACGTCTTACAGTGCGCTACACTGAATGCATGGCCAAGGAAACACTCACTGTGCGGGTGGAGCCCGGTATCCGCAAAGCGTTAGACGGCATCGCCGTAGCGCTGGATCGTGATCGAACCTATGTAGTGGGCCAAGCGCTGGAGGAATTTATCAGCGTTCATCAATGGCAGTTGGATCACATCCGCCAAGGGCTGCGCGAAGCGAACGCAGGGGAGTTTGCCTCGGCTGCAGAAGTGAAGCGGGTGACAGAGCGGCTAAGACGGCGCTAGCTTCCGGAGTCTCCATGACTGTTGACTGGACGCGCACGGCTCTCCGCGATCTCGAAAACGTGCACGCCTACATTTTTGTAGACAGTCGCATCGCTGCGGCCGAGACGGTGGACGCACTGCTTTCTGGCGTTGCGGCTCTCGAACAGCATCCGGAAATGGGCCGCAAAGGCCGCCTGGCTGGTATTCGTGAATTGGTGTTCACGCCTTACGTAGTGGCCTACCGGGTGCGCCGCGGCGCGATCGAAATTGTCGCGGTGATCCATGGCGCGCGAAAATGGCCAGAACGGTTGTAGGCCGAATCTACGCCATGTTCAGCGCCCGCGCCAGGCCCTTGTCACCCCGCACGTGCCAGATGCGCGCATCCAGGCAATAGTGCGTGAACGCAATGCCCCAAACGCTCGCGCTGACCACTTGGTTGAACGGGAAAATCGCCTGCGGCACAAACGTGGTGAGGAAGTGCAAGCCGATCGCGATGGCCAGATATACGCCTACGCTGGGCGCCAGTTTGGCCGCCAAACCGTAGCGTTGCGGCGCGGCGTCTTCGCTATAGCGATTCTTGTTGTGGAACCACATCAGGCGGTGATACTGAAAGCTGTGGAATAGGCCCAGCGTGATGCCGGCGCGCAGAATTCCATCGGGGCCATACTGGGCGGCGTGCGTCAGCGCCAGCCACTGCAGCGGAACCACTGTCGCCAGCAGGCCGATTTTCGGCCAATTCATTTCCAAACCCTTGTGCCATTTTTCGCCTTGGCGAATCAGCCAGGTGAGCGTTAGCGATCCGTACAACGCCAAGCTGAAATTCGGCAGCCAGGGCAACGGCGCGGGCAGAGAGTTTAGCGCCGCGGTCAAAGCCGGGCGTGTTTTCAGAACGAAAAGCATCAGCGGCAAAAATAGCGAAGCCAGTAAGAAGATGCGGTCCAGCCAGAAGTCGTTGCGGTCGCGCAGCTTGGCTTTGTACAACATCATGAAGCCAAAATGTTGTTTCACAATATGGAAATGTTGCCAGCAAACCGCCAGCAGGGTGAACAGTGCGTACAAGCCGCCCATAGTCATCACCGGGCCAATCAGCATCAACGGTACCGGCATCCACAGGAAACGGCCGAGTTTGGCGCGCTCCGCCGAATCACAATAGGTGCGGGTGACGGTGGAAAGCACATGCGGCCCGTCTACCAAAAAGAACCAAAACAGTTGCAGCGGCGTCAGCGGAAAACCCAGGGCCATCAGTCCCAGCGCCGCGTAACCAATGCCGCCGGAGCCGATGAACCAGATGAGATCCTGGCGCCGCGAAATGATCCATGGCGTGCGGATGATCGACGGCGTAACGGACGCCGGATTCAGGGACGCGGTGCTCATTCACCCGGGCTATCGACGGATTTCGGGTGAAGCTTTAGCGGCCTTTGTAGTTCCAGCGCAGCACGCGCCGCCCGTTGTTCACTTCGCCCAGGTAAACGTTGCCCTTGGAATCGGTCACCATGCTGTGGATGTGATAGAACTCACCCACGCCGTGGCCACCGTGTCCGCCAAAGAACCCTACCAGTTCACCCGACTGCCGGTCCACAATCCGCACCTTCTTATTGCTGCCGTCAGGAACATAGAAGTAGCGCTGCGCTTTGTCGGGCGAAAAGGCGATGTCAAATGCCGTGCCTTCGCCCGCCGAAGTTTTGCGTTCGATGTAAACCTCTTTGACAAACGTCCCGTCCAGTTTGAAAATCTGCACGCGGTTGTTCACGCGGTCGCCAACATACACCAGGCCGTCGTTTGAAATGCGAATGCCGTGCACCAGGTTGAATTGCGGCGAACCTTCGCCTTCGTACACTCGCGTGCGCGGCGCGCTGTCGTCCGGCCTTTTGCCGTACGCGCCCCAGTGGCGTTTGTAGGCTCCCGTGTCTTCGTCAAACACAATCACGCGGCGGTTGCCATAGCCATCGGCCACGAAGATTTCGTTAGTGGCCGGATTCTCCGCCAACGCCGCGGGCCGTCCCAGGTTGGCTGTGTCGTTGCTGCCTCCGCTTTTTCCTTTGTGGCCGATTTGCATCAGGAACTTGCCGGTCTTGGTGAACTTCAGAATCTCCGCGTCTTTGTCGCCGTTGCCTGTGATCCAGACGTTGTCTTTGTGGTCGACCAGAATGCCGTGTTCATTGTCGGGCCATTCGTAGACCTCGCCCGCCGCGCCTTTTTGTGTGGTGGAATTCGGCGGGCCACCCCAGCCTTGCACCGCATTGCCCGCCGCATCGAACTCAATCACCGCCGGCGCGGGCACGCAGCAGTCACCCTTGCCCGTTTCCAGATATTTGTCGTGCTCGTCCAAGGTTCGCGGACGATGCAGTATCCAAACATGATCGCGGGAATCAATCGCCGTTCCTGAAACCTGCCCTAGCATCCAGTTGTTCGGCAGCGGTTTGGGCCAGGCGGCATCGGCTTCAAACTTGGGAAGCGAGGGTTCGGCCGCAGTCGCGTCCTCCAGCAGCGAATAGGTGCCAATCAATCCCGCGGCGATCAAAACGGTTGCGGCTGCCGCCCACATGCTTGGTCTCATGTCTCTGCCTTTCCTGCCATAGCCAACCAAAGGAACATACACTGTAGCTTTCCCAGGAGACCAACGCAAGCCTCAAGCGTTTATAATCCGTCTATAATGATGACGCAATGATCACGCGCGCCTTTCTTTATACAGCCTTCGGCCTTCTGTTTTCGCTTACCGGTTCGGCCCAAATTCTCCTCGATGGCGATTGGGCTGCCCGCTACCATGAGGATTTCGATGAACGCATTCCTGGGCCTGAACTGGTGGATTATCTTGGCCTGCCCATTAACGACGCCGCGCGTTTGAAGGCCGAAAGCTGGGATGCATCGCGGCTCACCTTGCCGGAAGAGCAGTGCCGCGTGCACGTTGCGCCCTATATTTATCGCGGCCCGCTGGATTTCCGCGTCTGGTCGGAAAAAGATCCGGAGACGCAACAGGTGGTGGCGATTCACCAATATCTCGGAACGTTTTCACAGTTCCGAACCATTTGGATGGACGGCCGTCCGCATCCACCCGTGTGGGCTCCGCACACCTGGATGGGATTCTCCACCGGCAAATGGGACGGTACCATCCTCACGGTCTCCACCACGCACATCAAGCAGGGCTGGGTTCGGCGCAATGGACTGCCGCAAAGCGATCAGGCCACCATGGTGGAACACTTCATCCGTCATGACGATCATCTGACTCACGTGACCATTCTCACTGACCCCGTCTATCTGACCGAACCGCTGATCAAAACCGAAAACTTCGAGATGAATCTGCACGGCGAGAATGCGCAGTGGGTCTATCACTGCCGCTCGGTTGACGAAATTACTGGCCGCAAAAAGGGAGAGGTGCCCAACTATTTGCCCGGCGAAAATCCGTTCATGAAAGAATTCGCCGACCGTTGGAAGCTGCCGTTGAACGCCGCGCTGGGCGGGGCCGAAACCATGTATCCGGAGTACATGAAGAACATGGTGCGGTCATCGAAAGGCGCGGTGGGGAAGAATCGCGCCGTGCCACGTCCGCCGGCTCCGGCGAATGCGGAAGCCGTGAAAGTACAGGGCAACGTCTATTTGATCATTGGCGCGGGTGGCAACGTTTTGGTGCAGACCGGCGACCAGGGCACATTGATGGTGGACACCGGAACGCAAACCGCCGCAGTAAAGATGTTGGACGCCTTAAAGAAACTGACAGCGCAGCCCGTCCGTTGGGTTCTAAATACCAGCGCTGATGCCGATCACGTGGGCGGCAATGTGGCGGTGGCGAATTTCGCGGGCTCCGCGCACAAAGTGGAACTCAACAACACGCCTTTTGGAACAGCGGCGCAGGTGGCCGAGTTCGTGGCCACCGAAGCCGTGTTCAAACGCATGAGCGCCAGCAAGCAGTATTCCTCCGACGCCTGGCCAACCGAAACCTACGCCAACGAGAGGGACGAAATTTACTTCAACGGTGAAGCGGTAACCATGCTCCACGTACCCGCCGCGCATACCGATGGCGATAGCCTGGTGCACTTTCGCCGCTCCGACGTCATCGCCGTGGGTGGGTTGATGGACCCCGACCGCTATCCCGTGATCGACCTCGCGCACGGCGGCAGTCTGCAGGGCAGCATCGATGGCTTGAACCGCATTCTGGATATCACCGTCCCAGCGTTCTCGCAAGAAGGCGGCACCATGGTGGTGCCCGGCCGGGGCCGCATTTGCGATGAAGCCGATGTCGTGGAATACCGCGACATGCTGACCATCGTGCGTGATCGCTTGCGGGCCATGATCAAAAAAGGCATGACGCTAGGCGAAGTGCAAGCTGCGCGGCCCACCATGGATTACGATCCGCTTTACGGGGCGGTGACCGGATGGACCACGGACCTGTTTGTGGAAGCTGCCTACAAGAGTCTGACGGCGAAGAGTTTGCCGGCGGCGGGGAAGTAGGGTGACCAGGGGTCACCGGCCTGTGAAACCCGCTGAATTAAAGGGTAATGTACGTACGGAACCCACAAATTCTGTATTGCATAACCCAGCGGTCTAGTGCATAATCGCAAAGCCGGATCGGAGGGTCGCGTCGACGAACCCCCTTGTTCGCGCAGAAGCTCGGAACACCAATTCATTAGGAGGACTCATGTACAAGATGTCACTGCGTGCTGCCACTGTTTTGCTGGCCTTAGCGGGGACCGCGGGCGTAGCTCTGGCCGACGATAACAATAGTAACGACGACCACGGTAACAGCAATGGATGCGGCAACTTGCCCGGCTACAGCGCTCTGAAAAGCGCGCTGGCAGCCGCCACCGCCACCGAAACCAGCGGGTTGAATCTGCAAATGTGGGCCACGGTTGTGGATCGTGACGGCATTGTTTGCGCCGTGGCGTTTTCGGGAGTGAACCGGGGTGCGCAGTGGCCCGGCAGCCGCGTGATTTCAGCGCAGAAAGCCAATACCGCCAATTCGTTCAGTTTGGATTCGTCCTCCAGCAGCAACAGTTCCGGCAAGCCCAGCGGCCTGGCGCTTTCCACGGCCAACCTTTATTCGGCGGTGCAACCCGGCGGCAGCCTCTTTGGTTTGCAGGAGAGCAACCCGGTGGATACGGACGTTGCCTACAAAGGTCCTTCCTCACAATTCGGCAGTTCGCAGGACCCTATGAATGGTCGTAAGATCGGCGGTGTGAATGTTTTTGGCGGCGGCTTGGCGCTGTACTCGTCCAGCAAGCAAGTGGTTGGTGGAGTGGGAGTTAGTGGCGATACCTCCTGCGCCGATCACATGATTGGCTGGCGCGTGCGGCACAACTTGGGCCTGGATCATCTTTCCGGCGTGGGTGGCGTTTCGGGCGATCCTGCGCGTCCGGATAATATCATCTACGACATCACCGGCAACCCGGGTGTAAGTGCCGGTGGCTTTGGACATCCCAAGTGCATCAATACCGGCGATCAAACACTGCTGCCGGCTGTGCAGTAGCCGCACTTGGTGCAAGAACCCGCTTGCTTCTGGCCGCGATCGTTTCTGAGTCGCGCCGTGAAGTAAGCGAGTTTGTTCGGTGGTGTTCTAAAATGTGTTCCAGTGCGAAAAGGCGATAATGAGAGAGGATGAAATCGCAGCAACTCGCCAGCATCGCCATCCGTCTGCGTGAGTGCATGCCCTTGTTGTTGGTTCTTCTGATCGCGCAAATTAGCCTGGCGCAGGCTCCCATGCCCACGCCGGTTGCGCCGGACAAGAACGCTCTGTATTCCCGTGCGGTGGATATGTTCGAGAACAGAAAATATCCCACGGCTTTTCTGGCGTTTCAGGAAGCGGCGGTGGCCGGCAAGATCGAAGCGGCATCGTACCTGGGATTGATGTACACCGAAGGCCGAGGCACGCCGGTCAACTATATCGAAGCCATGAAGTGGTTGCGCAAGGCTGCCGCCTATGGTGATAGCCAGGCCATGGTGAACATCGCGATTCTGCATTACAAGGGCCTGGGGACTCCGCAACGGTATGATGCCGCCATGCAGTGGTTTCGCGATGCTGCGGCGGAGGGCAACGATCAAGCCATGTTCAACCTGGGCGTGATGTACCGCGATGGCCTGGGCGTGAAAGTGGATTTCGCAGAAGCCATGGCCTGGTTCGCCAAGGCCAGCAATCGTGAAAACGATAAAGCCATGAATAGCGTCGGCGCATTATATCGCAACGGGCAAGGCGTGCCCGTGGATTTCGCAAGCGCCGCTCTCTGGTTCCGCCGCGCGGCAGATTTGGGCAACGGCGAAGCCATGTTCAACCTGGGCCTGCTGTATCGCAAAGGCCAGGGCGTAGCGAAGAGTGATGCCGAGGCCGACAAGTGGTTTGCTAAAGCAGTGGTGGCCAAGAGCGAGTAAGGTGCACCAGGACTCTCACGAGTGCAAGCGGGCGAACCACCTAGCCACCTTCACGATGACGAAACTATTGGGCTTGAACATTTCCAAGGGCACGGTACACGCCACTAGCGCCAGCATTTCGTTGGAAGGGAAAAGCAGGTGCCACAACCAGCAAAGCGGAGCCACCACCAGCGCGAAGTACGGCGCTACCAGCCACGCTGGCCATCCCGCCCGCCCGGCGCGGTTGCACAGAATGAAGATCCAACACGCCGTAACCATTGGTGTGATTGTCAGAGTGAAGGCCAGCGCGGCAGTTGGTAAAACAGCGCCCGGCATCGCTAGCCACCGCCAAACGGTGGCCGTGGGTTCATGAAACCAAAGCCAGCCGCTCCACCAGGCAAACACCATAGCGGAACATAGCCCCGACAAACGGACTGCGCCCCGCGCATCGTCCAGCGGCCAGTCTGTCGCGGGTCCCTTTCCTGCGTTTACCTTGGGTCTCGACCCCCAAAAGTCCGGCACCAGCCCATGGGTTTGAGGATTGTGACGCAAGGAAGCTTCCTCGGCCAGCGGTTGACCTTCAGTCGAAACACCGACTGCTGGGAACGCGGCAACGGACGGAGCCTGGCCAGATAGCAAGGTGGCATTGCCGGCCGATATGACATTTTCGGCCGATATGGTATTGCCGGCCAATATGGACGAGGGCTCGGTCACTCCTTAAGCCATCGGCCAGAAGAGGGAAAACCGGAACGGATTTGCCCTGGTAGGGAGTCCTAATCTCGCCCGCGAAGACTCGTAATTCCCCGCCATAAAACCACTAATACTTGCCCATAAAGCCTACTACTACGCGGTTAAACGTTTCTGGCTGTTCCCAGTAGGAAGAGTGCCCGGCTTCTGGAATCACAAAAGATTGGGCGCCTCGAATATGCGCGGCGAACAAACGCTGAACGGCTGGCGGCGCAAACATATCCGCACCGCCGGTTAATAGGAATGTTGGTGTATGAATATTTTCCAGCAGTTTCAGGGTAATGTCGTTGCGTAGTTTTTGCGCTGGGATCACCGGCCCTGCGGAGCGGCTGATTTTCTCGAGATCTATCCAACGCTTTGTCCCTGCAGGGTTAGCCGCCCGATACTCCGGGCCCACTTCACGAATTTCCGGCGGCAATGCAGCAAACTGCGGAGGACGAATGCGATTCCCCAGGGCCACAAAGTCCGCATCCTGCACTCCACCGATGCTGTTGGCGATCACCAGGCTGCGCAAGCGCTCTGGATAGGATAAGGCAAAGTCCAAAGCCGCAAAACCCCCGCCTGCGGACCCGATAAGATGGACCTTGCTCAGTTTCAGCGCATCGAGCAGCGCCAGCAAATCATCAGCGGCGGTGGATGGTGCCGCAGGGTCCAAAATCTCCGTGCGGCCCCAACCGCGGCGGTCCAATGCAATCACTCGATAGCCCGCTGCTTTGAAAGCAGGAATTTGATACTCCCAAACCCGGCTGCTGCCAGTATTGGCATGCAATAGGACCACCGGAACGCCGCGGCCGCCGGTGTCGACGTAAAATATTCGCGCACCCGGCACGGCAACAAAGGCTTCCGGTACAGACACCTGCGCCGGAAGGAACCCCGCACCTGCGACAAGAATCAGCGCTGCAAGTCCGATCGGGTAAAAGCGTGGCTGCGGCAAGATCATCACGCCGAGTGTAGCGTAATCGCGGGCACGCTGGATATTCTTGGATTAGAAAATGCTCGGCCCATGAAAACGCGCCGGGTGCGGTTTGTTTGGCGGGAAATCCTCTAGCCCTACGCATTTAGTTCCAGGGACATGTATTTAGTGCCCCACAAGTTCGTAACGCGGCACTCATCAAAGGCATCACATCATCAAAAGGCATCACAAATAAGGAGGCAGGACGGACATGGCTAAGACCAAATCAACCGCCGCTAGCGACAGTGGCGTTGATCCGACAACAGTAAAAGGCGCACTGGGAAACGTTGCCATCGAATTCGATCAGATTCAGGGCAACATCTTTGGTGGATTTTCCAAAGACCACCAGGTGACTATCCTGCTGGAGATTCAGGACGTGGCGAAAGCCAAGGCGGCGTTGAAGCATTCGGGCGATCCGGACACGCCGCCCGATGCGAACGACAGCATCCTTACCCACGTGCACAGGAGCTCGAGTGAGGCCGTGTTGGCCTTCAACGAGGCCTTCCACGCCCTTCGCCGGGATGGTAGCCCGGAGGGCAGTATCCAAGCCACCTGGACCAATCTGGTGTTCACCGCACGGGGGATGAAGAAGCTGAGCAGCGATCTGGAAGAGGACCTGGAGCAATTTCCAGAGGCTTTCAAGGGCACCGCGGGTGGGGCCTTTCAAGGCATGGTGGGGCGCGCTGGAGCCATCGGCGATATCGGCGAAAACGATCCCAGCAAATGGAACCAGAGTATGGATGTGGTGGTGGACTGGAGCAAGGTGGATGCCGCCATTCTGGTGGGCTCCGACGATCCAGTGCAGGTGAGCGAGGGCGCCGCTGATGGCCGCGTGGTGCGCTACTTGAAAACCCTGCGCGCCGCCGGTTCAGGCGTGACCGTATTAGGTGTGATTCACGGCGAAACGCGCGTGGATGAAGTGGGCCATGAACATTTCGGTTTCAAGGACGGTGTGTCGCAACCGGGAGTTCGCGGCGTGACGGCTCCCGACGACCCGCTGCACAATCCGAATCAAGGAAATCCAGGCCAGGATCTGCTGCAGCCGGGAGAGTTCGTCTTGGGCTATCCGCGACAAATTCCTGTGGTGGCGGCGGACGGAACCACCCCAAATCCCAGCCAGGGAATCGTTGCCGGTGAGGCGTTCTACACCACCGATCCAGCCGGGTCTCAAACGGTTCTTCCATCATGGGCGAAAAATGGGTCGTTCCTGGTGTTCCGGCGGCTGGCCCAGGACGTAAAAAACTTCCGCGATTCGGTGGACCAAATCGCGGCCACGCTGAAAATCAGCTCCGACTTGTTGGGTGCGAAGATCGTCGGCCGCTACCGTAGTGGGGCTCCGCTGGAGGCGCTGAAATTCCAGGCGGGCATCGGCGAATACCAACCGCCGATGACCGATCCCGGAATTGCCAAACCGGCGACGGCCAATAACGACTCCATCAACAATGACTTTGAATACGCAGATGATGACCAAGGCGAAATCGTGCCGCTGGCGGCGCATATTCGCAAGGCATATCCCCGGGACCAGTCTCCTTTACAGGAAGATGGAAAGACTTTTCCGCCGAACGATCCAAGCGCCGAAAGCCGAACGCAAACCCACCGCCTGTTGCGCCGCGGGATCCCCTTCGGGAAATCGCTGGGCGCACCTGAGGGCGGCAAACCGGCCGACCCGCGCGGCCTGCTGTTTTTTGCCTATCAAACCGACATTGAACGGCAGTTTGAATTTGTACAAAGGGCCTGGGTGGACGACCCGGATTTTCCGCAGAAGAACGCCGGACAGGATCCCATCATCACCAACAACACCGCCGCCGGGCCGATTGCCGGTTGTCCGTTCCATAAAAAAGCGGATGCCTCGCAGTGCCCGGTAAGCTTCAAGCACTTCGTGGCCACGCGGGGCGGCCAGTATTTCTTTTCGCCGTCCATTTCCACGCTAACGGATTGGTTGGGTTGAAGTAAGGCCTATCGCAAGAACCTGGGCGGGTTCTCTGAATTTGCCGTTGTGTTCAGAAACCCGCCACGCAGCAGCACCAACGGCAGATACAGCACAAAACCCACAAAGACTCCCAGTGGCGGGCTATCGGCAAAGTGCCCGGCCAGCCATCCCATCCCTACCGTGCCGGCAATGATCGGCCAGGTCCACAGGCTTCTCACCCCAACATCCTGCAGCCGGCGCAAGACAGCAAACGGCCAGAACAGCAGACAAATGGTGCACACCAGGCCCGCTGCGATCAAGATGGCCTTGCGATGCGCATTCACTGGATCCACTATCTGTTCAGCGGTCTGAAAGAAGCTCATGAACAGCAGCCCGAACCAGGTGCGGCCAGGTTTGACGAGATCTCGTCTGAAGCTTGAGTTTGCGGTCATAAACTTAAAGACGTATTTGCCGTCCAAATCTTTGATCGGCGGAATCGGCGCAGCAGTATCGGAAGCATCCGTCAGGGAAAGCGCTTAATTGGCCAAATAGAAAAGGCCCAAGGCTAAGAGCGCTCAGTCTTCGCCGGGTGTATACTCGCATTGATTATGCGACGCCAATTTTTCGTGGGTGCGGGTTTTCTTACGGCGATTGCCGGACTGGGATGGGCTGCGTATGTGTTTGAGCAGCATAGTGGGCCGTTGAATCAGGTGGTTCATGCCGCTACCGCCATGGCGCCGCGTTTTGAAGTGGATCCACTGTGGCCCAAGCCCTTACCCAATCATTGGCTGATGGGGCAAACCATCGGCGTTTCGGTGGACGCGAAGGATAACGTTTGGATCATTCATCGCGCCGGGTCACTCGAGGCCGGTGAGTTGCACCTGACCAGCGGTGCGGCCCAGTGCTGCGCGGCCGCGCCTCCCGTGCTGGCGTTCGATCAGGCAGGCAATCTTATCCAAAACTGGGGCGGCAAGGGCAACGGTTACGATTGGCCGGATTCCAATCACGGCATCACCATCGATTACAAAGGCAATGTGTGGATCGGCGGCAATGGCCGGGGACCGCAAAGCGGGCGCGGTGCGCTGAACGGACAGGACGAAGAACTGGCCACCGGCGGACGCGGGGCATCGAAAACAGTGGACCCCTTTGCCGACAATCAAGTTCTGAAGTTCACGCAGGACGGCAAGTTTCTGATGCAGATCGGCAAGCCGAAAAGCAGCAAAGGCAGCAACGACGTGGAGAACCTGCGCCTGCCCGCCAAGACCATGGTGGACCCCAAGACCAACGAACTTTACGTCGCCGACGGCTATGGCAATCACCGCGTGATTGTGTTCGACGCCGAAACCGGAAAGTACAAACGCCATTGGGGCGCCTACGGTAAAGTGCCCAGTGACGAACCGCTGCCTCCGTACAAAGGCGATGCGCCGCCAGATCAGCAGTTTCGCAATCCGGTGCATTGCGTGGAATTATCCGCCGACGGCCTGCTGTATGTTTGCGACCGTCAGAACGACCGCATTCAGGTGTTTCATCCCGACGGGACGTTTGTCAAAGAGGTGTTCGTGGAAAAGCATACGCTGGGTTCGGGCTCGGCCTGGGACATTGCGTTTTCAAAAGATCCCCAGCAGAAATACATTTATTTGGCCGATGGTGAAAACGACCGCGTGCACATCATCGATCGCCAATCGCTGGAAGTGCTGACCACGTTTGGCGAAGGCGGCCGCCAGCCCGGCGAATTCTACGGCGTGCACAGCATTGCGACGGATTCGAAAGGCAACATCTACACCACCGAGACCTACCGCGGCCAGCGTTTGCAGAAGTTTGTTTATAAAGGAATGGCGCCGGTGACTGCGAAGGATCAGGGCGTGGTCTGGCCGAAGAAGAAGTAGCGGAGGGAGTATGGGTCGGCTGGGGATCATCGCGTTCGTCACGGCGCTAGCCGGGACACCTTCGCTTGCTTGTTCAATAAGCTATATCTGTCCACATCATGGGCCAGCTATGCGCGCCGATCTCACGGTGGAAGTGAAACTTCTCGGGAGGCCGGTTCCAGGCGTAAAGATAACTGTGCTTGGCTCTGCACCGGAGGGCGTCGACCTTGAGGGAGAGACCGGTCCCCAGGGAACGTTGGAGTTCAACCGACTTCCCCCCGGCAACTATGATTTCTGGGTGCAAAAACTCGGTGTCCCGGCTGAACACGGATGTTTTCACGTTTTGAAGTTACGCGTCGGCCTCGAAAGAAAAACGATCACTCACGAATTGGGTTTTGGCGCACCTGAGGTGAGACGGGTCGCCGGACAGATGGTCCTGGGAGATACACTGGCAGGGCTTCAGCATCCACCCGATATCGTTCTTCCAGCCACCAAATTGACTCTGCAAGATCCAGTGTCGGGCGCCCAGTTTAAAACAGTAACTGACCAGGATGGCAAATTTGCATTCGAATATGTCCCAGCCGGCGGTTACGTGCTGCAAGCGGATGAGGCGCCGGTGCCGAACACTTCGAACAACTTCGTCCCCGTAGGGTTATTGGTGCACGTGAATCCGAAAGCCACCCGCAGCACAATTATATTGGAGCGCAATCGCCCCGGCGGAGGCGGAGATTGTTTTGGGGACCTATTACACGTTCGCGAAGCCGCCATTCATTAGAACTGGAACCCCAAGCTTGGCTCTCACCGCACCCGCAAGCGCAAAAACACATTCCTCCCCACCGGATGCGCACCTTAAAATGGCTTGATCGCGTCCGGCACGGTGTACGCCGTGAAATTCGCTCCCAAAGCGAAAGCGGTTGCCAGGTAACGGAGAAATTTGTCTATAAAGGAATGGCGCCGGTGACTGCCAAGGACCAGGGTGTGCTCTGGCCCAAAAAGAAATAGCCAAGACGAAGTAGCCCCATCCGGGCGGGTTCCCTTATCATATGGCAATGGGGAAAACCCGCATTGAGGCTTTCAGCGATGGTGTGATTGCGATTCTAATCACCATCATGGTGTTGGAATTGAAGACTCCAGAGGGATCGAATCTCTCCGCGCTGCTGGCCTTTCTGCCAACTCTTGAAGGCTATCTGCTGAGCTTTGTGTTTTTGGGAATCTACTGGAACAATCACCACCACTTGTTCCACGCCGTGCAACGGGTGAGTGGAGGCGCACTGTGGGCCAATCTGCATTTGCTGTTTTGGCTGTCGCTGGTGCCGTTCGTCACTTCCTGGATGAGCGCAAGCGGTTATGCGCAGTCTCCGGTGGCCGCGTATGGCGTGGTCCTGCTGATGTCGGGAGCGGCCTACTATCTGCTCAGCCGCCTTTTGATTCGCCATGACGGAATGGGCTCGCCGCTTGCCGTCGCCCTGGGGAGCGACATAAAAGGATTGGCGTCGCTGGGCCTCTACATCGTGGCCATCCCGCTGGCTTATGTGGATGCCAGGCTTTCGCGGGGAATTTATGTTCTGGTAGCGCTGATCTGGCTGGTCCCGGACCGGCGGATCGAAAAGACTCTGGCCGACAAAGAAACCTAGTGCGGCCCGCTTAGCCGCTTTTTCGCGCCGCCAGCATTTTTCCGTACGCGGCCACCAGTTGCGCTTTGGCTGCCGCGCCCAGTGGCGCGGGGAGTTCGGCGGGCTGATATTGTTTGCACATCGCCACTGTCTTGCGCAGGCTTTCGGCGAATTCCACGCAGGGCGTGCAGCCGGCTATATGGGCTTCGATTTCGGCGCAAGCATCCGGCGGTAACTCCAGATTCAAGTAGTCGGAAAGCACCGCGAACACTTGCTGGCAGTTTTCGCTATGCGTGTGTAGTGGCATTTTCCTTGGTTCCACGTAAGCATTCGTCCAGCGTTTTGCGCAAGGCCAGGCGCGCCCGATGCAGGCGCGTCTTCACCACATCTTCGCTCACTTCCAGGATTTGGGCTGTCTCCTGGGTGGTTAATTCCTCCGTGTCCCGCAACAAGATCACAGAGCGGTACGTCTCCGGCAGTTCACGAATGGCTTGTTCCAGCAACGCCTTCATCTCCGACTGAAGTGCGATGTTATCGGGCAAGGCGGACCAATCGGCAATTTCAATCCTCATCCCGCCGCCGTCATTGGTATGCTTCACCGGCATAAATTCATCCAGCGACAATTCCCTCACCGGCGCGAAAACACTTTTGCGGCGCTTCATCAAGCAAGCGTTCTTGGCGATTCGAAATACCCACGCTTTCATCTTCCCGGGCTCGCGCACCTGGCCGGCGCTTTCGAAAACCTTCAGCAGCGTTTCCTGGGCCACTTCTTCGGCATCCTCGCGCTGGCCGCACATCAGCCAGCTGTAGTGAAACACTTTGGCGCGGTAGTGTTCGACAAAATGCTCGAAGGCCGCCGGTTTCCCAGCGATCAGTTGCCGCGCAAGCTCAATCTCCGCATCCCGTTCCAAACCTTCAGTCTAATGGTTATGCCGCCGCCAATGCCGCCGCACGTACGTTCACATCGATACTTGGCAAGCCTAATAGCGTATTGTGAATCAGGCACTTCTTCACGGAGCGCAACACGCCTTCCTGATCGCGCTCATTCAACCCGCCCACAGTCACCTCAATTTGAAACGATGCCAGCCGCGCGGGATTGGCCACCTTTTCCGCGGTAACCCGCGCCTTCAGGTCATCCGCCGGCAGCTTTCGAATATTTAGATACTGCGCCGCATAGAACGCTGCGCAACTGGCCAGCGAGGCCAACAAAAACTCCGGCGGAGTCATCCCCCCATCCTCGCCGCCAACATCAGTGGGCTGATCGCAAATCACGCGATGCCCGCGAGCTTCCACTTCAAACTTCTGTTTTCCCAAGTATTGTGCGGTTGCTTCCATGATTGCGCCTCGTTTTCTGCTTTCAATGATAGAGATGCAGGCACGCGGGAAAGGTGACAGGGCGGGCGTAGAATAGAGGCGTCTAAGCGCCATAGTTATCCAAATGGCCCCATCCTTCCGGGCGCGCTCGTCGTCCGCGTCAGCCCTGCCGCCGCGCGCAGTGCGCTATTGCTTTGGAGAAGCAGCCAAGGAGCAGACTGCTCGGCGCCGCTTGAACTTGTAAACTGAGACTGAACCGCTCGCGCTTTCTACCGCACCCGCACCCTTAAAAACACATTTCCACCCACCGGATGCTCGCCGTAAAACGGCTTGATCGCGTCCGGCAAGGTGTAGGCGGTGAAGTTTGCGCCCATTGCTACTGCGAGATAACGAAACCGATGCAGTTCGCGCGTGTAGCCAATCGTGTAGGCGCCGATGCGATACGTTCCGCTGGGAACATTCAGCAATTCGTCCTTATCCGCCACCTCGATGCGGCCGGTAATGAAATTGTCCCGGCGAAGAGGCACAACAGATTCAACCAAGTATGCATTCAGGTCGTGTGCATTCGCCGTGTTATGCGTCCTTCCCCAGATGACGCTGGACGACCAGCCGCGTTTGGTGTAACTGACGGACGATGCTACGCGCACCTGATCGCCCGATTCCAGTGCTTCCGGATGCGCAATGCGACCCGCCGAAACCTGCGCCGCCCAGGCGCTGGTGGGAAAAAACCACAATCGCGCCGACCATGAATCGATCGCACCCTGCTCGATCACCCAGCGATTTTCGCCGGACTCCGCTCCGTGAAATCCGCTGGCTTCCAGTTTGAATTGTTTGCGCGCCAAGCCCAGCGTCACCACGTCATCGGCAATATGTGTGGAATCCTGCACATGATGCGATATCGTCGCCTGCGGAATCTCCGCCGCCGATGCCCGGTGCGGAAACGCCACCGGCCCCAGCGCCGGGTCTCCCACCGGAGCAACATAAACGTCCAAAAATGTTCGCGCGGCCAATTGCCGCGTGTAGTGGAAACCCAAGGCCATCACGAAGTTGTGCGGATGCTGGGCGTCATTAAGGGGACGCCCGTAAGTCGTCTCGCCGGTCTGAAACAGCAGCGGATAGCTACGATTGGTCACTGTGGCGGGCTCCAGGCTCAGCATCAAATCGGCCTGAAAGGCCCCCTTTGCGCCTACTTTGTGTTGCAGCGATCCCATCAACCAATTGCTGCTGTACAATTTGTCGCCGCCGCGCGGAGCGGATTGCTGGGTATCTACGACGAACCCCGTGCCCATCAACATGGCATTCCACTTTTCGTTCCCTAGATCGAAATGCAGCATCCGCATGGGCGGGATGATCGATGACGGATTTGCCGAAGTTCCAGACGCCAAAGTCATTTGATACAAAATGACGGCGTTCATTTGGCCCATACCCGTGTGGGAATGCGGGGGTTCGGGATCCTGGCCCAACGCCAAGGGCACGAATGCAAAAAACGCGAAGACAACTCGACTGAACATGATTCACCTGTCTGGCTTCATCCAAAACTTCGAGTTTGAAAAACGAGTAGAAACGAGGAAACGAGCGGAATCAGGTACGCAGCACAAGTGGCCGGACAGAAACGAAATACAGTGGAGGAACGATGGTGAAAAGTTTAAATGCGTCCACTGCCGCCGGTTGATGGATCAACACTGCGGGCACCGGCGGGGTGGCCAGCGTGGCCGCGGCGAAAAGCACGGAAGCCGGAGCCGCCACCGTCAGGCAATCGTTCGAAGGGGAGCCAGATGGCGCCGAATGATTCTGCTGGCGATGGCAAGGCGGTTGATGCGGAGCCGCATTGAAAGCGTTCACGGTGCACCCAGAAACGCACTGGAATTGCCCCACCAACAGGAGTATCACCAGACCGAAGATAACTTTGCCCGGGAACATTTCTCCCTACAGCATAACACTCTGGGCTGCAAGTTCACGCGAGTTGCGTGACGAAAACGAATGCAGAAACCTGAAAACACCTTTTAAAAAGATGAGAGGACCAGTGCCCGGTTGCCACTAAGCCTATCGCGCGAGGAGTGCGCGGTTGGATGCTTAAGTTACTGACCTGTCCGCTATTGCCGGGTTCCCTGCTGTCAGTCGTACTGGCAGCAGGAGCCGGGTTGGCCGTGTCGCATTTTCATGAAGCGGGACTTCACGAAAGCGGGATCGCGTTCATGGAGACCAGCGGGAGTGAGAAACAGGCGGTGGCACCGGAACATACGTATGAACAAACATCAGCCATCCCTTCGGTTCAAGTGCGGCAACCAGCGCTGCACCGCGGTCAATCCGCAGCGGAGGCCGCACCCGCGAAACCAAGCCCGCACGAATTTGTGGAGGATTTCCCCACAACAATTCCCGGTTTATAGATGTGTTTGTAGAGCTAGCCCCTAGCGTATTCTCGCCACTGCTTTTGGATTCTTTGCGCGCACTGGTTGGCATATTCCAGCAGCGGCTTTTCCCAGCCTGTTTTGCGGCCGAAGGCCATCAGTTCCTCCGGCCCGACCGAGCCCCGGCGGGCACTGGAACGCAGGTTGCCCCACGCCACCAGGCGCCCCATCACGCGCAGGGCTTCTTCGAAGCCAGCTAGGTCGCCCTGCCATTTTGCAATGTCCAGGCGGTCCGCGATGGGCATCAATTCCTGGATCACAAATGATCTGCCATTCAGTGTCACGGCCTGCAGCAAAGCCGGCGAAGCGGCTTCCACATCGTGCTGGATGGTGACCACGCGCTCGCCTTCAGAGTTCCAGTTGGGCTGCGCCAAAGATGGCTGCGCGGCCGCCATGGCCGAACCCGGTTGATGCTTCAGATCCAGCAGAAACTGCCCTTCGCCCCCGTGGCCTTCCACCAACAAAACATACCGCTCCAGACCCAAGCTGCCCGTGCCCGCCACGCGCCGGGCGGCATCGTGCAGGCGGTAAAAAGAAGGATTGCTCTGCTGCCCGGCAAACCCGGCCATGAATTCGCGCAACATCTTCATCTGCCCTTTTTCGAGCGCCAGGGTTCGCTTGCCGTTAATCAGCAGCTTGCGCTTGCCTTTGGCCAGGTAGGTGCGGCTGCCGATAAATTTCTTCTGCTTGCGTTTGCGCAGTTGTGTGAGCAGATCCCGAATCACTCCTGGCGCGGTGGCCCGCTCCAGCCACATCGCTTTTCCACGTCTCAAGGCTTCCGAATACCCGGCCAGGAACTGCTGCATCATCGCTTTGCAGGTGCCGCGGTCCATGCCCAGCGTTTTACCGCCCACCATGACGCTGGTCAGAAAACGCACCAACTCCCATGCGGCAGGAGCCAGACAGGCCTCGTCAAAATCGTTGAGGTCGAAGTACACCAGACGGTTATCGCCTTTATAAGTGCCCAAGTTCTCAAGATGCAGGTCACCGCAGCACCAAACCAGAGGCGACGCAGGCAGGGCCGCCGGATCCAGGTCTTCGTAAAAAAGATGACAGGTGCCGCGCAGGAAGACGAAGGCGTCCTTGCACAGCAGCCGGTATTTCATCGCCAGGCGTTCCGGATCGCGACCTTGGTCAAACGCAATGATGCGCTTGCGCACTTCGCTGAGGCTTTCGGTAGCGCTTTCAGTAGCGCTTTCAGTAGCATTGACCGGCTTTGGGTTCTTGGGGATCTCGGCGGGCATATCTTGTAACCTGATGTTGATCGTACGCGATCTTGCCGAGAAATGTGTAACGCTAGGCCGCCCGGCCGATGAAATGGCCTTATTTCGCAACCTTGCGCCGGATGACGGGTTTAGACCATTGGAACCAGCTGCATTTGGTGGTAGTTTTAGTACGAACACGGCTTTGGTTGGCCGTGTCCGTCTACTGAAGGACTTTCGTCCGGAGGGAAGCATGAACTTGAGAATTCGTCGTATTCAAGGTGGATTAGTGTGCGCTTTAGGACTTGCGGGAACCTTGGGGTTCCAAGCTCCGGTGTTGGGCCAGACGGCCACCACGGTGACCATCACCCCCACCGCCGCCGGCGTGCGGTTGGGCACTGCCTTTCAATTTACCGCCAGGGTGACGGGCAACACCAACACGACGGTGGCGTGGACGGTGGCGCTGCCGGCGGGCGACACCGGGTCACCCGGAACGGTGAATACGGGAGGGCTTTATACGCCGCCGGCGGCACTGCCTAGCGGAAACACCGCCATTGTGACGGTAACCAGTTTGGCGGCACCCACGGCATCGGCCAGCGCCACCGTCACTTTGCTGAATCCTTACCCGGCGCTTTCCTCCACGTTCCCCGGATCGGTCACGGTGGGTGCGTTTACGTTGACCGCCAACGGCAGCAATTTCGTGAATGGAGCACAGCTGATTTTTGGCGGGGTGGCGTTGCCCACCACCTTCGTCTCCGCAACCCGGCTCACTGCCACCGGAACGGCCGTACAAAGCCAGAACAATACGCGGGTGGCGGTGGCGGTGACGAACCCGGCGCCGGGTCCGGCTACTTCTACCGACGCCGTCACGGTGACGGTGGGTTCGCTGGACGGTCCCGCCAAGATCACGGCAACCGCCGCGGCGCGGTTTTTGGATCAGGCTGCATTCGGGCCCGACGCCGCCACTATCGTGCATGTGCAAGGCACCGGACTGGACGGCTATATCACCGAACAATTGTCCGCGCCGGTTTCACCCTATCCCGATCCGGTGAATATTCCCGTCAACCTGGCATTGGTTCAGGCGCGCTTCTTTGCCAACGCGGTGCATGGGCAGGATCAACTGGGGCAACGTGTGGCCTTGGCGCTGAGCGAGATCATGGTGGCGTCCGGGGTAGAAGAAAACACCCCCGCGCAGCTAGTGCCCTATCTGCAAGTTTTCCAGAAGAATGCCTTTGGCAATTTCCGCACGCTGATGAACGACATCACGTTGAACGTGGCCATGGGCGAATACCTGGACATGCGCAACAACGACAAGGCCGCGGGCACGGCGCTGGCCAACGAAAATTATGCCCGCGAACTGATGCAGCTGTTCACCATCGGCCTTTCCGTGTTAAACCCGGATGGCACGTTGAAACTGGATGCAGCGGGCAATGCCATTCCCACCTACGATCAGGCGACGGTTCAAAGTTTTGCCAAGGTCTACACGGGGTGGACCTATCCCACCAAGCCCGGGGCCACCTTGGCGAAACACAACCCGGCCTATTATGTAGGCCCGATGGAGGCTTTCGATGCCAATCACGACACCACGGCGAAAACCCTGCTGCAGTACGCCGCACCCGCCGGGGTGTTGACCAGCTTGCCTGCCGGGCAAACGGCGGCCAAGGATTTAGCGCAGGCGCTGGATAATATCTTTTATCATCCCAACCTCGCCCCGTTCATCAGCAAGCAACTGATTCAGCATCTGGTCACCAGCAACCCGTCGCCGGGTTATGTGAACCGCGTTGCGACCGTGTTCTACGACAACGGTTCCGGCGTTCGGGGAGATTTGGCGATGGTGGTGCGCGCGATTTTGCTGGACCCGGAAGCCCGCGCGGGCGACAACGGCACGGCGTTCAATTTGCCCATCGGCAATGTTCCGCCTGGCGGGACTGGTGATGCGGCCAACGATCCCGGCACCGTTGCGATTGGTACCCACCTGCATCAGGCTCCGCGCGGAGGGGCGAAGTTCTCCACCGTGGCCGGCCATCTGCGCGAACCCATGTTTGTGATTCCCGCCATCCTGCGCGGCCTGGGCGCGCAGGTGAACGACACCAATGCCCTGAACAGCTTGTCCACAAGTTTGGGCCAGAATGTTTTCAGCCCGCCTTCGGTGTTCAGCTACTTTGCGCCGGGCTACCAGATTCCCGCGGATTTCAGCGCGGGCGCAACACTGGGCGGACCAGAGTACCAACTGCAATCGCCCTCGGCCGCGGTGGGGCGCATCAACGTCTTGAACACGATGATTTACGGCAGTCTGGGCAATGGCGCGCTGATTGACCTGACGGCACTTACAAATTTAGGAAATAGCCCGCCCGCGCTGATGCTGGCCATCAACAACGCGTTCTTTTATGGCCTGATGCCGCCCAATATGCGGAGCGATATTCTGTCGGCGGTAAACGCCGCTGCCACCGGCACCACGGCGGCTGCGGCCAAGGCCCGCGCCCAGGCGGCGCTGTATCTGGCGCTGTCCTCGTCGTACTACAACGTGGAACATTAGACCAACGTGCAACACACGTGCAACACACGTGGAACACCAGACCGCGGAGGAAGAAATCATGATGAATTTCTTGAGACGGGATTTCCTGAAGCTGGGCTTGCGCTCCCTGTCCGCCATTGGCGCGGCCAGCGTGGTGGGCCGCTTAAGCCAGGTGAACGCGTTGGCGCAAACCGCGTGCCCCACCGATTACAAGGCGCTGGTATGCGTCTTTATGTTTGGAGGCAACGACGGCAACAACACGCTGGTGCCGGTCAGCACGCCGTCGAACCCAAACAATTCGTATAGCAATTACGCGACTATCCGCGGCGGGCTGGCCTTGCCGCAAACCAGTTTGAATATGATCGGGACGTCGAAGGGCGATCAGTTCGGGCTGCACCCCAATCTTGTGGAATTGGCTACGCTCTACAACAGCAACAAGAACGTGGCGGTGGTGGCCAACGTGGGGTCGCTGGTGAATCCGCTTACCCAGACGCAATACCTGCAGAAAACCGCCAGAATTCCGGCGAATTTGTTTTCGCACCTGGATCAACAAACCGAATGGCAAACGGCTCAGGCGCAGGGTTTCGCCAACACGGGTTGGGGCGGACGCCTGGCCGATGCCATGCAGGGCTGCAACACGGGAGGCTTTCCGCTGATCGTTTCGCTGAATGGAAACGTGTTGTTTGCAGCGGGCGCGCAATCGAGCCCCGCCACCGTAACCGCGGGCGCGGTTGCGGGTTTGCAGGGTTTCAACACCACGGCACCGTCGGTGGCGCGTTTGACGGCGTTGAATAATCTGCTGGGCTTTGACAACGGATTGGAACTGGCGCAAGCATCAAACGCGATTGGCTCCGCCGGCATTCATCAATCTACGTTACTCAATCAAGCCTTGGCGTCCGGCAAGGCTTTGACCACGGCGTTCCCTAACACGTCCTTGGGCAACCAACTGCTGCAGGTGGCCAAGATCATCAACGTACGCAGCGGGCTGGGCGTGACGCGGCAGATTTTCTTCACCTTCCTGGGCGGCTTCGACACGCACGACAAAGAACTGAACGATCAGGCCACCGGCCTGACGCAAGTGAGCCAGGCGATGCAGGCTTTCTACACCGCCACCCAGGAAATGGGCGTGGGCCAGAATGTGGTCACCTTCACCGAATCTGATTTCGGGCGAACGCTGCAGCCCAGCGGCGGGGCTACGCTTGGAAGCGATCACGCTTGGGGAAGCCATCACTTCGTGCTGGGGGATGCAGTGAAGGGTGGCGACCTCTACGGGACCTTCCCGACGCAAAAGTTAAGCGGCCCCGATGACGCCACCACGCGCGGTGTGTGGATTCCGACGACATCGCTCGATCAATATGGCGCAACCTTGGCCAATTGGTTCGGCGTGCCGCCCGCAAAATTGGCCACAGTGTTTCCGAATCTGGCCAATTTCAAGACGCCTCCGCCGGCATTTTTATAGAGCGGGCGGTCCGCTCTCAAACAACGCCGGTTCTTCACAATACACTGGCCAATTTGGCCAGGACAGAGCCGCCATATGCAGAGTCCTTGATCGAGAATTCCCCTTTGCCAAGCGCGGGATTGAGATTGAGAAGACTTCGCCGCCGGCGCAATACCGCGGACTTTCCCCACCCGAATGAATTTCGCTGTGTCCGGTGCGGGTTTTTTGACTTTCGCGCCAAGAACATATAGGCGCAATCGGCCGTTGGCGGGTTACGGCGGCCCCCTCATAATTCTGAATGTACCTGATTCAAATATTTGATTGACGCTCGTTGCCGTTTGGCATAAACTCGTTCGTCAAGCGAAGGCCCTTTGCCCTGTCTGCAAATCGTCCTGCGTGCCGTCGGCAGCTGTCTCTGCCGCGAATACATCCAAACAGGAGAACGAACTGTGAAGGCAAACACAAAATGGTTGAGAGGCAGCGTGCTGGCGGTTTTGGCCGCTAGCATTCTGATGACGTGCCTAACACCGCTGATGGCGGATGATCCCAAACCGGATCCCGCTGGTATCGCGACCGGTGACAAGAGCACTGCGGTAGATGGCGGAGGCACTGCCTTTGTCGTAAGCGAACCCACCGATAAAACATCGCCTACTTACGCGCAGGGCATGAAGGACGCGGCGGACTTCAAGGCGATGGCGGAAAAGGAACCGCTGGCCATGAAGTTGGCCGATACCGTGGGCCACGTGCGCGTGGCCACCAATTTCGCCTGGACGCTGAATACTGGCTACCTGGTGCTGTTCATGCAGGCTGGCTTCGCGCTGCTCACCTGCGGACTGGTGCGCAAAAAGAATGCCGGGCATTTGATGATGCTGAATTTCGCGGCCTACGTTTTCGCGTTCATCGCTTACTGGGCCGTGGGTTACGCATTTCAGTTCGGAGCCGTAGCGGTGAATGCCGCGCCCGCCAATCTGGGTGGGACGCCAACGCTGAATCATTTCCTGTTGGGCGATGGCTTATGGGGTTTCCTGGGCGGCAAGGGCTTCTTCATGGCGGGCCCCGCTTATGATGCCGGCAGCAACGTGTTCGCGCTGTTCGAAGTGGTGTTCATGGAAACCGCGGGCTATATCATCGTGGGCTCCATCTGCGAACGCATCACGTTTGGCGCGTTCATTCTTTGCGAATTGTTCATCGGCGCAATTCTCTATCCCATCTTCGGATGCTGGGTGTGGGGCGGCGGTTGGTTGTCGCAACTGGGCAACACGATGCATTGGGGTCACGGGTATGTCGACTTTGCGGGATCAACGGTGGTGCACGCCGTAGGAGGTATGGCCGCCATGGCTCTCTCCATGGTCTTGGGTCCGCGGCTGGGGAAATTTGGCAAAGACGGCAAAGCCAAAGCCTTCCCCGCGCACAACATTGTTTACGTGGTCAGCGGCACTTTCATCCTGCTGTTCGGCTGGATGGGCTTCAACCCCGGTTCCACGTTGGGTGCAACCGATCTGCGCATCTCCGTGGTCGCTATCAACACCAACCTGGCGGCCATCGCCGGCTCCGCCACCGCGATGTTGTTCTGGTACTGGAAATTCGGCAAACCGGACGTCACCATGGCCTGCAACGGAATGCTGGCAGGACTGGTGGCCATCACCGCTCCTTGCGCTTTCGTCGGGCCGACCTCTGCGGTCATCATCGGCGTGATCGCCGGTCTGGTGGTCTGCATGGGCGTGCTGTTCAACGATAACGTCACCAAGATTGACGACCCCTGCGGCGCCATCTCGGTCCACGGATTCTGCGGAATTCTGGGCGGCATTTGCGTCGGTCTTTTTGCCGACGGAACCTACGGCGCGGGCTGGAACGGTGTTGGCGCCGCAAACTATCTGGGCAAAGCTGGCCAGGGCGTCACCGGGTTGTTCTACGGCGATAGCAGCCAGTTCATGGTGCAGGTGATCGGTGCCGTGGTTTGTGCTGTTTGGGGATTTGGCCTGACGTTCATTACGTTTAAAGTGGTGAACGGCATCAAGTCCATGCGGGTTTCGAGGGATGTGGAAGAGCAGGGTCTGGACGTTCCAGAGTTTGGTCTGGCTTGCTATCCCGAGGACGCGATGCATGCGTCGGAAGCATAGGGCGTAGAGTGAAGGAGCAGGAGCCTATATGAAAAAAATTGAAGCG
>JANXYJ010000180.1 GCA_025350105.1 Terriglobia bacterium | reverse complement strand
CGAAGAAATCTTCGGCGAGAAGGAGCTTGATGTCTCCAACCACAGGGAGGTAAGGTTCAACATGACCCAGCTAACGATAATGCCCAATAACGGACAGATTATGAATGATTTAGCGGCAATTCCGAAGCTCGCAGAATGGCAAAGATTGAAGACGATGGTGCTGGATAGCGTTTCATCGCCCATTACGAAACGCGTGTACAACATGGCGCTGGACGAGTTCATGGCATGGTTCCAGCAGGAGCCGCGGCCCGGCTTCACCAAGGCCACCGTTAGCGCGTGGCGGGTATCCCTAGAGGCTCGCGGCCTAGGCTCGTCATCGATCATCATTCGCATGTCGGCGATTCGTAAGTTGGCTACTGAAGCTGCTGATAACGGACTTCTGGCGCCTGATTTGGCGCAGGGAATCCGGCGCGTCAAAGGCGCAAAGACGATCGGTGTGCGAACCGGCAATTGGCTTTCGCTACGGCAGGCTGAGGCGCTCTTGGGTGCGCCGAATCCGTCGACCTTGAAAGGACTACGCGACCGCGCTGTGCTTGCACTTTTGGTCGGTTGCGGATTGAGGAGGTCAGAACTAGCTGCGCTAACCTTTGGACACATTCAACAGCGCGATGGCCGGTGGTGCATCGTTGATCTGGTTGGCAAGCACGGCCGCATTCGTACGACACCTGTACCGGCTTGGGTGAAGGTGACGATCGACGCGTGGACAGATGCTGCAGTAATTCGTGAAGAACGCATATTCCGTTCAGTCAGTCGGAATGGGCTCCTACTCGGCGACCTGACTGAGCGAGTCGTTTGGCACATTGTGAAATCATACGCGGAAGCGATCGGTGTTCCTTCTCTTGCCCCGCATGATCTACGCCGGAGCTGCGCCAAGCTTTGCCGAGCCGCGGGCGGCGAGCTAGAGCAGATTCAATTGTTGCTGGGACATGCGTCAGTTCAGACGACAGAGCGGTACCTTGGAACCAAACAGGATTTGGTGAATGCTCCGAATGATTCGATCCGGCTGCGCGTAGCGATTTAGCTGTATTTAGGTTCCATTGGGCTTTACAATAGTTTCCACGCAACAATGAAAGCTTTGATCATAAAACCGGAACCGATGCGAGACATCTTAGACGGTGTAAAGTCCTGGGAGATTCGACAAGGCCGATGCAATATTAGAGGATTGATAGGTCTAATTGAAAGCGGCTCGGGTGCAGTAGTCGGCGTCGCGGAATTAGTGGATTGTATCGGCCCACTGACACGTCCAATTCGCATGGCGAATGCCCGAAAAATGGGGATGTCTGTCTCTGAAGCCGCTGAGAGATGGCCGAAAAACACCTACGCTTGGGTTCTCAAAAAACGACAACGCCTAGCCGAGC
Source organism: Terriglobia bacterium (assembly GCA_025350105.1). Lineage (GTDB taxonomy): Bacteria > Acidobacteriota > Terriglobia > Bryobacterales > Bryobacteraceae > Palsa-187. Next base: position 34,895 of record JANXYJ010000180.1, on the reverse strand, counting down.
AGGTTAAGTACAAGCACCCGAACGGTATTACTCGATGGGTTCCGCTTTCGCCTACAGTGAAGCAAGCGGTTCTTAAACAGTTGGAATGATCTAGGCCGCTGCGTGCTGGCGAATGTCAGTTAAGACGCCAAGCAATTCATTCACCTGCTCAGAAGGAAACACGCCGTCTACACCCCGAGGGTTCACATCGGTAAAGGGTGACTCGTACAGTCGCGCCGCATCAATGTAACCTTGCTCAGTCAGGTGATTCACAAGCAGATCAATAAACTCGATCTGTTGGCTGGAAGGACTCCGGCGATCGATGAACTTGGCGAAGGCGCTCTTGGCTGCGCCACGATCCATTCCGACCAATGAGCGCAGAAACAGACCGAAACCCTCACTAGTTTCCTTCGCCTGAATCAAATCCTGAGCGGTTCCGATTCCCGCTTGCAGCAGAAGCCGTTCCAACTCCAAAAAGTCGTATGCCGTAAGCGGCTCATTTGAGCGAAGCTTGTGTATTGCCGGATGATCTTCGTGTTCGCGCAAAAAAGCGCGAGCCTTTTCACGAAATCGCGTAAACGTCGCTTGGCTGAATCCGGGTAACTGCGTTTCTTGGCCGACTCCAATTTCATCTGTGAAATCCGAGTAGACCGGCTCGCGTCGCGTCTTCTCTATCAGTTTGACGAGTCCCCGCAGCTTCTTACGCACGTTTTCCAGAATCGGCGTGGTGACATCTTGCCAGAATTCGTCCGTTTGAATTTCCTGGATCAGCACCATTTGTTCGCGGATCATCGGAATGCTTTCCATTTCCTCTAACAACCCGGCGATGTCTGTTACCCGCTTCCGTAAGCCAGAGAACGATGGTTCCGTTCGTAGAAGTGCCAACTGAAGCCGCAAGATTAAAAGATCAAAGAGCTTTGCTTCCAGATCGGGGTCGGTCAATTCTGAAGGTAGGCCCGCAACTTCGTGCGCCAGTTCGGTCTGTTGCTCCAGAGCAAGCTTTGCCCATGCCTCTGGCTGAGAATAGCGTTCTACGTAAAGCCGCTTGGGGCGGACCAGGAAATTGTTCACGTTCATGGCAGCTACTTCGGCGCGAAGGCGCTCGGCCGTGTCCACGCGAAGTCCAGTCTGCTTCTCATCCTGCGACTCGTGCCCTGAGTCTTTGTCCAACTCGCCGACTAGTTCGACGCGAGCAGTAAACAGCTTCTTGCTCAAGGAATCGCCGCTTGATCCATCGCTTGTGTTTGGATTCTGGCTGAAGAACTCTAGATTTTGGCAATAGTCGAAGATATAGAAAAACTCTTTGTTCTTTCCAGGCGCGAACAAGTCAGGCCGCAGCCTCGTTCCTCTGCCAATCATCTGCCAAAACTTCGTCTTGGAGCGAACCAACTTAAAGAAGACCAGGTTCACCACGTCTGGAACATCGATGCCTGTATCCAGCATGTCCACCGAAATGGCGATCTGCGGCAGTTTCGTTGGGCTAGAAAATGCGTCGATCAGGCTTTGCGCGTATTCCGTTTTAAACGTGATCACACGCGCGAACGCGCCTTTTAGATGAGGATAGTTGGCGTTGAATCGGCGTTCAATGAAGTCTGCGTGGTCCTGATTCTTGGCGAAGACTATCGTCTTGCCTAACTTGTCGTTGCCGTCCACCTTTTGGCCGCTGCTCATCAGGTGCTCTAGCACCTTGTCCACAGTGTCCTCATTGAACAACCATTTGTTGACGGCCTGAGCTTCCACCCGGTCTGGAACCCCACCATCTTCTTCCCATTCCAGAGCGTCCCATTCGTCTTTCTCTTCTTCGGAAAGTTCGTCGTAGGCGATGCCCTGTCTCTGGAATTTCAATGGCACAGATACTGCCAGCGGCGGCACCAGGAACTTATCCTTCACGGCATCCTCGATGTCATAGACATCCGTTGGAACGCCAGACTCCAGGTTGAATAGACGATACGTATTGCGATCCACTTCGCTTTTGGGCGTTGCCGTCAATCCCACCAGAAATGAGTCGAAATAATCGAAGATCGCCCCGTACTTTTGATACACCGACCGGTGTGCTTCATCGATCACAATCAAATCAAAATGCCCCACGCCGAATCGGCGTTGATCGTCAGAAGATTCATCGATCAGCCCCATCATTGTCGGATAAGTAGAAACGTACACGCGGCCTTCGGTGTTTTTCTCGTTCACTAAATTCACCGGAGCGGAAGCCGGCAAGTGCGTTTTGAACGCATTCACCGCTTGATTGACCAGCGCCACGCGATCCGCCAGAAACAGAACCCGCTTCACCCAGTTGCAGCGCATCAGAACGTCGCACAAAGCGATCACCGTCCGCGTTTTACCGGCTCCAGTCGCCATCACCAATAGGGATCGACGTTCATTGTTCTTTTCGAACGCCTCCGTCACCCTCAGAATCGCCCTTCGCTGGTAATAGCGCTCAACAATAGAGGGATCGATTGGCGCTGAGGCCAGCGGAGCCCGCGTGGTCCGCCGCTGGATCATCAATTCCAGCTCACTTTTCTTAAAGAAGCCTTGCACCGTGCGCGGCGGATAGCTGGCATCGTCCCATAGCCAATGTTCGTAGCCGTTGGTGTAGAAGATCACCGGCCGCTGGCCAAACTGTTTCTCCAAACAATCGGCGTAGAGCTTCGCCTGCTGCTGTCCCGCCATGGGACTCCGCTTGGTTCGCTTCGCTTCCACCAAACCCAAAGGTTTCCCATCATCGCCCCATAGCACGTAGTCCACATAGCCTTTGCCTTGCGCATTGGGCATTCCTGAAACTTCGTACTCGCGGTCCCGAGCCTGATCCAGCGGCCAACCGGCTTCCTTCAACAGCAAATCGATGAAGAAATCCCGCGTTTCGGCTTCGGAGTAATCGTGCGTGTCCGGCTGCTTTTCGTTCTGCTTCTTGGCCTCCGCAACCTCCGCGCGCAAGCGCTCCAGCTCTGCAGTGAGCGCGGCCTGCAAAGTTCCAAACTCCACCAACTTGGCGTCTTTCGCCGAAAGTTCTTCCGTCAGCTTCTGAAGCTGTGACGCTGTTTGTGTTGGCACCAGAGCGGTCTTCGGTAAAACGTCCGCGTTGAACACGGCGATCGCGGGAGGCCTGCTCGCCGGAGTACGAGCGTACGTCCGCGCCAGCCAATAGCAAAAATGGAATAGCTCACGAACCGCAGCTAGAGAATCCTCCGGCCGCACTCGCTTGGTGCTATGGACCGCCAGATTCCCCAGGTCCTTAATCACTCTGACCTTCGCGTGCAACGTGTCGCCGAGCAGAGATTTGAATGTCGGCTCATGGATCAGTGCACTCAAACTATCCTGATACGGCGAATGCAGTGAACCCTCAGCTTGGTACAACCAGTAAACAGCCAGTTCCAGCGTCCGCCGAGCGTAAAAACAAGCCGTGCGGGGATCCGGATGAACCGTCAACTCCGCTTTGCCCGCGGAGATGAACATGTCCGGCCATTCAGCTTGTAGGAAACGAAACTGGCTCATGCGCTACAGTTCTCCGTGGAACGCGCGGTGTTGGAGAGAGGCTTGCAGGCGATTGAGGTACTGCAAGCTCGCTTTCTGTGACACGGCCAAACACTGCTGCTTTTCGAAAATCGCGTCGAACTGATGCTGGAGCTCCAGAGGGGGAAGGCACACCACCAGATTCTTAAGTTTCGTGACGTTTATTCCGGCCATGACCGCTCCCCCGCTGATTAACGAAATTTGGCCCGCAACGTTTCGACTGTACTGAAGTTGATGGCAGAGGAAACGCGGGTTTACACGCCGCGAGTCCATTCGGATGCGCAGCAGATCCGAATGCATAATACCAACCGGTAGGCCCTGAGGGTAAATAGCGCAATTACCAATTGTGCCTTTGCGTGTCATAACAAGATCGCCTTCAAGAAGCGTGTACTGCTTTAGGGCGTCCGCTTTCCGCTTAGTCACAAATTCCGTTGTTAGCGAGGCGAATTGAGAATTGACGTGTTTTATTCCCCACAAAGGAACGCCAGTTGAAACAAATTCTTCACGTCCTAGTTGCGTGCCGAATGGGCCGCACCTAATATCTGTTGGATCGGAGCAAAGCTCGACGAGGTTTCCGTGGGGCCAATGATTCGCGTTCTTGACCAAATCACCAAAAAGGTTATCAAAAATCGCATGCAGCGCCTTTTTTAAGAGCATAGATGAACGTTGACGTTTGGCGCGGAGGGCGTCGGCCTGATCCAGAATCGCCGCAATCCGCCGCTGCTCGTCCAGCCGTGGAATGGGAATCCGTAGACGCCTGAGATTAGTTGAGTTCACTCCAGGTTGTGCCGTTCCTGTTGAGCTTTGTGAAATTTGCGACCAATAATCTGGCGTACGAAAAAAGTGCGCTACATAGTTGGGGTCAGCTTCATTGGACAGCCGTACGCGGATCAGATAGGAGGCGAAGATCGCACGATTCGGACACTCCTTTATCAAGTGACTCTTTCCTGTGGTTGCTCCGGTTCTGGCGAAAACAATGTCGCCCGGTTGTAATTGGGTTTCCAACTCTGCTGAAGCACTACACGAACAAAAAGGTACTTGTGCCCAGTCGACACCCTCGTCACGCAGGTCAGTAATCCGAAGAAACTTCGGCCCCGATGGGTCGTTTGAAGCCGACGCCGTATGGCCGTAATCAATCGCTAAACTAAGGTCATTCAGGCTAACTAAAGGCCACTGAGTTGTCATCCCAGCGTCGCCTCTAGTTCCTTTAAGCCCTTTTGAATCTCGTCCTCCAGCGCCACCAACTCCGCCAAAATCTGCTTCGGCGGCAGATGATCCACCTGCTCGTGCACAACCTCTTTGTAGCGATTGATGCTCAAGTCGTACCCCGCCGCCTCAATGTCAGCTTTCGGAACGCAAAAGCTCTGGGCCGTCCTCGGGTGATCGCGTTCCGCTCCCTCACGCTGAGCCCATCGAGTAACGATATCCGGCAGATTGTTCTTCGCGTGCTCATCAGCCGAAAGCGCCTGCGCCGGGACGGAACCTAACTTCTCCTCGGGCAACAGAGGCACTCGCTTGTCGTCCAGCGAAATTCCATCGGCTTCTACATCGTAAAACCAGACGTGATCCGTACCGCCGGAATTGGTCTTGGTGAAAAGCAGAATCGCGGTGGAGACTCCCGCGTAGGGGCGGAAGACTCCGCTGGGCAGCGAAATCACGGCGTCCAGCTTCTGCTTTTCCACCAGCATCTCCCGCAGAGCCTTGTGCGCTTTGCTGCTGCCGAACAGCACGCCATCCGGCACAATCACCGCCGCGCGCCCGCCGGGCTTCAGCAGCCGCAGGAACAAGGCCAGAAATAGAAGCTCCGTCTTCTTAGTCTTTACGATTTGCAGCAGATCCTTGGCGCATTGTTCGTAATCAAGCGACCCCGCAAACGGCGGATTCGCCAACACCACTGTGTACTTTTCTTCCTCCCCGGCATGATCCTGCGAAAGCGAATCGCGGTAGCGGATGTCCGGATTCTCCACGCCATGCAGCAACATGTTCATGCTGCCAATGCGCAACATCACGTTGTCGAAGTCAAAGCCGTGAAATAGCCCGTGATGAAAATGCTCGCGCGACTTGGCGCTGGTGAAAATCTCTGGATGCCGCTCGCGAAGATATTCGCCGGCGCTCACTAAAAAACCGCAGGTGCCGCAAGCTGGATCGCAAATCACATCCGTGGGTTTAGGCGCCAACAACTCCACCATCAGCCGGATGATGTGCCGCGGCGTGCGGAACTGCCCATTCTGCCCCGCGCTGGCGATCTTGCCCAGCATGTATTCGTAGATGTCGCCCTTGGTATCGCGATCCTCCATGGGAACGTGATCCAGAAGATCCACAACCTTCGCCAGCAACTGCGGCGTAGGAATGGTGAACCGCGCATCCTTCATATGCTGCGCGTACGTGGAATCATCGCCACCGAGCGTGCGCAGGAATGGAAAAACATGCTCCGAGACAACGGCATACATTTCTCGCGCTTCCAGATGCTTAAAGCGAGACCAGCGAAACTGATCATACGGCCGCTTGCGATCGTCTTGGCCCTCTGGAAAGATTCGCCGTTCCATGGCCCGCTTCAGCCGGGTTGCCTTTAACTCCTCCAGCGTCTCCAACTCGTCGAGCCGGCGCAGGAACAGCAAGTACGTGATCTGCTCGATGACCTCCAGCGGGTTCGAAATCCCACCCGTCCAAAACGCATTCCAAATCTGATCAATTTGTGAGCGGATTTCTCCAGTAAGCATGGGTATCTTTCGAGTTTAGGACATTGTCGGCAAACTAACTGGTTGAGCAGGCTGTTCGCTGGGCTCACATGGTTACTTTTGCGAACAGCAGACGTCGCATAACTCACCTGAAAAAGTATCGGAGACAGTCATTAGGCCCTTTAGGATGTCTCGTGATCCGGCGCAGTGTTACGACGTTACACGGCGATCAACTATTCGGGCCGTGGAGGGGCAAAGCAGAGATTGCCAACCCGTTTAAATGCCCCATCACCTTCATCCCTTCGAGACGGGGCTGTGCCCATTTTTGTGCCCACTCTGTGCATAGAAGGAGTGTCACCGCTTGCTAGTTCGCGTGTTGCTTTCTCGCGTAAGTGTTTGATAACTGGCAACATTTCGCAATTGGTAGCGACGAAGGGCACCGGTGCTAAGTCTTTGATTTTTCGTTGCCTCTTGCCTCCGAAGCAAAAGGCCACAAGTTCGAATCTTGTCGGGCGCACCGCCCGTTACCTACCAAGCTTTCTAAGACACCCTGCTAACTAGTTCACTTCGAAAAACATGGCTATTTTTTCCCGGCGGAAGGTAGCGAACCCTAGCCGCTGAAAGAATTCGGTTTGGCTGGTGACGGCGAAAAGCTCCTTAATGCCGCGCGCGAGCGCGCGTTGCTTGCAGCACTCCACCAATTGTGACGCCACCCCGCGGTCGTGAAAGTCGGGGTGAACCGCCAGACTGCGGACTTCCGACAGACGCTTGGAATAAAACTGAAGCGCACAACAACCCACCAGGCGAGCTTCGCTGCCGGTCTGGATGGCACCAACATAAGCCACGAAAAAGGAGCTTACCCGCGGCAGATTTTGTTGCGCCAGTTGTCTGGGGAATTGTTTGATAAGGCCGCGGATGGCGGCCATGTCGCTTCTTTCCGCCGGGCGGACGCGGACAGCCGCCTTTTGTCGAGCACGTTTGTTGGAGGTGGAGTTTGCGGACACCTCCCTATTATTGCTGAGCCCGGCGCAGCCTGACTGAGCTCGCGCAACGCTGCACGCGACGGGACGAATGGTGGTGCAATACCGCCGCCAGATTTTGCCGCTGGTGCATGGGCCTCGATCCCTTCCGGGGCTCAAACGGTGCTTACGATGTCTATTTTGTCTGTGGTTCAGGCTGCCACGAAAGCATTTGCTACGGCAGCGAACTCGGCTTGTTCCGGCTTACCCTGGTGCAAATGCCTTAGAACCTTAAATAATGCCGGTATTTCCTGCGGCGCCCAATCCGGCGGTGTCGGCCGATCACTTCACTGTCCGGTCACTTCACTGTCCGATCAATTTACTGGCGGAACCCGTTACACTAACAAGTTATGGCACTCTCTCCAGGCAAACTGAAGCACATGAAAGCGCTGTCCAATAAGGACGGCATTATCGCCGCCGCTGCGATGGATCAACGGGGCAGCCTGCAAAAGTCGATCGCTTCCGCCAAGGGCGTCAACACCAAGGCGGTCACGCCCGAGATGATGAGCGAATTCAAAACCGCCGTCACCCGCATTTTGACGCCCCATGCTTCTGCCATTCTGCTCGACCCCGAATATGGCCTGGACGCCGCCAAGGCGCGCTCAGCCAACGCCGGCCTGCTGCTCGCCTACGAAGAAACTGGTTACGACAATTCGCAACCCGGCCGCCTGCCCGATCTATTGCCCCACGTCTCCGTCAAACGCATCGTCGATTGGGGCGCCGACGCGGTGAAGATCCTGATCTATTACTCGCCCTTCGACGACGCGAACGTCAATGACATCAAACACGCCTTCATCGAACGCATCGGCTCAGAGTGCGAGGACAATCAGATTCCCTTCTTCCTCGAATTCGTCGGCTACGACCCCAAAGGCGGCAACGAAAAAGGCCTGGAATTCGCCAAAATCAAGCCGCAAGTGGTCATCGGCAGCATGCAGGAATTTTCCAAACCGCAGTACAAGGTCGATGTGCTCAAGGTGGAAGTGCCCATCAACGCAGAATTCGTCGAAGGCAGTTCGGTCTTCAAAGGCGAAAAAGCCCAATCGATGAGCGAAGCCCTGGACCTGTTCCGCAAAGCCGCCGCCGTCGCCAGCAAGCCCTTCATCTATCTCAGCGCCGGCGTGGGCAACGCCCAATTCGTCGAAAGCCTGCGCATGGCTACCGAAGCCGGAACCGATTATTCGGGAGTCCTGTGCGGTCGCGCCACCTGGAAGGACGGCATGCCCATTTACGCCACCAAAGGCATCCACGCCCTGGAAGATTTTCTCTCAACAAAGGGCGTCGAAAACATCAACGCCGTGAACGCGGCACTAAAAGGCGCTACTTCTTGGGGCAAGAAGCTGGGCGTGACCCTTTAGGCATTCGTGTCCGCTATCTGGGCCGATTGAGTGAGCAGCCGTTGGTTGGGCGATAGAACCAGGGCCACGGCAATTCCAAGCGCGGCTACTTCACCGGCAAAAACCGCTGCACGCGCTCTCCGGCAAAAACCTCGCCGGTGTAGATCACGCCCTTGCTGTCCACGGCGATCATGTGCAGGCCGAAAAACTGCCCTCCGTTTTCGCCCATGCTGCCCATCTGCCCTACCAAGGTTCCGTCTGCGCGGTTCAGGAAGTAAATGTGGTTGTTGGTTAGGTCGGAAATGTACAAGAATTTTTGGGCCTTGTCCGGCGAAAACATCACACCGCCCGTGGACCCGCCCACCCCCGTCATCGGAGCTAAAATAAATTCCTTCACAAACTTGCCCTGCTTCGTCGTCACCTGAATGCGATTGGCATTGCGATCTGCGGCGTAGACCAAACCATCATTGGAAATGTTTAACGTCAGGTGCCCGCGAAACTCCTTGGGCATGGGACCGCCGGGCGAGTATTCGCGGTCTTTATCGTCGGTGGTGATTTCGGAAAGTGCGTGCCCGTAGGCTCCCCAACCGCGTTTGAACTGCAGCGTGTCCAAATCAAACACCATCACCCGGCCGCCCAGGTAATTGTCGGCGCAGTAAAGCTCGCGCGCCGCTTCATCCAAACGAATCTCTTCCAATCCGCCCACGATCATCGGCGTGGTGGGTGGATACTTCGCGCGAAAAGCAGCCAGAGCGGCGGCGCGGCTGGCCACCGGCGTGCCTTCCCCCTGAAGGCGTCCGCCGGGCGGAGGAAGAAATCCAGCTACCGGCCCACGGCTTCCCTTCCCTGGAGTGCGATTAGGACCCACCTGACCTTCCGGATTCCCTGCGCCCGGCACCCTATCCGCCGTACGCGGAACCTGGCCCACCACCATCCCGGTCTTCGTGTCATATTTGTACACGGTCTCCCGGCCTAAATACGCAAAACCCTTGCTGTCAATCGCCATCCCGTGGCCCTGCGGCGCATCGAAGGACCCAATCACTGTGCCGTTCTTATCAATGTGAATCATCGACGGCGGCCTCACACAACAATCCGCCAACGGCGGCGTCAGTTCCGCCTCCAGTTCAATGTCCGTCAAATCGTTCGGCCGGTCGTAAACCCAAACGTTGTCGTCCTTGTCCACGGCCAGGCCGGTAACGCCGCCCATCTTCCATTTATTCGGCAAGGGCTTGGGCCAATCGGGGTCGAATTTGAATTTGGGCGCGGTCAGTGGCTGAGCGGCAAACGAAGTGCCTACCATCGATAGCCCGCCCAACATCAATGCCAAAGCCAACACCACAGCGACCATACTCCCTACATTTCGACGAATCATTCTGAACCACCTCCTGAAACGGTCCTGCCGGTAACGGGGCGATTCTTTCACATTCCGGGCAAGCCCGCAACTGGAGTTTGCAACATGCTGGTTACAACCACGGTTGTTAGCAACCAGTTTTTATCGCCCCGGCGTTCTTTTCCTGAACTGCTAAACTGTAGCTTGCCACTGCGAGACCCTTCGTTATCGCCTAGTTCGGCGCCGGGTTTGAACCCCGGCGACGGTCCATCGACAGTCCAGAATCTGTCCGTCCAGCAACTGGCGGCAACACCCGCCATGGCCGCGTGCCTGGAATGGTTCCGCCGCGAACGCGCCTGGATCAACGAACAGCACCTGAAGCTGTGCCGCATGCCTGCCCCTACGTTTTTTGAAGATAAGCGTGCTGCCTGGATGGCCGAACAGTTCCGCGCCCTTGGCTGGCAGGCGGGACTCGATCGCGCCGGCAACGTTATCGCCACTCTGCCTGATCGGACCGCGCAAAATCTACCGGCCGTCGCCGTCACCGCCCATCTCGATACTGTGCTTGCTCCGCGCACTCCCGAAGATATTCGTCCCATGGGTGACGGCCGCCTGGAAGGTCCCGGCGTGGCCGACAATGGCGCCGGACTCACGGCGCTGCTCTCCGTCGCCGCTGCCTGGACTGCCCATTCACCCCTTTCCGAATTTGATCTCGATCTTTCCGCCGCCCCCATTTTGATCGCCAACGTTGGCGAAGAGGGCGAAGGCAACCTCAGCGGCTTCCGCTACATCTGCCGCTCAGCCGACCCTTCCATTTGGCGCGCCTTTCTGGTGCTGGACGGTCCTGGCGTGGAGCACATCACCACCCGCGCCCTGGCCAGCCGCCGTTTTGAAATTCAAGTCAGCGGCGCCGGCGGCCATAGCTGGCGCGATGCTCAAAACGCCAACGCGGTGCACGCCCTCAGCCGTATCGTGACCCTTTTTTCCGATCGCATGTCCCTTTCTGATTCTGGTACTGATTCCGCCCCGCGCAGTTCCTTCAATTTCGGTATTTTCGACGGCGGCGCCAGCATCAATTCTATTCCCAACGAAGCTTGGGCCAAGCTGGACCTGCGCTCGGAAAGTGCAGAAACGCTGGACGACATGGCCCGTTCGCTGAATGAAGCCGCCGAAGAGGCCGCGACTCTCGAGAACCGCCGCAAAACCGGAACTCCCGTAACCACGCGGATCAAGGAAATCGGCTCCCGGCCCGGCGGCCAGTTGCCAGAACACGCCCCCCTCCTCAAGACCTTGCATTCCGTCGATCAATTCTTGGGGATTCGCAGCCGCGCCGATTGCTCCTCAACCGATGCCAATATCCCGCTTTCGCTGGGAATTCCAGCGGTTTCCATTGGAGTAGGCGGACAGGGCGGCGGTGCCCACAGCCCAGGGGAGTGGTACAGTGCGGACGGCCGCGAAGTGGGCCTCCGCCGAGTCATGTTGGCGCTGTGTAAATTGTTGCTATAGCAAGAACCATGATGTCGGTAACGTTTCGGCCGGCCATCCGTCTGTTGCAATAGAGCCTGCTACGCCGAACGGAGGGAGGTAATGCCGGGGGGAACTCACCCTTACGGCAGGACCCCAGTGAACCATGCCGTTCACTGGCCGTATAATTAAAGAGGCTTGGACATTACCAGAGCATTGCGAAAAGGCAAAATACAAGAGGCAAAACGATGAAGCTGTTTGAGAAAATGCGCCAACAAAAAGTTTTGTCAACAACGCTGATGTTGTTGACCTTGTCGATTGGAATTTTGATCGGAACCGTGATCAACACCGGCGTGCACGCGCAGCGTGGACAAACCGCCGCGCCGGATGCCACTCCGCTCACCGTTCCCAAAGCTGCACCGCTAGGCAACGATTTCACGAAACTCGCCAAAATGCTGGAACCCAGCGTGGTCAACATCACAGCCGAATACACACCCAAAACCCAGGTTTCAAAGAAAGGCCGGGCGCCCAAGAACGAGGATGAAGATTCCGGCGATGACGACGGCCAGGATCTGTTCCGCAGATTCTTCGGCGGGCAGGGCGGCGGCGGTGGTATCGAACTGCCCCAGCCGCAAGGCAAGCGTGAGCAGTCCGGTACGGGCTTCATCGTGGACAAGAACGGCTACATCATCACCAACAACCACGTAGTCGTCGATGGCGCCGATCACATCGTCGATCACCTCAAGGTCAAACTGCATGGCGATCCTACCGATTACAAAGCCCGCGTGATCGGCACCGATCGGGAAACCGATCTGGCTGTGATCAAAATCGACGCGAAGCACACCTTAACGCCGGTGGTGATCGCCAACTCCGATGGCGTGCAGGTAGGTGATTGGGCCGTGGCCATTGGGTCGCCGTTTGGTCTGGAGGCCAGCGTTACCGCCGGCATCGTCAGCGCCTTGGGCCGCGACAACATTGGCGCTCAGTTTCAACGCTTTATTCAAACCGACGCCGCCATCAATCCCGGCAACAGCGGCGGTCCGCTACTTAATATCAAAGGCGAAGTGATCGGCGTAAACACCATGATTGCCACCCAAAGCGGCGGGTCGCAAGGCATCGGCTTCGCGCTTCCGGTGAATACCGTGGTGCGCGTCTACAACGACATCATTCGCGACGGCAAGGTCACCCGCGGCTCCATCGGCGTGTCTTGGGACAAAACCACCAAGCCCGAAACCCTGAAAGCATTGGGTGTGGACCACGGCGTCATCGTGGGCGAGGTGCAAAAGGGTGGCCCGGCCGAAAAGGCGGGTATGAAACCGGAAGACATTATCATCGCCCTGAACGGAGTGCCGATCAAAGACGGTGACGATCTGGTCTCCCACGTGGCCGAAACGCCGGTGGGCACGGCGGTAACCGTGGGCGTGGACCGCGAAGGCAAAAAGATGGATCTGAAGTTGACCATAGAGGACCGCACCAAAGTCTTCGCCAAAGATCCGCGCGTGGTAGGCGAAAACATCATTCCCGATAACGGTGCCGAAAAAGTGGAGCCCACGAAAGTCAAATTCGGCATCAGCATCCGTCCCGCCAGCGAGGAAGAATTGAAACTGGCCCCGGAAAAGCAAGGCATCGTGATTTCCCGCGTGGAAGGCGATTCCTTCGCCGACGAAGTGGGCCTGATGGAGCGCGACATTTTGATCGGCATCAACCGCACGCCGGTGAAGTCGGTCGACGACGTCCGCAAGATTCAAAGCAATTTGAAGGCTGGCGACGCGGTTGCTTTCCGGGTGGTTCGCCAACAACCGGGAATCCACGGAGCCAAAGCGCAACAACCCGGAACGCGCACTCTGTTCCTCAGCGGAACACTTCCGCAGAACTGAAGCAGAACCAAAAATAGATAAAGAATGCGTTTGTTCCTGAAATACACCTCGGTCGCGCTGGCGGTATCGCTGCTCTCGATTGCCGCCGGCGCCCCCCAGAACGCGGGTTCTGCCAAATCCGCTACCTCGAAATCAACCAGCAAAGTCGCGCCCGCGAAACCCACGGCGCAGAAAACCAAGCCACCCCAATTCACTGCCACACCAACCGTCACGCCGTCCGCCAGGGCGGCCACGGCGAAGTCCGCCGTAACCAAGGCCGGCACTACCAAAGCCGTTGCTACCAAGTCCGTCGCTACTAATACAACAGCGCCGCGCCGCGCCCGGGTACCGGGCCGAACCCGCCCTCTGCCCACCTGGCATCCATCGCAAATGGCGCCCACCACCGACCGTTATCGCGAAATCCAGCAGGCGCTGATGGACCGCGGCTATTTTCGCGGCGAAGTAAGCGGCGCCTGGGGACCGGAATCGCAGGACGCCCTGAAGCGTTTCCAGCACGATCAAAGAATCGAGCCCGATGGCAAGCTGGGGTCGCTCACCTTGATTTCGCTGGGATTAGGGCCGAAGCGCGGAGCGCCGATTGTCCAGTCGTTTGAGACGGCGACGGAATCAACCCCCAACGGCACAGCAAACCAGCCTTCACAACCGTAAAGCTTTAAAGCGGCGAAACTGCCTGCGTCTTGGCGAAGTACAACCGCGTGGCGCGCTCCAGCTCCGGCTTGGTCATCACCGGCGGCCGCCGTTCATAGCGCCCAATCGAGGACAAGATCGTGCAAATGTCACCGGGATAGCAAGCGCGCAGTTCGTTCCGTCCATCCGCCAGGCACAGCTTGCGCAAATATTCGGCGCTATCGGACTCCGGTTCAATCTGCCGGGCCTTCACTACCCGCGCGAAAATCTGATCGAAAGCGCTGGCATCGCAAGCGTCCACCAGAATCTTGTTATGAATGCGGCGCAGGAACGCCTCGTCCGCCAAATCGGCCGGGTCCAGGTTGGTGGAGAACACCACCAGCGTTTCAAACGGTATCTGGAACTTCACGCCATAGCGCAAGGTCAGGTAATCCACGCGGCGGTCCAGCGGCACAATCCAGCGGTTCAGCAAATCGCGCGGCGACATCAACTGCCGCCCAAAGTCATCGATGATCAAAATGCCGTTGGTGGCCTTCATCTGCAAAGGCGCGGCATAAATCCCCGACGAATCGTCCAAGCGCAGTTCCAGCATGCTGGGAACCAGTTCCCCGCCCACAATAATGCAGGGCCGCTTGCAAACCACCCAGCGCGGGTCCATTCCGGTGTCGTCGAAATCGACAGGTTGATGAACCACCGGATCAAACAGGCTGATCACCTGGTTGTCCACTTCGACGGCATACGGAATCAGGATCGCATCGCGATACACCCGCAACATGCGCTCCGCCAGACTGGTTTTGCCGTTACCCGTGGGCCCGTAAACGAAAATCGAGTTTTGCGAAATTATGGCCGGCCCCAACTGATCCAGCATTTCGTCTGAAATGATCAAGTCCGAAAACGCCGCACGCAGACTTTGCCGGTCGACATTTACTTTCGCGGTCTGCGCCTTCACCGCCGCGTGATAGTCCTTCAGCGATACCGGGCACGCCCCGGCATATTGCGAAACCTGCATGCGCTCGCTCGCCAACTGCTTGCCTGCCGCCGACAGGATGAAGTTGTAGTCGTTGCCATGCATGCCCTTCACTTCCACCAGTTGCTGCTGGCGCATGTGTTTGAACACCATGTCCACAATGGGAATGGATAGACGCAGAGACCGGCTCAAGCCCGTCAGGCTGCTGGCGCCCTCCACCATCATGCGGCGCACCACCAGGTCCAAAACCAAAGGTTCCGGAATTCCCAACTCTACAAAGGTTTGAGGAACCGCAGGCTTAATCGCTGTGCGGACAGGCGCAAAGGTGACCATGGACGAAGGACGCTCCTCTGCAGAAACATCGGCAGCGCGTAGCGAAGAGTTTATGGATGCCGGCCAAGAGATCCGTCTACTTCGCTCGCGCCGCCAGAATCACGCGGCCTCTCGGATACTCCACCTGTGTCACCCGATCGCCCACAATCATCACCCTGCCCACGGGGTTGGTCACGTCCGTACCGTAAATCAGCGTCTGCCGGTCCATCACAGATTCTGTGAATTTTGGCTCGCCCAGAATCTCCACCACCTGCACGCGCGACATCCCCAGTCTGATGCCTTCCCAAGCAATCACCGCTCTCGCCGCCGGCGACTGCGTGGCCGGCTGCAACGCCCGCACGGTTCTTTCAAGCGTCGTGATCCGTTGGCCTTGTTCAGCAACCAACTTCTTCAACAGTGTGATCTCCGCCACCGCATCATCCAAGCGGCGATCTAGCTTTGGTTGATCCGCCTGAGACGGCGCGGCATCCGGCTCCTGGGCCAGCAGGAAGTTCGCCGCAACAACGATAAAAACGGCACTGCGAAGTATGCCGAGCATCGGGTATTCCTCCGCTTCCATTATGGTCCAGATGCCGCCGCTGAACTACGGCCGTTGCCCAACATATTCAGTTCTGTGGAACAGGCTGAAGCCGGGGCCACTGGTGATTTTCAGTCGTGCCATTCGTCCCAGAGGATTTTGACGGCGGGTTCGGGGGCTTTGACACCCCAAACACCTTTATACATGAGCCAGCCGGAGCGTTGGGCTTGCATGTCATCCTCGACGGCGATACGGAAGAGGCGTTCGCTGCGGCGGCTGCGCCAAGTTTGGGGACCCTCTTTGAATTTGGCTCCGCGGAAGCTGACCAGGCGGAAGCCTTGGGTTTTGGCCCAGTCGCGGAGGCGGCCGCCCCAATAAACGCGGGAGATCCACACGAGACAGAGCATGCCAAGGCCAATGATGACGAGGGACAGGAAGTAAAGGAAAAGGTCGGAGGAAAAGACCATAAGTTAGGCGTCTCCTGGATCAAGGCCGCAGCGGCGGTTTAACGGGCGTAGGTGAAGGGCCTGGTACATGTTCTTGGCGGGTAATGCTTAGAGTCGAGCTTGGAGAGGTGATCGACAGGAAGGTGGGGGGCAATCATAGGGACAAGCGCTCGGCGGGTACTAAGGAGTCAGTTGGCTGTGGAGGCTGGTTGAGCTGGCGGATTCCAATTTAGATAAATCTGAGGGATCGCGGACGGGCTCTGGGTATCCTTCTAATGTATTGCAGCAAAGGGACTTATCCACTTGGCAGAGGCTGACCCTGGCAGTTCTGGTGAAATATTTTTAATCGCCGCTTAAGGGTGTCTTCATGTCGGCCTGAGAGGATAACAGAGGAACGACGGCCGTGTGTCGTCGGCACTAACTCAAGGAGAACTAATCACATGAAAAAGATCATGAGCCTGATGCTCGGCCTGACCCTGCTGACCGGCGCCGTAACCATCGCTTCCGCCCAAGAGAAAAAAGAAGAAGGCAAGAAGAAGGGCAAGAAGAAGAAGGAAGAGACCAAGCGCAGCTAGTTTTGCGCTGCACTGTACGTGCAGCTTTAAGTTTTGCGCTTCTCGGAAGTTTTTCGAGATTTTACCGCGCCGTGACCGCCTGCTAAGGGAGGTTCCGGCGCGGTAATTGTTTTTGGGACCGGTTTTTGCTGAGAACTTTCGCCGGCCTACCGGACTACATTTTGTAGGCATGCGAGATCCACTGGTTGCGCCACTGATGGCCATCATCGCCGGGATTGTCGCCGCACGCTGGCTGGATTCCGCGCGGCTGGGCTTTTCGGTTTGGGACGCCGGTTGGCCCGCGTTGGCGTTTTTGATTTTTGCGGTGGTGTCGCGCGCCCGCTGGTTGCGTCGGGTGTGTGTGACTGCCTGCCTGCTGTTTATCGGTGCGATTTCGCAAGCGTGGCATCGGCCTGGGCCGAGACCGGTGATTGATGCCAGTTCGCGCGAAACGGTGGGTTTGGATGGCTGCGTGGTGGAGCCCAGCGCGTTCTTTCCGGATCGCGAGAAATTCACCCTGGAACTGGCCAAAGGCGCACGCGCGACGGTGACCTTACCGATTCAGGCGGATGGCGATGCGGCTGCTCCCAGTCTCCGGTACGGACAGCGTGTGGCGATTGAAGCGCGGATTCGTGCGCCAAGGAATTTTCGCAATCCTGGCGCGTTCGACTACCAGGGCTATTTGGCGCGCCAGCAGATCTATTGGACGGCGTCGATACGGCGGGGGAGCACGGTAGAGGTGTTGCCGGGTGAGTGTGGATCGCGCGCGATGAAGGCGTTGTTTGCCATTCGCGGGGCGGCGCTGGGAAGAATTGACCAGTTGTATTTAGATGATGGCTACGCATCCGGCATGATGCGGGCGATTTTGCTGGGGGATACGGCGAATCTGGAAAAAGTGTGGACCGAAAATTTCCGGCGCACCGGGACGTTTCATGCGCTGGTGATTTCGGGAACACATGTGGCCGTGTTGGCCGGAGTCTTGTTGGCGCTGCTGAGGCTGTTCGGCCTGCCGGAAATGCCGGCGTTGGTGGTGACGGGAATGGCGGCGTGGCTCTATGCGTTGGTTTCGGGATTCACCCCTCCGGTGGCGCGGGCGGCGGCGGGGTTCACGCTGTATTTGATGGCGCGGTTCTTTTTTCGCAGAGGCCGCGTTTTGAATTTGCTGGCTGCAGTGGCGATTGTGTTCTTGCTGTGGGACCCGGGCGAACTGATGGACGCCAGCTTTCAGCTTTCATTTCTTTCTGTTGCCGCGATTGGCGCTTTGGCGGCGCCGTTCTTAGCGGCGACCTGGGAACCGTTTGCCCACGGCTTGCGAGCGATCAACGATACTGCGCTAGATCTGCATTTGCCGCCCAGGGTGGCGCAATTTCGCGTGGAGCTAAGGCTGCTGGGCGAAACGCTTCGCGATTGCGCCGGGTGGATCGGTGTACGACCACCAGTGAACTGGTGCGTGCTGATGCTGGCGGCGCCGTGGCGGGCGGTTTTCTTTGGCCTGGAAATCGCAGCGATTTCCGCGGTGATCCAAATTGGCTTGGCGTTGCCGATGGCGCAGTATTTTCATCGCATTTCGTTTACGGGCTTGACGGCGAATTTGATCATCGCTCCACTGCTGGAGTTGGTGGTGCCGCTGGGTTTTCTGGCGATTTTCACGCGCTGGCATTGGGTGGCGGCGCTGGCGGGATGGCTGTTAAAGATTGCCGCCCGCACCGCGGATTGGCATGCGCGACTAGAGCCGAACTGGCGGATTGCCGATCCTCCACTGTGGCTGGCGGTGGGATTCAGTGGAGCGCTGCTTTTGTTTGCGGCGTTGGTGTATCTACCGAGGGACGCGCCTATCCGGTGGGTCCGCTGGCTCCGTTGGCCGGTTATTGCTGCAGTGGGAGCGCTTTTCGGGGTG
The DNA here is from genome assembly GCA_025350105.1 of Terriglobia bacterium. Lineage (GTDB taxonomy): Bacteria > Acidobacteriota > Terriglobia > Bryobacterales > Bryobacteraceae > Palsa-187. The sequence continues at coordinate 16,366 of JANXYJ010000180.1, read as the reverse complement.
TTGCTGTGGCAGCCTTGGCCGGCGAACATCAGGCCAGGGGAGTTGGAACTGACCAGCATTGACGTGGGGCAGGGCGACAGTCTTCTGCTGGTTTTTCCTGAAGGCAAGCGTGTGGTGATTGACAGCGGCGGCGTGCTGCAATACGGCGACGCGAAAACGCGGCGCAAACCGAATCTCAATATCGGCGAAGATGTGGTCTCGCCGTATTTATGGAGCCGGGGCATTCGGCGCTTAGACGTGTTGGTGGCGACGCACGCGCACGAAGATCATATTGGAGGGGCGGCGGCGCTGCTGGAAAATTTTCGTCCCCTGGAGATGTGGGTGGGCGCGAACCCCTCGCCCGCGTTGCTGGAACGTGCGGCCCAATTGGGTGTGAACGTGATTGAGCTGCGCGAGGGCGATCCTTTCCAATATTCGGGCGCGCTGATTGAGGTGTTGTCGCCGGCGGAGGATTACGTTGCTGCGAGATCGGGCAATAACGACTCGCTGGCATTTCGTATTGATTACGGCCGCAATTCCTTTTTGCTGACCGGAGACATGGAAAGCCCGGTGGAGTACCGTCTGCTGGGCGAGGGCCGGCTGCGCCACGTGGATGTTCTGAAAGTAGGCCATCACGGATCGAAAACCTCTACGACGGAGCCTTTTCTGGATGCGGTTTCGCCGTCGATCGCGCTGATTTCGGCGGGCTTCGAAAACTCCTTCGGGCATCCGCACGCTAGTGTGGTGCAGCGTTTGCAGGAGCGGCACGTGGCCATCATGAGGACGGATCAAAATGGGTTGACGACGGTTCACAGCGATGGCCGGCGGCTGCGCTTTGAGACGGATGGTGAGGCCGAAAATGGCGGGACCGCGTTTGGTTGGTCGGCATTGAATCTAACACCTTTCCACTTGACACCTTTCAACTTCACGGCTGCTGCCTGGGGACCGGACTAGGATGTTGCTCAAACTGCAGGTTTGATCGGCAACAGATATCGCTCTTGAAGAATGTTCACGTGATGCACCACGTGTCCAGCCATGATGTAGGCGAGGGCGCGCACGCTAATAGGAGCAGCGTTCACTACGCCGATCCGGGTCCAGGCGGTTGCGGGCAAATTTCGCAGCATCAAAATGTTCGAGCGACGGACGGCGGCAAATTCGTAAAGCAACTGGCTCCAGTCCACACCTTCGGCTTGGGCCGACACAACGTAGGCGTTCTCGTCAAAACCAGGCAACGGGGTTTGATCGCTACGCGCGATGCGCAGAGCCCGGTAGGCGAAGATGCGTTCGGTGTCAATCAGGTGCCCCAGAAGTTGCTGGATGCTCCATTTATCAGGAGCATAGCGAAACAGGCGGCGGGCCGGGTCCAGGTTGTTTAATAGAAACGTGACTTCGTCGAGCTGATCCTCCATCTTCAATAGTGGATCGGTCACATTCGTTACGTTAGCGATATATCCGGCAAATTGGGGAGCGAACTCGGTGTTCTGGGGAAATCCGGGAGTCACGCTCCATTTTATCCAACTGGCGGAATTCTGAGGGAAGAGTGAAGGCCCAATCTATGGCTATCTATTTCTAAGTACTTAGATAGCTTACGCTTGCCTGGGCAGGAGAAATGGCACTTTTACAGGCCATTCGGCAGTATTTTTGCCGGTGGAGTCACTTGCCAGCGCAAATGTTGGCATGCGACAATGACCGGAAGTTCGAGTCAATGTTCCTGGTAAGCGGCGCATTTAGCGCATCGGTTGCCCGGAATGGAATAAGGAGACGGAAAGTCGTGAGAGAAAAGGGTGTTGTGAAGTGGTTTAATGCCGCAAAGGGCTACGGATTTATTCAACGGGCCAGCGGCGAAGATGTGTTTGTTCACTTTTCGGTCATCGAGATGTCGGGTTACCGGACACTGGACGAGGGCAGTGAAGTGGAGTTCGAGGTAAAGAAGGGTCCGAAAGGGTTGCAGGCCGAAAACGTCAATCGCCCCTGACGGTTTCCGAACGAGTAAGACAAAACGCAATCTATAAAGGATGGCCACCTGGTCGGGGTGGCCTTTTTGATTGGGGATGACGTTTTGGTGATGCTCTATTTTGGTTGATGCCTGGTTTTGGACGAAGACGGCGCGCTCCGTTACAATGTCCGTGTGGCGTTTAAGAAGTCCCGACAACCCGTGAAGGCCCTGCCGCTAGAAGAGTTGATGAATTACGCGGGGCGGGTGCTGACGATTCGCGCGCAGACCACCAGCGAACTGCGGGAAAAATTGAAGCGGCGCGCCGCCGTTCCCACCGATGCCGAGGAAGTGATCCGGCGCTTAAAAGAGGGCGGCATTTTGAACGACCAGCGGTTTGCCGAGTCCTTCGCCGGATGGCGGCGCGACAATGAAGGTTTTGGCAAGACTCGTGTGGTGCGCGATTTACTGGCGCGTAAGGTGGCGCCCGAGGTGGCCAAGCAAGCCACGGAAAAGCAGTATGCGGCGGCGGACGAGGTGGCGATGATTGGCCAATACTTGGCGCGTAAGTATCGCACGCGCAGTTTGGCGGATTTGTTGGCCAGCAACAATCCCGGGCGCGCGAAGAATTTGACTGCGGCCTATCGCAAATTGCGCGGGGCCGGATTCAGCACGGGGAATTCGATCAAAGTGTTGAAGCGCTATGCGGTGGAGGCGGAGCGCCTAGAGGAAATGGAAGAAGCTCCGAGCGAGGAGTGAACTTTGCTTTCTTTTATTCCCAGGGCGGAATCGGCTTCCGCCCTGGCGACCTTCAAACGGGAACTGAATGAGAGCATGAGTTGAATTAGAACTTGACTTTGGGGGTCACCTTGGAAGCTTCATCGGCCTTGAAATAGGCGTCGTTGCGTTTGAAGCCGAATATGCCGGAGGTAACGTTATTGGGGAATACCGCGATGTCGGTGTTATAGCGCTGCACGGTTTCGTTGTACTTACGGCGCTCCACGGCAATACGGTTTTCGGTTCCCGCCAATTCATTTTGCAGTGCCATGAAGTTGGCGTTGGATTTCAAGTCTGGATAGTTCTCAACGACCACCAGCAAACGCGAGAGCGCGGAATCCAGTTGCCCGTTGGCGGCAATTTTGTCAGCTGGAGTTTTGGCGCCGCCCAGGGCTGCGCGGGCGGCGGTGACAGAATCGATCACCGATTGTTCCTGTTTGGCGAAGCCTTTTACGGTTTCCACCAAATTGGGGATCAGGTCCGCGCGGCGCTGCATAGCCACATCCACTTGTGCAAAAGCCCCATTGATCGATTCGCGTTCGGATACCAAAGTGTTATAGCCGCAACCTGAGGTCAGCGACATCAATACTGCTACGCCCGCAATTGCAAATCCTAATTTCATTTTTGTTCTCCCCTAATAAGTTCTGATTCTTTTAATGACAGCTTACCGCAATTGGATTTAAGCTAGCCCAATCCATCCACATACTCCACCATCTTACGAATGCATTCCAGATAGGCGCCAAACAGCGAGAGCGGATTGTCTGTGAATTTGGCGGGTGTCGCGGTACCGCTATGTTCGCGAATTTCAATTAAGCGCGCGAAGGCGGACATGTCAGTCTTCAGCAAGTCCGCCAGTTTGCGAACCACCACATGGCGTTCTGGTGGGGCGTCCACTCCAGCCAAAATCAAGGCGTGCCGCCCCAACACACAAAACGTGGAACTGGAGTTCAGGCACAGGGCGAGCAGCGCCGGTCCGTCCGACAAAATGTGCGCCGCGTGCTGCCGCAGACGGAGAAGTTTGGCGCGCAACTCGTGTTCCACCTGGGTGCGGTAATTCCGCATATCCACCTGCAGGTGTTCGATGACGTCCACGCCGAACAGCACCTGGCGGCGCTCCTTCATATCGGAAAACTCGATGGGAAAACTGTCGGCGGAATGCGCCACTTCGGTTTCGCTGAGGACAACGGGCGCGGTGTGCTCCAACCCGCGCCACCAGCGCATGACGGGTTCACCATCTTCGAGTTCACGCGGGGTGACCTGCTTCAACACGCACAGTACGTTCACGTCGGAAAAAGCATCTTCGGTGCCGCCGGGCACGGCCGATCCGTAGAGGACCACGGAAACCAGACGGTCGTGAAAAGCGTTCTTGAGTTTTTCGACGAGTAGAGTTAAATCATCCATTGTTTATTCTCTTTTTATGGAGCGACGACTGCTTCAACGGCGACCAAGTGATTAAACGGCAACCTGATCATTGAGTCATTACCAGCCACCGGAGGCGCCGCCGCCGCCAGAATCGCCACCGCCAAAACCACCGAACCCGCCGCCACCGCCGCCGGATCCACCGCCAAACCCTCCACCGCCCCAGCCACCGCGGCCGCCACCCAATATGTTACCGATGATCAAACCGGGGAGGAAACCACCGCCCCCCCCACCACCGCCACGCGGACCACCGCCCCGGTTGCCGCGGCTGATAAGAAAGAGCAAAATTATAATGCCGAATAAAATGAGTGGGAACGGAATGGAAACCGGCGCGGGGCGATTGCGGAGACGAGGCAAAGGCTCCGCTTGCCCGTCAATCGTAACGCCTTTGGATTGAGCAATGGCGCCGCCGAATTGCTGCAACGCGGCCAGCAACCCGCCGCCATAATTTCCCTGGCGCAAAATGGGTTGAATGCCGCGCAACACGGCGCCCGCCTGTGCGTCAGTGATTACCGGTTCCAGGCCGTAGCCGATTTCCGCGCGGCTCTTCCGCTCCTTCATGGCAAGCAAAATCAGGATGCCCTCATCCTGGCCTTTTTTGCCGATGCCCCATTCGCGATACAGGCGATTGGCCACATCCTCAACCGGTTCGTCCTCAATGGAATCGACGGTGACGATGGCGATTTGCGCTCCGGTGGTTTGCTCCACCTGTTGGCAGTAGTTCTCCAGTTGCTGAACGCTAGAGGCATCCAGCACGTGAGCGAAATCGTTCACATAGCCGCTGGGCTTGAGTTTCTTCGTGTCAATGGCTGAAGCCGGCAAGGCGCACAGCGCGATCAGCGCGATGAACAGAACAGCCGTAACAAGGCGTTTCATAGAGAAAGGTGTGTCTATTTATGGGGACTACAAACCGCCCATCAGATCGTTGCGGCGGACACGGAAGCCTTCGAGCGGCCCCAGCATGGCTACGGCCGTGCGCTTAGGGTCGAAAAACTGATTGGCCAGATTCTGCACTTGTTCCACGGTAACGCGTTCCACTTTTTCCAGAATTTCAGTAAGCGTCAGGAATTTTTTGAAATAGACTTCCTGGCGGGCCAGATTGCCCATGCGGCTGGAGGTCGACTCCAAGCCCAACACGTAGGAGCCCTTCATGTGATCCTTGGCACGGCGCAATTCTTCCTCGGTCACCTTGCTGCTGGCCATTTCGTGCATTTCGTTCACTACCGATTCCACCACTTTGCCGGCAGATTTGGGTGAAGTGCCGGCGTAAATCAGCATGCAGCCAGCGTCATGATACATGGTTAGCTCTGAAAACACAGTATACGCCAATCCCTGTTTTTCGCGAATATTCTGGAACAAGCGGGAACTCATGCCGCCGCCCAGAATGGCGTTCAGAATATACCAGCCAAAGCGGTCCTTATGCGCCATGGGAATGGCGGGCACACCCAGGTATACGTGGACTTGTTCGAGCGAGTTCCGGTTGCGGAACACCAGCGGGGCGTGCGGCTTGGGAATCACTCCCTGGGCTGACGCAGGCTGGCGCTTCAACTCGCCAAAGTGGTCCTCTGCCAAGCGAGTGAGTTTTTTGTGCGACAGGTTGCCGGCCGCGGTGATCAGAATATTGCGCGGAGTGTAGACGCTGCGGTAATAGCGATCGACCGTATCCTGATCGAAGGAGCGGATGGTTTGCCGTGTGCCTAGAATGGAGCGGCCCAGCGCATGACCCTTCCAAAAGTTGCTAGAGAAGATTTCGTGGATCAGGTACTCCGGGTTATCGGTTTCCATCTTCAGCTCTTCCAGAATCACGCCTTTTTCCTTTTGAATGTCGGCGTTTTCAAAAAGGGGATTGCGCACCAGGTCGCTGATGATGTCGAAAGCCTGCGGAAGATGTTCGTCCAGCACCTTGACGTTATAGCTGACCATTTCCTTGGAGGTGAAGGCGTCCAGGCCGCCGCCAATGGAATCGGCCGCGCGGGCGATGGTTTCGGCGGAACGATTTTTGGTGCCTTTGAACACCATGTGTTCAATGAAATGCGAAATTCCACTGAGCTCCGCCGTTTCCGCGCGGGAGCCAGAGTTGATCCACACACCTACCGACACACTTCGGACGTGAGGCATGCGTTCCGTGATCACGCGAACGCCATTGGGAAGTACGGTACGCTCAATATCGCGCAGGACTTCAGACGGATCGGGGGAGCGCTTCATGGTTTTAGGGGACGTCTTTCCTGAAACAGACCTGCTGGAACAACTGCTGAACCTTTATTGTACCGCTTCGCAACCGACGCAGGGTCAGTGTTAGACTGACAATATGGCGCAAACTATTGTAGGCATGGAACTTGTTGACCTACAAAAAGCTCTGGCGGAGGCTTTCGCTAGCCCCATGCCTGCGTTCCGGGCGCGCCAGTTATATGATGCCGTGTATCGCCAAAGGATTCAGGAACTGACGGCGATCTCCAATCTTCCCAAACAGTTACGGGCGAAGCTGGGGGAAGACTTTACGCTAGGCCGGCCATCGGTGGAGCAAGAATTTCGCTCCAACGACGGGACCATCCGGTATTTATTGAAACTGGGCGATGGCAAGACGGTGGAGACAGTGTGGATGCCGTCGTTTTTGAAAAACGACGCTCCTGATAACGGCGCATCTGAAGTTGTGGATCTGGACCGGGCGACGGTTTGCATCTCCAGCCAGGTGGGTTGTCCGGTCGATTGCAAATTTTGCTTGACTGCGCTGATGGGGCTGGAGCGGAGTCTGACGGCGGGGGAAATTGTCGGCCAGGTGCTGGTGGCGGCGGGGATGCAAGAGGTGAATCGGCTGAACATCGTGATGATGGGGCAAGGCGAGCCGCTGCTGAATCTGCCGAACGTTTTGAAAGCCACGCGCATTTTGACCGATCCCACCGGCATGGCGATTTCGCCGCGGCGAATTACGGTTTCAACGGCAGGCATCATTCCCAAAATCGCCGAATTGGGGCAAGCGCCGGAGCGGCCCAAACTGGCGATATCGCTGAACGCGTCCACCGAAGAACAGCGCCAGGCGCTGATGCCCATCACGCGCAAATATCATTTGAAGAATTTGATTGACGCTTGCCGCGTGTATCCGCTGCGGCCTTGGGAGAAGCTGACGTTTGAGTACGTTCTACTGAAAGGCGTGAACGACACCGACGCCGATGCCCGGCGCGTGGTGCGGTTGCTGGATCGGATAGATGCCAAAGTGAATCTGATCGCGCTAAACCCAGGGCCGGGCATTGCGTTTGAAACACCAACGCGCGAACGCGTGGATTCGTTTCAGACGATTGTGAGACGATCATTGCCATGCTTTGTACGTACGCCGAGGGGGCTGGATGTTTATGCGGCGTGTGGGCAACTGAAGCGGATGGAGTTGGTGGGAATTGGATCGGCTTCACCCTCTGGGATACTTTGACGGGCCCGTGATTGGCCGCCACGGAATTATTTCCGCCGTGTTGGGCTCAGTGCCATTCACGGGATTATTGGCCTGATTTTAATCGGGTTTTCGTTCGGCGGAGAGAGCATGTGCGCCTTCGGCCTTTGCGTCACCGCTGGCGCGTTGATTGCGTTTGCCGCGGGCGACGCTGATCAGCATGGGCTCCTTTGACAGCATACGGCTAATCGATGCGCTGATGTGCACGCGTTTGGCTGCGTATTTTCATTTGGCGGCGGCGGTGATCCTGGGGATCACCGGCAAAATGAACACAGCGTCGAAGCAGTTGTTTAGGGAATGATCTATTTCTTCCAATCCACGCTAAAAATATTGAACTCGTAGTTGCCCTTGGATTGAAAGCTGGACGAAAAGATCAGTTTCTTTCCATCTGGAGAAAACTCAGGGAACGAGGTGAATTTGCCAAAGCTGGTCATCTGTTCCACGTTGCTGCCATCCGTGTTCACCAGATACAGCTCAAACAGGCTGGAGTCGCATTTATGTTTATTGGAGGCGAACAGAATCTTTTTGTCGTCCGGCGTAAAGGTCGGCGCGAAGCTGGCACAGCCGTATTGGGTGATCTGCTTGGCCTCGCTGCCATCTGCGTTGGCCACGAACAGCTCCATCTTCATCGGCTGCGTCAGATTCTCTTTCAACAGCGAACGATAGGTGGCCATTTTCTCCGGCGTATCGGGATGATACGCCCGCCAAACCATTTTCTTGCCATCGTGTGAAAACACCGCACCGCCGTCGTAGCCTTCGCTGTGCGTGATCTGCTTCTTCCCGCCGCCGTCTTCGTTCATGGTCCACAAATCCAGGTCGCCGCCGGCCGTGGAGGTGTAAATTACTTTCTTGGTCTTCGCGTTCACCGTGGCCTCGGCGTCATAGCCTTTTGTGTCGGTCAGCTTCTTGATGATTTTACCTTCGTCCGTCGCCAGGTAAATGTCAAAAGTATCGTAGACCGACCAGACATAGCCTTTGCTACGATCAGGCGGGGCGGGACACGAGTCCCCTCCTTCATGGGTCGACGCATAAATAATGTGCTTGTTATCGCTGGTGAAATAGCCGCAGGTGGTGACGCCTTTGCCGGTGGAAACCAAATGTTGATTCGATCCGTCCGCGTTCATCACGTACTGCTGATCGCAGGTGTGCCCATCGCGGGTGGATTGAAAAATGATCCGCTTGCCGTCGGGCGACCAATAGGATTCGCCATTGGATCCGCCGCTGGTCAGCGCTTGCAGGTTGGAGAAATGCGGACTAAGCGGTGCGGAGTCCTGTGCAGCTACGAGCGCGGAAGCCAGCGCAACGGACAACAAAATCTTCCTCATAGAGCCCTATTGTAGTCGCTGGCAAGCCACCTTGGCCGGAGAGATTTCGTGGAGACTACAATAGGACATGAAGCTCGGAGTGGACTTCGGCACCACCCGCATTGTTGTGGCGGCCGCTGATCGTGGAAATTTTCCACTGCTTCCGTTTGAAACCGCGGATGGCGCCGCGGATTGGTTCCCCTCCCTGGCGGCCATTCGCGCTACGGGCAATGGGTTTGAGTATCGCTTTGGCTGGGATGCGTGGCAAACGCAGACGGATGCGGGCTGGATTGTTTTACGCTCGCTCAAACGGTATTTGCACGACGCCGGCCCGGAGACTACGCTGCCGTTTGGCGGCTCCATTCGCGTTGCCGATTTGCTGCAGCGGATGACCAAAGCACTGCGCGATGCGATTCTTAAGCGAATTCGTTCGCGTGCGTTTGGGCCCCCAAGCGCCAGCACAAAAATTTCGCACGACGAACCGCTGGAGGTGATGTTGGGCGTCCCGGCCAACGCTAACAGCAACCAACGATTTCTGACCATCGACGCGTTCCGCAAGGCGGGCTTCACTGTGCTGGGCATGTTAAATGAGCCGTCGGCTGCCGCCATCGAATTCACTCACCGGCACAAGGCGAAAGGCAAGATTCTGGTATACGATTTGGGCGGCGGCACTTTTGACGCGTCGGTGGTGGAAGCGAGCGATGGGCGCCACGCCGTGGTGGCCTGTAAAGGGATTTCGCAACTGGGCGGCGATGATTTCGATTTCAATCTGGCTGAGCTCGCGCTGGGCAAGGGCGAACTCTTCGGGTTGCAGATGGACCAGTTGTTCCGGTTGCTGGAAGAATGCCGGTTGTAGAAAGAAGCCCTGCACGCCAATTCGCGGAAGATCACACTGGATTTGGATACGGTACGCGAGGGCATGGGCCAGGCCACGGTTGCGGTGGCCGATTTTTACCGCGCCTGCCAGCCCATGGTGGACCAGACGATTGCGCTGACGGAGCGTTTGGCGGAAGGGCAGGAGATTTCGGCACTCTACGTCACCGGCGGGGCCAGTGGACTGCCTTGCATCGCACGGGCACTGAAAGAACATTTTGGGCGAAAGGTGTTGCGGAGCGAATATATGCGTTCGGCCACCGCCATTGGCCTGGCGATTCACGCCGCCGATTCCTCCAAACAAACGTTTCGCGAAATGTTTCATCGAAACTTCGGTGTGTGGCGCGAAGGCGACGCGGGCCAACAGGTGATTTTCGATTGCATTTTTCCCCGCGGCACCAAACTCCCCGGCCCGGGCGAGCCGCCATTGAAAGCCCAACGCAGGTATCAACCAGTGCACAACATTGGACACCTGCGTTACTTGGAGGCCACCGCCCTGGACCCCGATGGCCAACCTGCCGGCGACATCACGCTGTGGGACGAAGTTCTTTTCCCCTTTGACCCGGCGCTGAAGGATTTGCCGGTGAGCAGTGCTGCGGTGGAACTTGCGTTTCAGGCCCCGGACCAGTCCATCGAAGAAATTTATGAGTGCGACGCGTCCGGCGTGGTGCGGGTGATTATTTATAACCGCACGGCCGGTTATTTCCGAGACTACCCGTTGGCGCGCTGGAATGGCGGCGCAAAACTGGCGGTTGCGGGGAAGAAAAAGGTGATCGTTCTTGGTAAGCGCGTCTGAGAGAAAGCGCGTTTGGATTTTATTAGCGCGTCTGAGAGAAAGCGCGGTGCTCACTTAGGGAAGCGCGCTTGGCGAAATTTTTTCTTCGGGCTTGCGCAGATGCGCGTAAAAGCCCAGATCCCGCTGGGTGAACATTTTGGTCAGCAAAATGATCTGAAACAGGTGGCCCGAAAAATGTTCCACCACGTGATAGATCGCTCCCAGCACCGTCACCTCGTAGACTTGCACCTGGGTGCGCTGGTTCAATTTTTCAACCGGCAGGCCGCGAATTACGACGGCGGCTTCTTCCACTGTCGATCGCAGATCGCCCAGTAACTGAGCCGCCCCAGTGCCGGTGCGGGCGTCAAATTCCGCGTCGCGATCGCGAGTGTGATCCGCCCCGCCGACTCCGTTCAAAATCCATTGACGGACATTGCCGCGCAAGTGGAGCAGCAGATTACCCACGGCGTTTTCGTTCTCTGACGTGCGCTGCCAAATCTGTTCCGGCGTGAGTTGCCCCACACAAGCTTCGATGCGCGACATGGATTGTAGCAACCTGTCGGCCGAGATCTGCAAGAAGTCCTGTTCAACGGTCATGCGCGTTCCATCTTTCCAGCCCAGCGCAAAAAGCGAATCAGGTTGCGCCGTTCACTCCAGACGAATTGCCAAAAGATATTGCGTGTGATTTCATCGGCGTGCAGACCGGAATAGGTTTCGATTCGCCAACGCAAATACGGGCTGCGCCAGGGGGTGAACCGGTAGCCTTTGGATAAACGCCACACGGTTCGCAGCAAGCTATTTGACACCCATCTATTTAGCCCCTGGGCTGGCGTAGTACCCATTACGCGTCCGCACAGTGGGCTTGCCCGGCGCGTTCACCAGCACGTTGATTTTGCGATAGGTTCCGTCCAGCGCCAGGTTGTTGGGTGTGTAGGCCAAGGTGTATTGGTTGCGAATTTCGTGGGCCACTTCGGGTGTGATGCGGTCCACTTCTTCCAGATCCTTGGGATAGTAATCCATGCCGCCCGAAGCCGCCGCCAAATCGCGCATGGCACGCCGGGCTTTTTTGGCTTCACGCTGGTCTTCTTCGCCCAAAATCCCAATCAAGTAGATCAGCACTTCGTTCTGCTGCGATTTTTTAACCAAATCTTCCAGGCCAATGGTGCTGGTGTTGTCGTTGCCGTCGGTGATCACGACCAACACTTTCTTGTCCTTCTTGCCCTTTTCCTTAACGTAGTCGATGGACATGCGAACCGCGTCGCGCATGGCCGTGCCGCCGCGCGTGTCGAATTTTTCCAGCGCCTCTTCCAGTTTCTTGGCGTCGTTGGTGAACGGCTGATCCAGATAGGCATCGTCGTTGAAGTTCACGACGAAGACTTCGTCCTGTGGATTGGAGTTGCGGATCAGATCCAGCGCGGCCGCCGCCACCTTCACACGCTTTTCGCGCATGCTGCCGCTATTGTCAATCAGAACGCCCAGCGAAACCGGAACATCTTCGCGGCGGAACAGCTTCAGCGGTTGCTCCACGTTATTTTCAAAAACCTTGAACGCCGATTGCGGCAGGTTGGTTACCAGCTTGCCGTTTTTATCGGCCACGCTGGCATGCACCACCACCAGCCGGCTATCGATGGTGAATAGCGGAGTCTCTTCGGGCTCCGGAGGTGGCGGCGCGACTGCTTGCGCTGGGACGGGTACCGGAGCTTGCGCCTGCATGGAACCCACACCCCAGCCCAGGCTCAAACCGATAATGGCGAACGCGGCAAGAATAATTACGTATTTATTGTGTCGGAGCATAATATCCCGTCCGGAACATGGCCCTCAACTGCGGCAGTCCGGTGGTTTTTACCAGTTTCACTTGCACCCTTCGGTACTTTCCGTCGCGCGAAGTATTTTTGGGCGAGTAACCCAGTACATATTGATTGCGCAACTCAATGCCAATTTTGGCGGCCACATCCGGAAGTTCCGCCAGATTGTCCACCGTAAAGTGCCGGCCCCCGGTCTGCTCGCTTAGCTCCGAAAGCAAGCCCGGACCGTTGTACTCCTCCACAGTGTGGTCGCGCCGCCCGATCGGCTCAAAAATACCAATAGCGTAAATCTGAACATCGGCCTCGCGCACGGCATTCTTTACTTCGGTTTCGGTGTAGCGGCTGGAATTATCGCCGCCATCGGAAATAATCAGGATCGCTTTGCGCGGATTGTGCGCTTTCTTCATCTGGTTCATGGACAGATAGACACCGTCGAGAAGCGCGGTGCGCCCTCTGGCCTGCGTGAAGGTGAGGCGGTTCTGGATCTCCTCGGTCTCAGTGGTGAAGCCCACCACCAGTTCGGGCCGGTCGTTGAACTCCACCAGAAAAAATTCGTCCTGCGGATTGGCGGTTTTCATGAATTGTGCCACTGCCTGGCGTGAACGTTGCAATTTCGCGCCCATACTCCCGCTGGTGTCGAAAACAATCCCCACCGAAAGCGGTGCGTCTTCGCTCGAAAACTGGGTTACTTCCTGCTCCACTTTGTCTTCGAACAGCTTGAAGTTTTCCTTATCCAGGCCAGTGACAAAGCGCGCCTGCGGGTCGGTCACCGCCACCGGGATCAGCACCAAAGTGGTATCCACGCGAATATCCGGACGGCGGTCGGCAATGGTTTCATTGGGATCGGGAACGGTGGTGCGGGTGCGCGGTGTGATGGCTACGTTGGGCTGCGCCGAGGTGGGCGTGGGCTTGGAGTCCTTACCGGTGGACGACCCAAGGGGCGGAGCGACATTGGTATTGCCGGCTGGGGTATTGCCGGCTGGGGTATTGCCGGCTGGGGTATTGCCGGCTGGGGTATTGCCGGCTGGGGTATTGCCGGCTGGCGTGGTGGATTGCAGCGGCCAGGCGATACCCTCATTCTGCGAAGCATTGTGGGTGGCCCGCAGCACCAGCGGTCCCGCGACGATGGCAAATACAATTGCGGCAACAGCCCAGCGCTTGCTCATTTTTACCTACCTAGTTTGCCCGCTCAAACATCTGTCCGGATAACCTTGGCCCAGACAAAGCATCGACGTCATCAGTATAGCGCCATCGGTAGAGCCACGAGGCTGGGGAGCGAAGGCGGTTTCTGCCAAGAGCAAAGACCGGTGAGGGAGGACCCTGCGGGGAAAGGAGAGACCGTGCAAAAACAAAAAAGCCGGTGAGTACTCGGAGGAAGATACTCACCGGCCGGCTCACTGATACCACGCGGGTGTCAGTGCGCCGAGCTTTTCGGGCGGTAACCATTAAGAAAGAGGTACCCAACCCTAGAGAAAGAGACGCGGTGGGGCACAAAAAGGACCCCACAACTGGACAAAAATATACTAACATGACCCTCCGTATCATGTACAGAACAGAATGGGTAGTTTGTGTAAGATTTTTGTGTTGGACGGTCAAAAATCGGCCGTGGACGGAAAAAAAGAAGGGCCCGGAGTCATCCCAGGCCCGTAAAGCATCGAAATTGTTTTGACTTCTTTGAACCAGGCTTATTTCATGCCTAATGACGCCGCCAGTTCGGTTGCCTGGCCCTTCAACGCATTGGCCTTGGACATCGCATCGGCCAGATTGCCAGCCTTGAACGCCTCGGTAGCCTCACCCCAGCCGGTCTTGATGGCCGTCAGTTTGTCCGCGGCGCCTTCCGGCAACTTATGCGCGGCCGCCAGAGCCTTTTCCTTGACTTCGATGCCGCTCACCATCTTCGGCATCGCCGCACTCATCCCACCCCAACCCGCCGTCAATTCGTCCTTGGCTTTCATCGCCGCCGGACCCAGGTCCTTGGCCTTCGCGGCGATATCCTTGGCCGAGCTCAAGGCGCCCGCGTAATCCTGTTTCGCAAATGCCGCTTTGGCCGTATCGATGGAATCGGAAACCGCCTTGGCCTGATCGGGAACGTACTTCATGGCATCGCCCTTCACGGCGTTAAAAGCTTCCTCGCCCGCTTTAATGGCCACGTCCGAACCTGTTTTGGCTGCATCCTCGCAACCGTTCAGAAACAAAATTCCCCCCAACAAAAGTACTGCTATGTGTTTTAGATACATTTGTAAGTCCTCACTGAAGACCATACAGATTTTAAAACATTTTGGCAAGACCCTGTTTAGGCCGTTCTAGCCATTGACCTTGTGTTTTTTCAATAAATTGCGGGCGATAATCAGGCGCTGCAATTCGTTAGTTCCGCCACCAATCACGACCAGCGGCGCGTCGCGGTAGTAGCGCTCCACCGGAAAATCTTTTGAGTAGCCGTTGGCGCCCAGAATTCGCATGGCATCGAAGGACACTTTGGCCGCGGTTTCGGTGGCGAACAGCTTAGCCATGCCTGCTTCCAGATCGCAACGTTCGCCGCGGTCGCGCTTTTCCGCCGCCGAATAGATCAGCAGCCGCGAGGCTTCGATGCTGGTGGCCATATCGGCCAGCATATTTTGGATGGTCTGATTTTCCGCGATGGGCTTGCCAAAGGTGATGCGTCCCTGTGCATAACGAATAGCTTCTTCAAATGCCGCCCGCGCAATGCCCAGGCCGCGGGCAGCCACGTTCAGGCGCTCCGCTTCCAGGCCGGTCATCACTTGTTTGAAGCCGTGGCCCTCTGTGCCGCCAATCAGATTTTCGGCGGGAATAGCAAAATGATCGAAGTGCAGTTCACAGGTCTCGACGCCTTTGTAGCCCAGCTTTTCGATGTCGCGGCTGATGGTCATGGTGCCGTTGGCCGCATTCACCTCCCGTTTTTCGAATATAAACGCACTCATGCCGCGGTGCCTGGGTTCGGCGGTAACGTCGGTCCTGGCCAACAGCAAAAACGTATTGCCATGCCTTGCGTTGGTAATCCACAACTTGCTTCCGTTGACGCGATAGATATCGCCTTCGCGCTTCGCAGTGGTGGAAATATTCTGTAAATCGGTGCCCGCGTTACTTTCGGTCAAACAAATACCGCCACGTTTTTCGCCGGTGGCCAACCCTGGCAGAAATCGCCGCTTCTGGTCTTCGGTTCCAAAGTGCACCAGCACGTCACACATCACTGAATTGGTGCCCAGCACGCCAGCCAGCCCCAGCCAGCCGCGCGAAATCTCTTCGAAGATCATCGCGAACAGCGTGCTGTTCACTTCGCTGCCGCCATACGCCTCTGGAACATTCAGCCCGAACAGACCCAACTGCTTCATCTGCTCCACCAGGGCGTGCGGATACTCGTCGCGATGTTCCATTGCAGAGGCGACGGGAATTACTTCTTTCTCTACAAACCTCCGCACCGTGGCGATGATCAGTTGCTGCTCGGAATTTAGCGCTTGCACGGCGGGCTCCTTTTAAAAGCTTTCACAAAAAGGCTTCTAAAATAGGATACGCTGAAGCGAGTGGACTCACATCGTGCCCAGCGTGTCTCGGAAGGCCTCCGGGAAGAACTTGACGAACTGATTAACTACGAGCTTTCCGATCCCCGCATTGGAGGGGCTATCGTATCCGAGGTTCACGTAGCCTCAGATTTTCGGAAGGCGCACGTGCGCCTGGTTCTACAAGGAAATGCAGCGCAACAAGCAGCGACTTTGGCGGGTATCGAACACGCTAAACAGTTCTTGCGCATGGCAATAGCCGAACGGCTGCAGCTTTTCCACACCCCGGATCTGCAGTTTGAATCCGCCTTGCCAGCAAGCCTGGGCGCGAGAGCACCGCAGCTGCTGAAGCGAATTCGCCGCGGAAGACCAAAAGACTAGTCTTATCAATACTTTATGCACTGACTGGCGGCCGTCAGGCGAGGGCGTCGCTCAGGAAAATACTGTGTTTTTGCAGACTTACGAGCCCTGGTGTGTTAACTTGAGAAAATGCGTGTGGCTCCTATGAATAGTCGCTTCCTGGACGCTTGCCGCCGCCGGCCAACCG
>JANXYJ010000170.1 GCA_025350105.1 Terriglobia bacterium | reverse complement strand
CGTGAACCTCACCGTAATGGCGGTCGGAGCCACCGCTACCGCAGGCACCGGTGCGCTGAGAGCAACCGTGTCCGCATGTTCACCCGACTTCGCGCGCCGGTACAGCGCCTCCACGTAATCATCCAGGCCCATCGCGCCGGCAGGTGAAGTTTTCGAAAGCCGGTCCATTGCCTGCTCATACTGCGGGAAGTCGGGATGTCGCAGCGCGGCGGCTTTGAGCGCGGCGTTGATGCTGCTGGCGGAGACTTGGCCTTGCGGTATCGGCCTGATGTCCATAACTCTGTATTTCGTTCGTACCGGCTTTCCGAGGTTGCCACCTTTGCGCCCATTGACCCACATCGTGCGTTCGCCGTCGTATTCGGCGTCAAACTGATCGCCATCAACCATCGGCGCGCAGTTGGTTCCTATCCAGTGGCCCGTGCAGACAATTGTGAACCGCTGGCTGTTTCCCTCGACGATATTGCGGACGGACAAAACGCTAACCTCCATCGTCTGCGGCCCGGTGCCTTGAGTGTTCGTTTGACAATTCACGGTGGCAGAAGACATCGGCCCCATCTGCATGCCGCTGCCGTTGCACGAGGTGTTGCTGGTGGAGTGGCCGGGCGTCGTCATGGTCGTTGTACTCACGTGGCTTTCGTGTGATGCCGCCGTCACTGTCAGATGGGTAAATTCGCCCGCAAAGGCGGTTGCACTGAGAGCCGAGGTCAGGAAGAGAAGGTTAGCCCGCATGCCACACCCATCGGTGGTTTCCGGCAGCGGCTTTACTGTGGCGGGTTGCAGATGCTGCAGGGCGCGTACCCATTCGCCTCGGCCTCCCGCAGAGAGATCGGGATGCTGCTGTGCGAGAGATAGCGGCAGCCAACGCGGTGGTATTTGTGGCCGGTGCGCGTGATGTACACCGTCTGGGACTGCTGTTGCTGGGCCAGCGGCGTTTGGAATGTGGAAGAGACCGGCGCGCCCGGCATGACCAGGGATGCGCATAGGAGAATCAGCAGGAGGATCTTCTTAGGCATACCCCCAAATCGGCGTGGGATCGAGCGCGGCGCTGCGTACGAAGGCCGATTCCTTCGATGAGTTGTGCCTTAATAAACCTGCTGGCAAAAGCCTGAGTTTCTGATTAACCTTCCGCGGGCAGCTTTACGGATGATGGCGGCTCATAGTACTAGACTCCCCAGTTCTTCCACCTTCGCCTGATCTTTGCTAAGCTGCCTCCAGCCGCCTAGCCCGGCCAGGCGACAAGCAGGAACCCTTACCTGCTGGCGGCCCTCCTCTTCTCTGGAGCAAGGGGATCGTGCGAAGGGGAGCGATGTCCACGCCAAAGCCCGACGATATCGAGGAGTCGCTTGAACCGGCGGCAATGCCCGAACCTGAAAGGCCACCGGCTTGGATGATGGAACAGGCTACGCCTCGATCGGCCTCGGTCGTCGTCGACGAATCCCCATTCAGCTTGGCCAAAAAGGCTGCTCGGCTATTCTACGAATCGACTGCCAACGTGGGGATGGCGCGTTGCGTCGATGCCGCCACATACTCTCGGTTTTTGGATGATCTGGAAGTAAACACACGCAATTTGTACCACCAAAAATGCTGGAGCGATGAGTGGGAGGGGATTTTCCCTGAAGTCGAAATTGAGAGCGGCGAGTGTAGATATACTGCGGGCGAACAAGAGTGGCTCGATCAGAGGGATCAATTCTACAAACGGTTGGGTGAATTAAATAGCAGGTTTCCGAGTACCAAGGAATTGTGGTTACGGAAATTCGCGGCCCTCAAACCGTCTCAAGATGAGCCGATATCTCGGCCATATGATAATGATCGTCAACCCGCTCCAGAGATCCCAACGGAAGCGCAAGAGCAGGAGCCGCACACCGCGAGCCAAATGCCAGTAAAAGCCAAGCGCGCCGTACCAAAGAAGCGCGGCAGGCCTCCGGGTTCCGAGCGAGGGGATGCTATTCGTGCAGCCGCCGCCCCATACGCTGAGCAGTGGCGCCTTTATCTACCGAGGATCTTCGAGTCCCTTTTGAAAGCGGATGTCGATTTAGGATCGTTTTATAAGCTACGTTTGGATCTCGGCGATGGACATAGTGCACTCGTTGAAAACTGGGAGGATCTCGGTCTCGCTAAGGACGCCCAGCATAAAAAGATCGTCGACGTCTTGCGCAAAACACTTGAGCGCGTTTCACCCTCCCGCCCAAGTGGACAATAATTCCGGCGCGAATTTCTGTCCATTTCTGTCCAATTAATTCCATGGTGTCGCGGTCTTCTCGGTGTCCCTCAGCGTCCTAATAAATCCTTACGATTCTATTTGATACCTCACTTTACGCGTAGCGCGACAAGACAAACCGAGGCGATTGTTGCGATATTGCATGTGTAGAAGAAAGGACCTGCTTAAATGCAAAACGCGCTCTCTGTAATGCAAGTCGCACGGCGGTTGAACCTGTCCGAACCCACTGTGCGAAAACTGATTGCGGACGGTGCGCTCAAGGCCTATAAAGTTGGGCGCCAATTCAGGATTGAGCAGCCCGAACTTCAAGCTTTCATTCGGAACGGTAGCACTCCGAACCGCACCGAAAGTGAACATAGTGCGGAAGCCGCCTAGAAGCAGCGTGCCGCCGACCCAATGATTTCCAGGTCCTAGGGCCGGCGGCGGAAGAGGACATCCAACATTGAAAACGATATCACGAAGCACCAAATCTGCAAATACGGCGGCTGCTATTTCTCTTGAATTTAAAGCCCCTGACGCTGCATTTTCAGACCTTGCCGAGCATCTCGAAAAGGCGGTACACGCGTTGCCGCCTTCCGAAGGCCAGAGCAGTGTGCACGCGATTATTCGCTACCACCTTCTGCGGGCCTTCTGTCTTGCTGGTGGTGCTCACTGAAGTTTTTGACACCATCTACGCTTGCCGAAGACTTGTGCGTCTCCGAGCACACGCTCGCTAATTGGCGCACCCTGGGCAACGGGCCCGCGTTCATCCATGTGGGTCGATGCGTGCGTTATCGACAAACGGATGTTGACGAATGGGTAGAATCACGCAGGAGGGGCACGCTCAATGCCTTTGAGATCAAGAGAAGGGAATTGGCACTACCGGTTCGAGGTGGACGGCCGCGAGTACACGGGAAACACAGACTTGGCCGCCACCAAACGCAACAAGAACGCCGCGGGGAGAGCGGAAGCCAAAGCCCGCGAATTGGTGACAACCGGCCGGGCGCACGAGCTAAAGCTGCAGGTGAAACCATTCAATGACGCGGCGGCAGAGTTTCTGACATGGGCGGACGGAGAATATACGGAACACCCGAACACGGCGAAGCGGTTGCGCACCAGCTTCGTGAGCCTGTCGAGTTTCTTCCGCACGGACCCAGTGACGTCTATCCTGCGCGGGCATGTGGCCGATTTCAAGGCGTGGCGGCGCAAGGAGCACCACGTGCGTGAGATAACCATCCGTCATGATCTCCACGCGCTTTCGAAGGCGTTCGGATATTTTGTTGACCATAACTGGGCCCGCGAGAATCCGGTGCGGGCGGCTGACATTCCCAGCGACAAGGACGCCGTCCGGATCCACGTCGTGACCAGCGAGGAAGAAGCCGTGTACTTCGAGACCGCGAAGCGCTTCCCTGCCCTGCATGACCTTGGGAGGCTGATGCTCAATCAGGGCTGCCGGCCTGAAGAGGTTTTGGAGTTGCGGTCTGAAAATCTGGATGTTGCGAATTCGCGCCTGACCATCCAGGACGGAAAGTCACGCGCGGCGCGGCGCCAGATGAAGCTCACCGCCGAGAGTCTGGAAATTTGCGTAAGGCGCGCGGCACTGGGCTCGCACTGGCTGTTTCCCGGCAAACTACCCAGTGTACGCACCTTGCGAAGGTGAACGGACCCCATGGCCGGGTGCTGGACGATCTGGCTGTTTGTAAGTGTGGGCATAGGCGCTTGCAGCACCGGAAGAATAAATGTTCCTGCGGCTGCGTTACGTTCACTGAGGTGTCGCGCATGGGTTTCGTGATCTACGATTTCAGGCACACGTATGCCACGCGCGCAGCGGAGTCTGGGATGCCCGTAGCAACGCTCGCAGCGATTCTGGGGCACGCGGACCTGCGCAGCGTCATGAAATACGTTCACGTTCGGCAGGAGGCCCAGGATCGGGCCATGGTCGCCTTCGAGCAAACGATGGCGAAATCTGCTGCCGCAACAGAAGCAGCGGCGTCGAAGGCGATTCAATGACCCAAAAGCAGGCCGAAACATTTCAACGGGAAAATGTTCGTTCGGTTTCCGTCCGGTTGGTAGCGGTGAAAAGCGGTAAAACGCGGGATCTAGCGGGAAGTACCGGGAAAGGCTAAATGATGGCAAATAAAGCTAAATTATTGGAGGCGCGGATCGGAGTCGAACCGACGAATAAAGGTTTTGCAGACCTCTGCCTTACCACTTGGCTACCGCGCCCTGCCTTATCATTTATGACGAGACGGTCTCTTATCATCTTATTACAAGAATGTTTAGCCGTGTTATTACAAGAAAGTTGAGCCGTGGGCGAAAAACCGCGGGGCACGTTGAGCCGTGGGCGAAAAACCGCCCGGCACGTTTAGCCGTGGGCGAAGAATCGCCCGACGTCATCCCGTTTCGTGGTGAAGGAGTAGTCGGGCAGGCTATCGAAGAAAATTTGCCCATAGCGGGTTTTGGTAATGCGGACGTCCAGCAAAACCAGAACGCCGCGGTCGGTTCGGTTACGGATCAGGCGGCCGAAGCCCTGCTTCAACGCGATCGCGGCTTGCGGGACCTGGTATTCGGAAAACGGCTCGCCGCCATTTTCGCGGATGGCCGCGATGCGGGCTTCCACCACAGGGTCGCTGGGCACGGCGAAGGGCAGCTTGTCGATAATCACGCAGCTGAGTTGTTCGCCGGGGACGTCCACGCCCTGCCAGAAAGAAGAGGTTGCGAACAGGACCGCGTTGGGCGTGCGGCGGAATTCGTCCAGCAGCGCCATGCGTGGCGCGGTGCCTTGCAGCAGGGTTTGAAACGGCACTTCCAGAGACACGCGATCGTACACCAGACGCATTTGCTGATAGCTGGTGAACAGGACGAAAGCGCGGCCGCGCGAATGGAACAGGATTTCAATGATTTCGCGGGACGCCGCGGCGGTGTAGGCGGGATTGCGGGGCTCCGGCAGTTCTTGTGGAACGTAGAGCAGCGCTTGCTCGTGATAATCAAAGTGACTGGGCACGGTGAGCGTGCGCGCGTTGCGCAGACCCAGGCGTTGCTTGACGAATTCGAATTCACCGGCCACGGCGAGTGTGGCAGAAGTGAGCACGGCGACATCGATGTTGTCGAAGAGTTTTTCGTCGAGCAGCGACGACACGTCGATGGGCGTGGCCTGCAAAAACGTTCCGCGGCCTCTGCGTTCAATCCAATAAACGTAGGCTTTTTCGCTCGACTCCATCCAGAACTGCAGGCGGCGGGCGATGTCGCGGGCGCGATTGACCAGAGGGATGGCTTCTTCCGGCGCGGCGCGCAAGAGTTCCAGCTGAAGGGCCACGATTTCCAACGCTGCCAGGATATCGCGGTATTGTTCGTCGTGCTTCAGTAGAAACGCCTCGTGACCGCGGAAACCGGTTCTGCCGTCGATTTTTTCATTGCAGCCGAAGAGCGTGAAGAAATGAGCCGAGCGCTCACTCAGCGTCATTAAGATGCGGTCCAGCTCCTTCGAGCCAAAATTCTTGCGATGGGCAAGGCCCGCCACGTCACGCGTGAGTTCTTCGAATTGATAGGTAGAGACCGAGGTTCCAAAATATTGCCCGGCAACATCTTCGATCTCGTGTGCTTCGTCGAAAATCACCGCACCGTAGTCCGGAATGATGCCGCCGCCCTCTTTGCCGGAGGGCCCGCCTTTCACGGCCAAATCAGCAAAGAACAAATGATGATTGACAATGATCAGGTCGCTTTCCTGGGCTTTCTGATGCATTTTGGTAATGAAGCAACGCTCAAACTGCGGGCACTTTTGGCCGGTGCAAAGATCGCTGCGCGCGTCGATCTTGGCCCAGGCAGAACTGGATTCAGGCAGCGATTGGATCTCCGCGCGGTCGCCAGTGTCGGTGTTTTTCTCCCAATCGCGAATGATCTGAAAATCGGCAACTTCCTGCAGGCCGTCGAGCACCGGCTCTTTTTCAGCGTCGTAGATTTTCTGGCGGCAGGCGTAGTTGGCGCGGCCCTTCATATAACAGGCGCGCAGGGGTGACTCCAAGTGTTTTTCCAGAAATGGAACATCCTTGAAGAACAATTGCTCCTGCAGATTCTTGGTGCCGGTCGAGATCACCACGCGCTTGCCGGATAAAATGGCAGGCACCAGATACGCCAGCGTTTTGCCGGTGCCGGTGCCGGCTTCGACAATCAAGTGGCGCTTATCGGCGATGGCCGCGGCCACCGCTTCCGCCATATCCAACTGGCCCTGGCGAAATTCGTAATCCGGATGCCATTCGGAAAGCAAACCCTGGCGGCCGAAAAACTGCTTCACCGTGAGGGGCTTGCTGGCGGAGGTTGGCCGGGTTTCGGTCTGCAATGGGTCAGGCGGCACGTACGTTTACAATCTTAGCGCCTTGTGGTTAGATTCATGAACGTTTGTGTTCGCTATAATATCCCTTTTGGAGTAAACCTTTGGCCAAAATCCATTCCCTGCAAGAAGCCATCCGAGAAAACGTTCACGACGGAGACACGGTTGCTTTAGAGGGCTTCACGCATCTGATTCCTTACGCGGCGGGGCACGAAATCATTCGGCAGAAGCGCCGCGATTTGACGCTGATCCGCATGACACCGGACGTGTTGTATGACCAGATGATCGGCATGGGATGCGTGAAGAAGCTGAAATTTTCCTGGGGCGGAAACCCGGGCGTGGGTTCGCTGCACCGTTTGCGAGACGCAGTGGAAAAGGCCTGGCCGCAACCGTTGGAGATTGAAGAACACGAACATGCAGGGATGGCGGTGGCATATGCGGCGGGCGCGTCGCACTTGCCGTTCGGCATTTTGCGGGGCTATCTGGGAACCGACCTGCTGCAGCACACCACGGCGAAGTTTATAGATTGTCCGTTCACCGGCGAAAAACTGGCGGCGGTGCCCGCGATTCGTCCGGACGTCACCATCATCCACGCGCAAAAAGCAGACCGCGGGGGAAATGTTTTGCTGTGGGGCATTGTCGGCGCGCAGAAGGAAGCTATTATGGCCGCCACGCGCAGCATCGTCACGGTGGAAGAGATTGTAGATAAGTTGGACGCACCGGCGAATTCGATCATTCTGCCGGGCTGGATTTTGAGCGCCGTGGTGCCGGTGAAACATGGTGCGTTTCCTTCCTATGCGCATGGCTACTATGCGCGCAACAACGCTTTTTACAAGCAGTGGGACGGGATTTCAAAAGAACGCGAGTCGTTCTTAGCGTGGATGGAAAAGCACGTCATGAACACCAAGGACTTTGATGAATATCTCCAGTTGCTGGGAATGGGGGGTGCACAGTGATGGCAAACACCGCTGAGTCCTACACGTCTGACGAAATGATGACCGTTGCAGCCGCGCGCATGCTGAAAAACGGCACGTCGTGTTTCGTGGGGATTGGCTTGCCCAGCGCGGCAGCGAATTTGGCCCGGCTGACGCACGCGCCCGATACGATTTTGATTTATGAATCGGGCACCATCGGCACCAAGCCTAACGTGCTGCCGCTTTCGATTGGAGATGGTGAACTGGCGGAGACCGCCGACACGGTGGTGGGCATCGTGGAGATTTTCAACTACTGGCTGATGGGCGGCAAGATTGGCCTGGGCTTCCTGGGAGCCGCGCAGATCGACAAATTCGCCAACATCAATTCCACCGTGATTGGGCCGTACGGAAAACCCAAAGTTCGCCTGCCTGGCGCGGGCGGGGCACCGGCGATAGCGGCGTCATGCGGCGAAGTGCTGATCACGCTGCGCCACAGTCCCAAAGCATTTGTGGAGAAGATTGACTTCCGCACCTCCGGCGGCCATATGGAAGGCGGTGATAGCCGGCAGAAGTATCGTTTTCCAGGCAAAGGCCCGACAGCGGTGATCACCGATCTGGGCGTGTTGACGCCGGATCCTGTCAGTAAAGAACTGATTTTGACCAGCGTGCATCCAGGTGTGACCACCGAACAAGTGGTGGCAGCGACGGGGTGGAAACTGCAAGTGGCGGCGGATGTAAAGACCACGCCGGAGCCCACAGCGTTAGAGTTGCAGGTGCTGCGCGATTTGAACGAACGCACAGCCAAGGCGCACGCGGGGCAGGCGTAGACCGCAATCAAGCTGATGTTCACTGTAGCGTGGTTGCTGAAAGGAGCCACGTTCGCGGCGTCCGAGTCAACACCTTGTAAGATGGTGGTGCTGAGCAAATGCTGCGGAACACATGTTGTTAAACATCGGCGAAACCATTGCGGATTACGAAGTTCTGGGCGTGCTGGGCCAGGGCGGAATGGGCGCGGTGTATCGCGTTCGCAATGTTCTTTCAGGCCGCGAAGAGGCCTTAAAAATGGTACTGCCGGAGATGGCGGCCGATCCTGACACGGCTGAGCGTTTCCTGCGCGAAATCCGTGTGCAGGCCAGTCTGCAGCATCCCCATATTGCGGCCATTCGCACCGCCGTGCGCTCCGGCGGAAATATTTTGATGATCATGGAGCTGATTGACGGGGTCAGCGTCAGCGCCCGGTTGAAGAACGGGCCGTTGCGTTGGGACGAAGCCGCGCGGATTCTGGACGACATCTTAAGCGCGCTGGCTTACGCGCATGCGCGTGGAGTGGTCCATCGCGATATCAAGCCGGGCAATATTTTGGTGATGAAACACGGGCAATCGAAGCTGACCGACTTTGGTGTGGCGCGCATTGAAACCGACGATCGCATTACGCGCACGAATCTGGTGATTGGCAGCGTACACTATATGTCGCCGGAACAAATTCAATCGCAACCCTTGGACGGCCGCGCGGATTTGTACTCGCTGGGCGCCACGTTTTACGAGATGGTGACGGGCCGCCCGCCGGTTTCCGGAGCCAATCACTATGCGATTCTGCATTCGCATTTGCATGAGACGCCGGTGGCGCCAGCGGAGTTGATCCAGCTGCCGCGCAGCGTTTCCGATTGCATTATGAAGGCGCTGGAAAAGAAACCGGCGGAGCGATTTCAGACGGCGCATGAGTTCCAAGGCGCGCTGCGCGACAGTCTGTTCGGCAGATGGGAAACAGGCCCACAGCGTCCGGCGGTGCCGCAGGAATTGATTGCGACCGCCACTATTCCCGCACGCACCAGCGGTGTGAGCAAAAACAGTCTGAGCGAAAATAGTCCGCCAGACAGCGGACCGCGCAAAACAGGTTCGTTTTCCGACGCCACATTGCAAATTGCGCGTCAGGCGCTGGCGGAATACATGGGGCCGATGGCGAAGGTAATGGTGAGCCGCTGCGCCAAAACTGCGAAGACCACGGAAGAACTGCGGCAGGCATTGGCCAAAGAGATTGAGGACGAGGCGGGCCGCGCGGCGTTCTTAAAGAAGTTCAAGGCGTAATCACTCGTCGTCTTTATTCGTCGTCTTTATCATCATCGGCCAGCATCTTCATCGCGGCTACTAAACTGCGCCGCATGCGATTGAAGGACCCCGCGAGTTGCGCAATTTCATCGCCGCCCCTGATCGGCAGTTCCGGGATGTCCGTTTTGCCCAAACTGATTTGATCGGCCATATGCGAGAGCAATCCCACCGGCCTGGCGATCATGAAATACAGCGCCAAGTTCAGCACCAGCAGGCTCACCAGCAGTACGCCGACCAAATAAATCAGCAGTTGGCGGAACGAATTGTCCGCCATGCGCAAAGGCACGTCCATGGGTACGGATACGATCTGCGCGGCAATCACGCTGTCCTGTTTCCAACCGAAACCGTTGGCGGTGCCATACACGGCAAGCATCGCGGGCGGAGCATTTTCTGGCACGCTGTGGCATTCAAGGCAGGGCGCGGGAGCACGGATGGGTTGAGCAAAAAAGAGCGAGCGGCCAGTGGCGGATTCTCGTTCGCCCGTCAACTGGGCCATGTTGGGCGTGTTGCGAAACGCGGTGATGATGTCGGCCTCCCAAGCAACGGCGCGGTCAATCGGGTTGGTGGGATTGAGCGAGGCTTCGCGATAGTTGTAGTCGGGAAAGCGCATGCGTACGAAATTGAAATTCTGCGTGGCGGCAAAGGCGGGAACGGTTTGCGGCAAGAAAGTATGATCGCGTTCCTGCAACCGGTTGAGCAGAGGCTTCAGTTGATTGGTGGTGTAGTCGCGGACGCCGCGCATGGCCTCCATCATCAGACGGGCCTGGTCGCGGACTTCGGTGCGCGCATCTTCCTGCAAACGGCGATAGGCCAGCATGGCGGTGATCGCCAGCCCGATCCCGAAGACCACGGTGAACATCAAACTGAATTTAGCCAGCAACTTCATAAATGTGATGGTAGCGGATGAAGGGCCTGCGCGCGCTCGGCTGTGAGAAACTAACGGGGAAGAGGAAACCACATGACTTCATCGCGCCTGGTATTATCGATGCTTTTCGCAGCCGTGGGCTGCGCGCAGATTGCCTCCGCCCAAGGCCAACTTCGCGTGCTGTGCTCCAACGGCTTACGCGCGGCGTTTGAGAGTGTGATGCCCGACGCGGAAAAGGCGATCGGGCGTAAGATTTCCGTTGATTTTTCGGCGTCGACACGATTTCAGAAAGAGATTGAAGACGGAGCGGCTTTTGATTTGACGATTTTGACGCCGGGCATCATCGACGGACTGATTAAGGGCGGCAAGATCGTGGCGGGCACGCACACCGATCTGGCCATCGCCGATTTGGCCGTGGGCGTGAAAGCCGGTTCGACTAAGACCGACATCAGCACCGCGGAGGGAATGAAGAAGCGCCTGCTGGCCGCCAAAAGCATGACCTGGACCGATGGCGGAGCCGCCGCCAACGCCGTGATGGCGATGCTGAAAGGGTTGGAGATTGAAGAACAGGTGAAAGCGAAGATCCATTTGCAGAACCAGCCTGGCCGGCCCGCGCTGAGCGTGGCGGAAGGCGAAAACGAACTGATGTTCGGGCCCGTAAGCGAAATCGGAACCATCAAAGGCGTGGAAGTTCTGGGCTTTTTTCCGAAAGAGTATCAGAAGCCAGTGGTGATGACGGCAGGCATCGGCGCGCAAACCAAGGACGCCGCGGCGGCGAAGGCTTTGGTGCAATATTTGCTGAGCGCGAAGGCGGCGGGAGCGATTAAAGCGGCGGGCATGCGGCAGGGCGGGAAATAGAGCGCAATGCGCCCGCGGACCTGAATCCGCGGGCGCTGTTTTTGTCGCGAACCAAAACTACTTTTCGGTCAAGCGCAGGGAAATGCGCCGGTTCTGCGCGCGGCCTTCCTCCGTCGCGTTGTCGGCCACCGGATGTTCGTCGCCATAGCCTTTCGCCGACATGCGCGAAGCATCGATACCCAACTTCACCAGCTCCGCCATCACGTTATTGGCGCGTTCGCCGGACAGCGCCATGTTTGCTGCCTTATCGCCGGTGTTGTCGGTGTAGCCGCCCAAGCGGATCTTGACGGTGGGATACGCCTTCAAAATGTTGGCGATGTTGCCCAACTGTTCCTGCGATGAGGGCTGCAGCGTCGCTTTGCCCGTGTCGAACAAAAGACGGTCGAAATCAAACCAGGTTTCCTTGTCCGGAGTTTTGGTTTTGTCTTCGATGTAATCGATCAACTTGTTTTCAATGCCCAGTTTGGGAATATTCAGTTCCACGCCATTGGGCAATTTGCGTCCGAAGAATTCACCCAACACGCCGATGGCAGACTTCGCGGCGTCGGTAACGGCTGTGGTGGCCGTCGCGGCCGCCTCTTTCACAGGCTCCGCTCCACGATTCATAAACCAATAGATACCGCCTAAAATCAGCAGGCCCAGCACCACGGGCCACAGCCATTTGCTGACCGAAGAACCGGTTTCAGCCACGGCCGAGGACGCCGCATGGGTGGCAGCGGAAGCTGCGCCTGCAAGCGACGGCAAGCCCACCAAATTGCCCAAGCCCGCTGGCAACGCGCTGGCCACTAAATGTTTTTGCGAGTTCAACAGATCCGCCAACGAACTCGCGGTGACTCCGCCGGGGCCAAGGTGCTTGGCGATGGCGCCCATCACCAGGGGTCCGGCCAAACTCAGCAGTGATGTGGCGGAGGTGGAGGAGACGCCGGCGTGCGAGCCAATCAAATTGGCCACGGCACCTAGCTTATCGCCGAGCAAAGATTGTACGATGCCGCCGCCGGAGCTCATCAGATTGGACATTCCCGATCCGCCCAGCATGCTACCTAGATTGCCCAGGATGCCGCTATCGGCCGCTCCGGAGTTGAATAGGCTGAGCAGCGAGGAAATGCCGCCGCCGGATGCTTTGCCAATCATGCTGGCGATGATCGCGGGCACGCCCGCTTGTAAAGCTTTTTGTGTGTTGGCCGGTGATTCGCCGAGATTGTTCCCTAATTTATCGAGAACATCGGAACTGAGGGCGGTTTTCACGAGGCCCATTAAATCAATAGACATTGATGGTGTTCCTTTCTTTTTGGTGTTGGTGGTGAAAGTGGCTTATGGTTGAATCGAACTGAGAACTTAAGGCGAGAACGCCCCTTAGAGCGTATCACTCAAAAAGTGCATGTGCATTAACCTTTTCAAGCAGAACCATCTAAACGGAATTCTGTGATGATGTTTTAGGAAATCAAGGCTTCAATTCGGGAATGGGCCGGATAGGCACGGTTTTTCGGATGGCACGAGCGATGCGATTCACGCCTTTTTGCCAATCGGGAAACAGGTCAACGTACTGCACCTGATCCGCAATGCGCCGCGGTACGGTGCATTCTTCAAAACGCACCGGCACCAAAAACGTTTCCTCCAGCGGACGTTTACTGGCGCAATCGAGCGCGTAACGCAACTCACATTGAAACTGGCCGCGCTTGGCCGTCGAACGGGGGGAAAAGCAGGCCACAAAGGCATCGGATATTTCGATCGCGCGTTCAATGGCGCGGGGCCAGTTCTGTCCAGGCAGAAGTTTATCTTTGTCGAGCCAGGGCGAAAGTCCTTCGGCGCGCAGTGCCTCACACAGGCGGCGGGCGAGGATCAGGTCCTCGGTTGCATAGGCAATGAAGACGCGCGGTCTGGTCTCCGGAATGAATTCGAAGACACTGTTGGCCATGACATTGTTGACAAGGTGATCGCGGTTTTGTGTTGCAAGCCGAAAGACTCCCAGGCCTTCAATCTCTACCGTCTGGCCGCCGCGCAACGCCTGGCGGACAATATCGGCCACCGTCTCAAACTGAGTTCCCGCTGCAGGCACGCCTTCCTTTTCCGTTCTATAGCCGGTATCCTGGCGATTCATGATTTTTGGGTTGGTGCCTTCGGGAGTTTTTTGACCCCGACGCTCTCAGTGCCTTTGCTATCGCGGCTTTTTTCTGGAATGGGAGAAATTAACCGCCCCACGCCCGGCATTTCCGCGGCTTGGCCCTCACGCAAGTGAGTGAGAATTTCATGGATGATCGCGTCCAGCGTATCCCGGGCGGCAGCGCGACTGACGTGTTCCTTGTCGGCCAACACGCGGGCCAGGTCTTCCCGTTTCATAACCGGAGGATAAGGGCGAAGGCACAAAATTTGCGCCACAGACATACGGATCGTATAAGGAGCGTTGAGTTTGCGTGAATTGCAACCGAGGTCTGTGACCTAAGCAGGGGGGTGACTCGGCAAACTGGGAATAATGATCTGGCAATAATCAACTTGTACAACCTCTTGCGCAAGGTTACAATGGACAGGTGCAGTCGGCTTTGCCTGTCCTACAGGTGGTGCAGCGGTCCGACGCAGCGGGCGCGTAGCTCAACTGGCAGAGCAACTGACTCTTAATCAGTAGGTTGTAGGTTCGATTCCTACCGCGCTCACCACTCAAAATAGAGGACTTATCGAAATGGTCCTTCCTCGAAACAGGCCGTGTGGTAGCAGGTGTGGTAGCACTTTGGCTAAACCGTGGCAGCTAGCTCACCAAACGTGAATGCCTTCAACGGCTCGGGGGGTGCCACCGTTTCCAGATGACGCGTCAACCGCCCAGAGCGGCTGACACCCCAGCGGAACAGCACTATCGTTGATGGCAGGAAGGGGAATTTCGCGATAGGAATCGGCGCTACAAACGCTCACTGTCATTCATTCGGTTTGGCGCTAACGTCGAACCTGCAAAAGTAGCGATCAGTCGTCCTTCGACATCATATGGTCGCAGTACCCGCACAAGGAGGTGCCCAACTCTTCGGGGGGAATCGAACAGCCACAGCGGCCGCAAGTATGTTCGGCAGATTCTCCGCAGAGCGCGCAGCACTCGTCTTCCATGATGTATGCTTCCGCGCCGCATTCCGGGCAGGTGGTGTACGGTGTCTCGTCTCCGTCCGTGTGGGACAAGTACATGGCTCCCCCAAGGGCAGACTTGACGGCTTCCGGTACAAAACTCTCGGCAGTTGTCGTTTGTCCGCACGCCCTACATTCCAAAGTCATGTCGTAGCTGAACTGCGTTTCTCCGCTCGATGGCCGCATCAGGTCAGAGCTACAGGCGTCACAGGTGATCTCCAGTACGCCCTGCTCTACGGCTCCCGATGCCCAAGGAAAGGCTTTGAGTGCTGCGACGCACTCAGCGCGTTCGGCTTCGTGCACCTCATTGACCTGTAGCATTGTTTGCCAGGTCTCATCGCCAAGAAGCGTCAACGGGTCCTCTTCGAGTTCGACCGTAATGAAGTTCCGCACCACGACAAACGCGTCAGCAATCAGCCCTTGCAAGGCCTTCTTGCTCGTGTTCGTGTAGTAGTGCTCGACCTCGTTCCGTACCTTCGTGATACGGTCAAACCGGGTCCAGTCGGTCGCGATGTTCAGACTATCGAATCGTTCCCGGATCTGCTGCACATCAACGGTTTTCTTCCCTTCACCGATGAAAAAAATCTTCCCTTGAGCATCACGCTTCGGCAGGATCTTCGCTTTAACGAAGACCTCATCGCTGTTCGTGGGCGACAGACGCCGGAGGGCCTCTTTGTAGAGAAGGAGAATGCCCGCATGGATGCCGCGTACCGAAGCGAGCAATCGCCCGTGGTCGCCCTGTTCATAGTCTTCGACCCCGGCTTTGATGGACTCAACAGCGTTCTGTAAAAGAAGATCCAGAGGGTAAATGGCTCCATCCTTGATGATATTCCGAGATGCCCGCAGGAAGAACGCGGGTCGTTCGCTCTATTTGAGCATGAACCACTGCTCTTCAAATCGCCTTCTTCCTGATCGGGACGACTTTGCGACCGACAGGCTTTGTGGGCGCCTTCGCACCGAATAACTGGTCCACCTTCTTCGCCGCCTCGCGGTCGCTGCCCTCGAACAGATGGCCGTAGGTATCCATGGTCAGCTTGATCGAGGAATGGCCCAGGCGCTCGGCGATTAGTTTTGGGTGGAGGCCGTTAGCGATCAGGAGCGATGCGTGTGTGTGGCGGAGGTCGTAGTAACGGAGCTTGGGCAGTTCGGCGTCAGCGCAGACCTTCTGGAAATGGTGGAGCAAGTTCGAAATGTCGAGGGGCGTTCCCTTGGCCGAAGGGAAGACGAACTCATTATCGATCTAAGTCTCCGGGGTCGCTTTCTTCGCCTGATCCACCTCCACCTTCTGCTGAGTGAGGACATCAACCGCAACCTCGGGCACAGTGATGGTACGGCGGCTTCCGGTTGTTTTAGTAGTTCGCAGAAGCCAACTTTGGCCTTCCTCGCCCTTTTTCTTCTTAGTCCGGTGCAGCGCGCGCATGAACGTGAGCGTGCCGGCCTTCAGGTTCACCTCGGACCATTTGAGGCCCAACAATT
The DNA here is from genome assembly GCA_025350105.1 of Terriglobia bacterium. Classification (GTDB taxonomy): domain Bacteria; phylum Acidobacteriota; class Terriglobia; order Bryobacterales; family Bryobacteraceae; genus Palsa-187. The sequence continues at coordinate 754 of JANXYJ010000170.1, read as the reverse complement.
CGCCCGGACGCGCGCCGGTGGTCAGGGACGTTATGAATAGCGCTTCGAACTTGTCGCCGCGAACGGCATCGATGAACTTCTCCGATTGCTCCGGGGTCAAGTAGCGAATTTGATCTGGCTTGGCGGAGACGTGCCTTCGACGCTTGGCGGTCCGCATTCTGGCTGGTGCCGGATTGCGCTCGATCACGTTCCAGTCCACCGCGAAATTGAGGGCACGGCGGAGGACGCGGTGGATGTACTGCACGGTTGCCACGGCCAGCCCGCTGTCGCTCTTCGATTTCAAGAACTGGTCGACATCGCGGATCGTGATTTCGCGGACTCGTTTCGCCCCCAGTGCCGGAACGATGTGCTTCTCGGAGTGATATTTGTAGTCTTGGTGCACCGACGGCGAAACGCCGTATTCGTCGTCTTCGTTCGGCTTCACGAAGGCGAGAAACCGTCCCATGAAGTGGGCGAGTGTTTCCGTCTTCGCGTTCGCGTCGAGCCCGATGCCGAGCAGGCGTTCTTCTTCAATGGCCTTGTCTTCGGCCTCGCGCTTTGTCTTGCCCCAAACCCACTTTCTGCCACCCGCGGGGAGCCGAATCGCGCAGCGGTAGTAATCCTTGCGGCCGTTGCTAGTCTCCTGTCCCAGTGGTTCGCACGGTAATTCCCGAAGCGTGAGCCGAGAGGGTGCGTTGGGCAAAGCGAGCAATGCTAGCGAGGATTTGGTCGGCGGTTCTGGTCCAGACAAACGGCTTGGGATTCTCGTTGTGGA
>JANXYJ010000169.1 GCA_025350105.1 Terriglobia bacterium | reverse complement strand
TCCACAACGAGAATCCCAAGCCGTTTGTCTGGACCAGAACCGCCGACCAAATCCTCGCTAGCATTGCTCGCTTTGCCCAACGCACCCTCTCGGCTCACGCTTCGGGAATTACCGTGCGAACCACTGGGACAGGAGACTAGTAATGAAAAGCAAGCCAAGGGTGGGGCGTTCTAGCACTGAGGATTAAGTTGGGTCCGGACGATCCCCGAAATGTTGTCGGTACTCCGCGCGTGCAGGATCAAACGATCCGCCGAAAACTAATGCCGCGCCGCGATGGATTTTTCCGGAGGCATTCGCCGCGGCTTCGATGAGGCCGGTGCGGATACCGCCGCTGCGCGAATTCTCAAGTCTGCCTCGGCTTGATCCAGCAGCACTTCCAGCGCCACCGCGTTGCGTGCGTCAAAGATGGCAAAACCTAGATCCAATGTTTTACCAGCAAGGTTGCTTCGGTCTGCCTTATGTTCGCCCGCAGTCCGTCTATGGGCGAAGGAAGTCTCAGCCGCACTACAACCGCTTGATGCCGCCTCCACCCTCGCCCAAGCCGCCTCCACACTTTCGGAGGGACTGTCAAACAGCGTCATCGCAAAGCGTGTATCGGAGATGCGCGCGGTCAATCCCATAGGCCCGGCCAAACTGCGAAAGTGATCCGCCGCCTCCACCAACGCCAAGTCCTGGCTGGGAGTGGACTTGCGCTGGCCCATTCCTTTGCGCTCCGTATAAGGCGCGGCAGCCAATCGATTCGCCCGGGTGTTTCCATTTTCCGCAGCGATTAAGATGAAGCGGATCCCCATGCGCTCGGCCAGCATGCGATCGCGTCCGGCCAGCGTCAGAAACCCCCCGCGATTCAATAATCCTGTCAAAGGATCGATCATGGTGGTCGCGCGTAGGGCCGAAACCAACCGATGGCGCTCCATCGCGTTTTCCAGTGAGTGAATCAGCGGTCCACAGTCAATCTGGCCTTTCAGCAGAAAATCCTGCACGCCTTCACGCACCAGTTGCGCCGCCAAATCGCGATCTGGTGTGTCGACGATCAACACGACGGGGATTTGCGGCGCCACCGCCTGGGTGCGGCGGAAGGCTTCCGCGCCATGCGTATCGCTGAGGTTCAGCCCCAGCAAAACCACATCAATGGGCCGGGTTTTCAAGATCGACGCCGCATCCTGCCAATTGCTGGCGTGATGCGCCTCCACCTGTACCCATTGGGTCCAATGCATCCCTTCGCCAATCTCACGAAGTGCATTGTCCAGGAACAGCAGGTCCTCGCCGTTCGATTCCACAATCAGAGCGCGCAGTTTCATCAATCTATTAGTGCGCGCACGGAGTGGGTTTTCTCAGTACCTTCACTCGGTTCTTTAAAACTATTCGTCGAAGTTGTATTCCTTCAACTTACGGTATAGCGTGGTGCGCCCAATGCCCAAAAGATGGGCGGCCACTGCCCGGTCACCCTTGGTGTACTGCAGGGCGTTCAGAATCGCGCGCCGTTCCAACTCGGCTAAGGGAATTACACCCGGCGCCGCTTGCGCGCTTGGCGTGTTTCCGGCTTGGTAATCTTCAGGATGTTGGGCCCCGGTACCGTGCACCGGTGTACCGCCCACCGTCGCCATCAAATACTGTGACCGCTTTTGGTTCAGAAAATTCTGCAGATTCGACGGCAAGTCCGCCAAGTGCAGCAGTGGCCCGGAATTAATAGCCACCATGTGCTGCACACAGTTTTCTAATTCCCGAACATTACCGGGCCAGTCATAGCCCAGCAAAACTTCCATGGCCTCGGCCGTCACCGTATAGTTGCCGCCGACGCGGGTCAAAAAATGATGGATCAGCGCCGGAATGTCTTCCCTGCGTTCGCGCAACGGGGAAAGCCGGATGTTGATCACGTTCAGCCGGAAATACAGGTCCCGCCGGAAAGTACCTTTGTCTACTTCCTTGTGCAGATCCCGATTCGTGGCCGCGATGATGCGGAAGTCCGATTTGCGCGTGGCCAGCGACCCCACCGGGCGGAACTCTTTTTCCTGCAATACCCTCAGCAGCTTGGCCTGCAAATCCAGCGGCAGTTCGCCAATCTCGTCAAAAAACGCCGTGCCACCGTGCGCGCTCTCTATCAATCCAATCTTGGTGGTCGCCGCGCCGGTAAACGCTCCTTTAACGTGGCCGAACAGCTCGCTCTCCATCAACGGTCCAACCATGGAAGAACAATCAACGGTGACGAACGGCCCAACGGGACCTATATTATGGATAGCTCTGGCGACCACTTCCTTACCCGTGCCGGTTTCTCCCAGCAAAAGCGCCGGCCAGCGGCACTTCCCCAGCTTTTCGATCAACCGCAACACCTGGCGCGTGCGCGGCGATTGCCCTACCAATATGTGGCGGGCGTCCACCGTATGGGGCTGCTGGCGGCCCCCTCCGGTTGAATCCTCAGCTGCGTCATTGATCCGGCGATCACTCAGTGAGCCGGGCACACGTATTTCTTCTGGCGTTGGGGACATGCTAATTTTTGGTCACTGCTATTGGTTCTATGAATACAGTGCGTTTGGCCAACCTAAACTCTACGACGGATTTATAGGTTTCTCAAGATCCCCTCCGGGGCACAGGAGTAGGTGCTTTTGGGGGCGAATATCTACGAAAGTGGGAAGCCCGTACCCCCATCGGTGGCGCGGTGACCCTATCTTCTCTCTGTCCCCAGTTTCCCGCTTGCCAGTTGCCCGCCTAAGAGACGAGTAGACGAAGAGATGAGTAGAAAATGACTAGAATGGCTCGGCCACCAGTGACGCCGGGCCCGCTCCTCCAGCCAGCAGCGCTTCGCTCACTCGGGCCGCCAGCTCCCTGGCTTGCTCCTGCGTCAGTTGCCGCCCCACCAAAACACGCCAAAAAGATCCTTGCCGATTCCCTGGCCCGCCAAGCCTTGGCCCAAGCACAACCCGCGAATCACCAAACTTGTCCGCCATACGGGCGGAAAGCAGCTCTGCACGTTCGCGTTCGCTGAACGCCGCGGCTTCGACACTGTAGGCTGCGGCGGGCAGAACGGCACCGGGAAAAACAGCATTGACGCTCGGTGCACTGGGGACTGGATCTTGCCGCGGGACGGACGGAAGCACCGGACTGGGCTTAGGTACTTGGAGTACGGGCGTTGCCGAAGACACGGCCGGCGGAATCACCTCCAGCCGAACCCGCGCAATGCCCATACGTACTAAATCAATTTCACGCCCCGCCGCTTGCGAGAGATCAATGATGCGTCCCGCGACGAACGGTCCGCGATCGTTGATCCGCACCGTGACCCGTTTTCCGTTTTCAAGATTGGTCACCTCCACCCAGGTTTGAAAGGGCAGCGTTCGATGTGCGGCCGTCAGCTTTTCCTTATCGAAAAGTTCTCCCGATGCCGATTGCCTTCCATGATACGGATCACCGTACCAGCTTGCGATCCCGGTTTCAATTTCAGTTACGGTCCCGGTTGCGATTTTAGTTGCAGTGTTGCTCACACTCGAACCAAGTGGCGCGTAAAGCGGAACCGGCGGAGCCTGCGGCGAAAGATTTTTATTGCGATGCGCGCAACCCGTGCTGGCACACAACACGATCACCAAGCAGACGGCCGCATTCCAGAGTGGATGCTTCAAACCCGCATAAACAGGGCTCCGCAAGCATGTGATGAGGCTAAAAAACACTAAAACAATTGTACCTATTTACGTTTTTTCATGCCAGACCCATCGTGTCACGCGTGCAGGTGATCGATGGCACACCAAGTGCGATGCATTTTTTTCTTGACTTTCTTTTCGATTCAACTTATAAAGGGGACACGAGCGCGTTGTCCTGATGAAGCGCGTATTTTGATGTAAGGGAGAATCAATCAATGAAATTCGCAACCAAGAAGAAAGCGCCCGCGAAGAAAAAAGCTACCAAGAAGAAGAAGTAGCTAGCGGGCTCGCAATAGCGAGTTAACGAAAAACGGCTCCGGGCAACCGGAGCCGTTTTGTTTTTGTACCGTCTTTTTTCTGCCAACGCCTTTCGGTGTGATAGCATGACCTGACGCCGAACCAGAATGTGGTCGGTCAGGAAGATCTTCTGCTATGAAACAACCCGTCGCCGGCATCGCCGCCACACTCATCATCGCCGCTCTGTCACTCGCTTTCATTTCTCTCTTCAGCTTTCCTACCTTTTCCGGGTGGGTGGCCTATCTTATTGACTGCGTCATCCCGGTGCACATCGTGATGGGCGTAATCTGGCACGCCGAGCACCCCGCCTTCGCCGGAAAGAAGCCTCAGCCCGTCAAAGGCATTCTACTGGTCCTGTTCTCTTTGGTGATTGGCGCCATCCTCGCCGCCATCCTGCACAGCACCATCGGCCACGCCATCAACCCGCCCACTCCGATCCTGATCTTCTTCATGATCAACCTGGTGCTCACCACCTTTTTGCTCACCATTATGTGGGGCGGTTGGCCGTTTGTGGGGATGATCAAGAACCCTCTGGCCGCGGGTTTCACCATTCTGGCCGCAGCGGTGGTGCTGGGTTACGTCATCTTCCGCGTCTTTTTCAACTTCAGCTTCATGCGCGGCGCCCCATTCTTTCAAGAGAACGATCCGCAGGGTATGTTCAACGCCTGGAACGCCGTGGTTTACTACGTCACCGTGATCGCGGCCATGTTCTTCATCGCCGCGTTTGACCTGTGGCCCATCCATCTGAAACCCTCGCTGATGAAGCAACCGGTGCTGGGCATCGTCTGGACGCTGCTGGCGATGGTGATCGCCTACATCGCCAACTATATCGGCGTGGACATCTTGAAGATGGACGTGGTCATGTTCATGGTCACCGTGCCCATACCGTTTATCTTCGGCACGATTGTTGTACTGAACATGCTGCAAGGCTCTCTCTATGGCAGCCTGAAGCCGCCCCTGAAGGGCGTGGCCAATGTCGTCACCATCGCCGCGGTGGGCACCGTGCTGGCGCACATCTATTTGCTGATGATGCCCCTGGTTACCGGTCCACTGAAGCCCGGGGGACCTACGAACGATCAGGAGATCTGGCTGGCATCAGCGCTATTGAGTGTGACCTTCCCTGCGCTGGTTAGCTACGCGGAGTTCTTCAAGTTGTGGCCGCTGAAAAAGGAAGGGTGAAAGCAGAATGAACTCGCGTCGAGAGACCAACTCGGTCGCTTTGGAGCGAAAGAGAGCCCGACCGATCGCACTCAAGATATTCTGCGTGGCGTTGGGCCGTAGAAATTTCTACGGCCTGTACGTCGCGCTCTGAATATCCGTCTCCCATACTTTCACTTCGGCGATGCGCACCGGCACGGGGACATCCGTCAAACCGTCGTGCATCTTCCGGTAAAAATACTCCGCGATGTTTTCGGCCGACGGATTCACTTCGTCAAACGGAGGAATCTCGTTCAGAAACTGATGGTCAATCCTGTCGATGATCTCCGCCATCAGTGCTTTCACGTCCAGAAAATCCACCAGCATACCGGTGCCATCCAGGCGTTCGCCCTCAATCACCACCCGGACTTTCCAGTTGTGCCCGTGCACATTTTCGCAACGGCCTTTATAATTGCGCAGCGCGTGCGCGGATGCGAAACCTTGTTCAACGGCAACTTCAAACATAGCGTGATCTGATTTTCTCACGAACTCACGCGCTCGCGGGCCGAAGAAAAAGGGTTGATTCTGGAATTTCGGCAGCAGGCCGCGAACGTGAGTGAAAGCGGCTAGTACTTATGATCCAGGACGACTATGAGTCTCAGGTATATTATAAGGATATGTTCTATTTTTTACGGTCGGAAGGCAGCATGTGCTTGAAACGCCGCGTGTTAACGGCGGCTGCGTGGGTAGTTTTTGCTGCGGGCCTGGTTGTGCCCGCGTCGGCGCAGACGTTCCGCGCAAATCTATTTGAAATCAGCCCCTTCGCGGGCGGTACCTTTTATAAAGATGTGAAAGCCGGTCCCGGCGCGGATTTGTCGGCGGGTCCGGTGTTTGGCGGCCGGGTTACGGAAAATTTGTGGCGGCACTTCGGCCTGGAGCAGAGCGTCGGTTATAACCGCAATCATTTCAACTTTTTAACGCCCATTGCCGGCGTCGTGGTGATGAATCAGGATCTGGGCACGCGCGTGTTGAACGCGAATTTAGATGGCCTGTATTATTTCAAGGATCGCGGTGCGCGGGTCCGGCCCTTTCTGGCCGCTGGCATCGGCGGCGCTCGTTTCAGTCCTACCGGCGACGCCAAGAATTTCTTCCTGCAGAACTCGATCAAACCGACCGGCCAATTGTTGCGCGAGGAAACGCGCGGCCAATACAACTACGGCGGCGGCGTGAAGATTCGCTTTAACGATTTGATCGGCATGCGCTTCGATGCGCGCGGTCTGGTATCGCGCAATCCCACTTTTGGGATGTCCACGATCAATAACGGCCAGGCCTTCATTCCGAATGGAAGCTGGCTGAATGCGCTGGAGGCAACCGCGGGCATCGTGTTCAATCTGGGTGGAGGCATGGCCCCGGTACCGATGTCAGTGAGCTCGCTTACCGTGGAGCCCGCCAGCGCTATCATCGGCGCGCCGGGAGTCACCGGCGCCAATCTGGTTGGTCTGAATGCGAACAATTCGATTTGCGCAGGCACGCCGGTTCACGTCAGCGCAACGGTCAGCAATGTTCCCAAGGGCCGCATGGCGGTGTATCACTGGACAGTAAACGGGATGATGGTTGGCGGCGATAGCAACATGCTGACCTACACGCCGGCGCAACCGGGCGTATATCAAGTAGCGCTGAGCGTCAGCGAAACCGGCAAGAAACCGCCGGCCGCGATCTCGCCGATGACAGTAGCGGTATACGCGCGCGATTGTACGCCGCATCAAATCTCCATGGGACCGATCACGTCTGTGCCTCCGGGGGCGATTGTGAACGGCACCGGCGTCACTACGGGGAATGCGGCGCGTTTAGCGGCCACGGCAACCGATCCGCTGGGTCATCGTCTGGCTTATCATTGGACCGTCAACGGCCAGCCCTATAACGGCGACTCCAACACCATCACGGTGACGCCGTCGCAAGCGGGTCAAACGCAAGTTGGCTTGCAGGTAACCGATACCGATCAGAACGCCGCGATGCCGGCGTCGCCGGCTCCGGTTGTGGTTTACGCCAACGATCTGCCGCAGGTGCGGGCCGTCTGCAGCGCCACCAACGGCAACTTGACCTTGGGGCAAAGCACGTCGCTAAGCGCGGCTGTTACCGGCGCGCAAGGTGCCAGCACCATTCGCTGGACGGTGAGCGAAGGCACGCTGGCCAATGGCAACACGGCCACGCCCACCTTCAATTCAACGGGAATCAACTTCCCCGCCAGTGCGCAACCGCAAACCAAGACCATCACGGCCACGGCCAACGTGACGGACGCAGCGGGCCGCATGACCTCCTGCACCACCAACATCCGCGTGACGGTGACACCGATGATGGTGCACTACGGCGATATCGTGTTTGGCCAGGGCAGCGCGCGTATCAACAATTGCGCCAAGCGCATTTTGATTGAACGCGTGTATCCTCAGCTGGCTCCGGGTGGAGCTTATCAAGGCTTCAATGTGGTGCTGGTGGGCCACATCGATCCCAGCGAGAGCAAAATCCGCGACCTGGACCGCAAGCGCGTGCTGGACGCCGCCGCAGTCTTGAGCGCAGGCAAAGACACCTGCACGGCGCTGGAACCAATGCGCATTCAGGGCGATTGGGTAGGCACAACCGCCACTGAGTACAAGGAAACTTCGTGCGGCGTGACGTTCAACGCATCACCAACCGAACGAGCGGTGGATCGCATCAATCCGAATGATGCGCGCGCGAAGAATCGCCGCGTGGAAGTCTGGCTGGTGCCGCCGGGACAAGCCATGCCGGCGTCGGTGAAGGAAGCGCACTCCATGCCCCTACCGGAATTGCAGCGTCTGGCGTGCCCGCGGTAGTGGCTGGTGAATAGAATCGAAAGGTCCGGGACCGCCACCTCAGGGGTCCCGGATTTTTTGTAATCGGAGCGGTTCTTATGTGGACTTCCTGCGCCGCCATTGTGGCGGCGTCAACCATCTTCCTCACGCCTGTATTCGCGGGTGAGTGGCAACCCATCGGGCCGGTCGGCGGCAACGTGCAGAGCATTGCCGCTGTGGATGATTCCGGTGGCGAAAAAATCTTGCTGGCAGGCGGGCGGAACGGGTTGCTGTTTCAGCAACGCGGCCATGCCACCAACTGGAGTCAATTAAGCTTCGGTACACCGGTGTTTGGAACCGTCAAAACTTTGGCGATCGACCCAGGCAATCACCGGCACTATTGGGCAGGCGTTGCCGGTGAAAACATTGCTGATTCCGGGTTGTGGGAGAGCGATGACAGCGGCGCGCATTGGCGTCGGGTTCCCGATCTATCAGGGCTGGCCATCGAATCCTTCGCGGTGTGGCGCAAGGATCCCAAAATTGCTCTGGCGGGCACCAGGCGCGGTTTGTACCGCACGGCAAACGGAAAAGATTGGAGCCGCCTTTCACCGCCAGGAAATCCAGAGTTGCAGGACATCACCGCGGTGGCGTTTGCCACCAACACTGCTTCCGTGATTTATGCGGGCACGCCGCATCTGCCGTGGAAAAGCACCGATGGTGGCGCGCATTGGCGGCCAGCCCGGACGGGAATGCTGGACGATTCAGACGTGTTCTCGCTCTACGTGGACCCGGCCCGGCCGCAGTTGGTTTTCGCCAGCGCGTGCAGTGGCATCTATCGCAGTGAAAACGGCGGCGCGGCATGGAAACTGTTGGATGGAATCCCTGGAACCTCGCGGCGAACGCATGTCATTGTGCAGGACCCGCGGCGGCCACCGGTGATGTATGCGGGCACCACCATGGGTTTGTTCAAATCCTGGAACGGCGGGGTGAAATGGAACCGCCTGAACGATTTGCAGGTGAACTCCATCGCATTTGATAACGCCGATTCCCGCGTTGTGTACTTAGCTACTGAGCACTCCGGCGTGATGGTGTCTCGCGATGGAGGCGAGACGCTGGCTGCCATGAACACCGGCTTGATGAGCCGCAATGTGGCGGCGGTGGCCGGTTCAGCGGGCGCGTTCCCGGCGCGATTATATGTGAGCACGGCGTATGAAGGGGCGCAAGGCGGCGTGTTCCGGGCATTCTTAAATAATGCTTCGAACACCGCCCTCTCCACCAACTGGCAGCGGATTGGTGCGGCCGCGGATTTTGGCGGCAGAAACGTTACCATGTTGGCCGCCGGAGCCAACGAAACCTTCGCGGCTACCGGAGATCGCGTGTATCGAAAAATGGAAACTGTGGGAAGAGAAACCGCCGGTAAGGCAACCACCGCCTGGACCGCATTGCCGGCAAATAGGAGCGAAGTCCGCGCCTTGCATGTTCTCAAAGAGGGTACTCTGCTGGCGGCCACCGGTAGCGGCTTAATGCGCATGGCAAAGGGAGCCACCCAATGGGAAAACCTCCCGTTGAACGGAATGATGATGCCGGTGATGGCGATGCATGTGGCCTCTTTTGCGGACAGCAACTTCATTCTGGTGCAAACATCCACGGGAGTCTTCGCGTCCTCCGATGGCGGCAAACATTGGCGCCCGTGGCGGATTCCGGCAAGCGCGGGCGCGCTGTATTCCATCGCCGGTGGTTGTGAAAACGTGTTGTGGATGGCAACTTCGCGTGGCCTGTTCCAAGCAACCCTCACCGCCAATAATGCCAACATAGATCCAGAGCTGGTCCCCGCCAGCGGAATTCCCGAAGGGACCATCAGTGCGGTTGCGGTTCATCCGCTCCACTGCCAGACGGCTTACGCCACGCAATTCGGCAAGACTTACGTGTCTCATAACGCGGCTAACGCGGCCGAGAGCGGCGCGAATTGGACGCTGTTGACAGAGGGCACGGGCCGCGATATCCAGCAGCTATTGTTGTTTCGCGTGAACCCCGATGAACTGTTTGCCAGCGTGGCCGGGCAGGGGCTGTTCGTGCAAAACATCTACCCGCTGGGCGCGGTGGCACGGACTTTTTAGCGACTGCTCGGCTTACTGGGCCCCAAAAGCGCCGGCATGCGTGGTCAGCAACACCGGGTCGGTTTCCGACATTGCAGGACCTTTTACAAATTTAGCGGGAACCGTGCGTTCATCCGGCGGACTCCCGTGTTGGGAACCATTTAACGACCCCGCGAACACCGATTCCTGGGGCAGGCGGTCCAGGTCCTTGCCTTCTTCGACGATCATTTCATGCTCAATCCAATTGGAGAGCGGGATGTTGCGGAAGAAGAGCCGCTCCTGCATCACCATGCTTTTCTTCGATGCGCTGAGGGATTTGAGCTCGCGGACATAGCTGCGTTCTTCCACGCGCAGGTCCTGCATAAAATCATCAAGGGCGCGCCGTTTAGCCGATTCCTCGGTGGCGCGAATGCGTTCGTCCATGGTGCCCTTGTGCGAGTTGATGATGGCGCGGGCCTCCGCCAGGCCTTCACGTTCCTTGGCCACGGCCACTTCCAACTGCGCCTGCATGATGTAGTACACCAGCAGTCCCGTGCCCAGCGCGATCACCACCGGCAGGCAAATCCAAAGAAACGCATCCATGTTCATAAAATCACGATATTCATAGAAACACGATTAGCTGCTTGCAAAGTCCCTAAGGACTCGGCTGTGTAGATATCGGCGGAGACTAGGGGAAACGTTAGGCTGATAAGCGAAAAGCCTGAGCTGGCTGCACCCGGCAAACTTGGTTACGACAACTCCGCGCACAGCGGTGTCGGGGGATTTGCGGTGAGGACCAGAAAATGGGGCCAGTCACGCCGGCCCCCACATACTTTCCGTAGAGAAAACCATACAGAAAACCGGGAGCAACTGGCAGTTGCTCCTGGTTTTTTGGCATAGGGCAAGTCGGCGGCGAAGGATACGGAAAAGCTAGATGCGCAGAACAGAGGATTTCAACATGAGATGAACACGTTTCGGGCAGAGATTGTCTGTCTAGCAGAGATTGTCTTCTATATGTAGAGCGATGCAAACGATCGCCGCCCGCCATACTTTGTGCACGCGCACACACCCTCCCATCCCTGCGCGTTTAGCGTTATCCTATTCAACAGCGACGCGTGTGCCTTTTACGACTACCAGGCCAATCCGCGCGCGGGGAGGTTCTTGCTTGGCATCAATCAAATTCAACTTAAATGGCAAACCGCAGAACGTGGACGCCGTTCCAGAAATGCCTCTGCTGTGGGTATTGCGCGATGTTTTGAACATGACCGGCACCAAGTTCGGCTGTGGGATGGCCATGTGCGGGGCTTGCACCGTGCACATCGACGGCGACGCGGTGCGCAGTTGCATCACCAGAATTTCGAACGTAGCAGGCAAAAGCGTCACCACCATTGAAGGCCTGTCCGCTGTCGCGGGCATGGCGGACGGTGCCCATCCCGTGCAAGCCGCCTGGATTGAAATGGACGTGCCGCAGTGCGGCTATTGCCAGTCCGGCCAGATCATGAGCGCCTCCGCGCTGCTCACCAAGAAGGCCAACCCCAGCGACGTCGATATTGACGAAGCCATGCGCGGCAACATTTGCCGCTGCGGAACCTATAACCACATTCGCAGCGCCATCCACCGCGCCGCTGCCCTCACCTCTGCAAAGACAGGAGCCAAAGCATGAGCACCGTAACCAACAACCTCACCAGCACCATTTCTCAAACAAACCGCCGCGGCTTTTTGAAAGCCAGCGCCGGCGCCGCCGGTCTGCTGCTGGGCTTCGCTTGGCCGGAGAAGAATCAACTGGCGGCGCAGTTCCCGCCTCCGCCTGCCTATATTCCCAACGCGTTCATCCGCATTGGCAAGGACGAATCGGTGACCATCATCAGTCCGAAGAGCGAAATGGGCCAAGGGTCAACCACCGCGCTATCGCAAATTCTCGCCGACGAACTGGATGCTGATTGGAGCAAAGTCCGCGTTGAGCTTGCGCCGGTGAATCCGCAACTCTACGGGTTCCAGGGCGTGGTCGGCAGCATGAGCATTCGGACCTTGTGGACCCCGCTGCGTCAAGTGGGCGCGAACGCCCGCGCGATGTTGATGCAGGCAGCGGCCAATCAATGGAGCGTCCCGGTGGCTGGCTTGCGTACCGAAAAAGGCTTCGTCGTCAATCCGTCGAACAACGCGCGGTTAAGCTACGGCAGCGTAGCCGAGGCCGCCAACAAGCTGCCCATCCCCACTGGCATAAAGGTGAAAGATCCCAAGGATTTCGCCATCATCGGCAAGCCGGTGCAGCGTCTGGATACCCGCGCGAAGTCCACGGGCAAACAGAGCTTTGGCATCGACGCCAAGGTGGACGGCATGCAGTATGCCCTGCTTAGCCGCAGCCCTGTATTCGGCGGCAAAGTGGCCAGCTTCGACGCGGCCAAAACGAAGAAGGTGTCCGGTGTAACGGATGTCGTCCAGATTTCCAATGGCGTCGCCGTCATCGCCAACAGCACCTGGGCCGCCATGGAAGGCCGCAAGGTTTTGGACATTAGATGGGATGAGGGCTCCAACGCCAATCAAAGCACGCCGGCCATAACCAAGATGTTCACAGAGTTGGTGTCCCAGCCCGCGGCCAAACCAGCGCGCAAGGATGGCGATGCCGGCAAGGTGCTGGCTGCGGCGGGTAAGAAGATCGAAGCCATCTACGAAGCGCCCTTCCAATCGCACGCTCCCATGGAGCCCATGAACTGCACGGCGCACCTACGGACCGATGCCGCTGGTAATGTGACCGGTTGTGATGTCTGGGCGCCCACCCAAATGCAAACGGCTGCACGCGACATCGCCGCCATGGCCGCTGGTCTGAAACCGGAACAGGTGCAGATTCATTCGCTCTACATGGGCGGGGGCTTCGGCCGCCGTGGTTCGGTGGATTACGTTGGCGAAGCGGTGGAAGTAGCCAAAGCCGCCAAGGTCCCCGTGAAGTTGACCTGGACCCGCGAAGACGACATGCAGCACGATCAATACCGTCCCGCTGCGATGGTGAAATTCACCGCCAGCCTGGATGCCAACGGATTGCCCGCGGCAGTGGAAGCCAAAGTGGCCACGCCGTCTTATGGGTTCGAAAACCAGGGCGTTCCCGGCACCGCCATGGTGGGCTTGCAGGACACGCTGTATTCGATTCCCAATCTCTTGCTCACCTACCAGGGCGGAGAAACCGGCATTCCGGTAACCTACTGGCGCGCTCCCGGAGCCAGCCAAAACACGTTCTTCTGGGAATGTTTTATCGACGAACTGGCGCTGGCTGCTGGCAAAGATCCGGTGGAATACCGCAGAGCAATACTAAAAGGATCGCCACGCCTGCTGGCGACGCTGAACCTGGCCGCTGAAAAAGCCAACTGGGGCAAAGCTCCGGCGGGGCATTTCCAGGGCGTCAGCGTGCTGAATCACGTGGGCAGCTTCAATGCCATGGTGGCGGAAATATCCATCACCAACGGCAAATTGAAGGTTCACAAACTCACCTGCGCCGCCGATTGCGGCCACGTCGTAAACCCGACGATTCTCGCTCAACAGGTGGAAGGCGGAGCGGTGTATGGACTTACTGCCGCGCTGAAGGGCGCCATCACCATCGACAAAGGCCGCGTGCAGCAGGGCAACTTCAATAATTACGACATGCTGCGTATCGACGAAATGCCGGTGTTTGAAACCCACGTCATCCCCAGCACCGAAGCCCCCGGAGGCAGCGGCGAAATCAGCACGCCGTTATCGGCACCCGCGGTGGCTAACGCCATCTTCGCGGCCACCGGCAAACGGCTGCGCAAGATGCCGTTTTTGAACAAGGATTTGGCGTAGACCAAATCCGTTTGGTGATTCGGCATTTGGCGTAGACCAAATCCGCCCAACTGAATTACGAAAATGCCCGGCGTGATCGCGCAAAGCGATTTCGCCGGGCATTTTGTTTTGACCCAATCGTCAGCTGAAAATAACCAGCAACTCAGCTGACCGCCGCACTCGCCGTGGCCTTGATCACGCCTACCTGCCGCCATGCGTCCAACACCGCTTTCCGTTCCACGCTAGCCGAGCCATACCGCGTCGCCGCGTTCAGCGAAGTGCGCGTGGCAAACGCGGCAAAGCTGGCCCGCTTGCTCAGCCGATGGTCGGTAACCGTGTCATACCAGATCTGGCCCGCCCTTTCCCATGCGTTTCCGCCCAACGCGGAGGCCACCAGGAAAAATGCGCGATTTGGAATTCCGGAATTGGTGTGAACCCCGCCATTGTCCTGCATGGTATTCACAAAGTGCTGCATGTCTGCCGGCTGCGGATCCTTGCCCAGAACCGGATCGTTGTAAGCCGTGCCCGGCGCTTTCATTGAGCGCAAAGCCACTCCGTGAATTCCCGCTGCCAGCAACCCCGCACCGATCAGCCAGTCTGCTTGCGCCGCGGTTTGCTTCAGCTTGAACTGTTTCACCAACGATCCAAAAACGTCGGAAATGGACTCGTTTAGCGCGCCGGATTGGCCCTGATAAACCAGGTTGGCTTCGGCGGCCGTTACCCCGTGCGTCAACTCATGGCCAATCACGTCGGTGGCAATGGTGAACCGGTTGAAAATCACCCCATCGCCATCGCCAAACACCATTTGTTGGCCATTCCAAAAAGCGTTGTTGTATTTCTGGTCGAAATGGACGGAGGCGTTCAAAGGCAGGCCCGCATTGTCGATCGAATTGCGATGATACACCTGCAAGTACAGGTCGAAGGTATTGCCCAGTCCTTCGTAAGCCTCGTTCACCGCCACGTCGGCGGTAGGCGGGGCCCCTTCGTTGCGAACCGCCTTTCCCGGCAAAACTTGCAGATTGCCAGCGTCAAAAATAGTTCGTTGGACCACCGGAGTGGCCCCAGAAACATCCAGACCCGCGGAGCGTTCTCCCAGCAGGCTGAAAGTCAAACGTTGATTGCGCAGACTGGTGTCCAGACCCAGCGCACGCATAGCAGCGTCGCGTTGTTCCGGCGTACCGTTTTTCACGATATTGGACAGGATGTCCGGTGGAAGGATACAAAAGATGGAGTGACTAGAGAATGAGTGACGATGCGCAACTTTGCACATAGTACACCTCCTAGCCCGGATAGTATCACAGCTAAATACGAATAGAACCGGGAAAATACATAGGCCCGGCTATTTCTGACGGGCTACCTCTGTCCCACTTTATAGTTGGTAATTCGCTGACATTCCTGCTTCGCCCAGTCCAGAAATTTGCCCAGCCCTGGCGAAATTCCCTCGAGCGTTTCGCCCATCATGTCCGAAACCGTAATCGAATGGGTGCGGCCGTCGTCCATGTGGACCGCGATGTCATATTGATACAGGTCGCGTGGGCCGGATTCGCGTTTCTTGGCCAAGTCCTTATTATTGATGCGGAAGAAGAGCGTGGGGTCGATCAATTTCTGCACGTCCTGAGCCTCTTGCGAAGCCAGGTCGCGGGTGTAGCCGCCCTTTTCAGAAACCCGGCCAGGGTTGGCGGCAAAATCGACGGTGGCGTCCATCACCATACCGGGAAAAGCGGCGGGTCCGCCACTCCGAACAAATTCGATACGCATGACACGGCCGCCTCCCGCGGCGATCGGAGAAGCCGATTGGGCAGTTTGGTCATTGGGCCGGAGGGTGCACCCTGGGCCCGCTGCGAAAAGCGCGACCAGCGCTACCAGCCCGGCTGCAGCCCCAGCCTTCATGCGATGAGTATGGGTCCTGGCTGGAACGAAGTCAAGATGAGAGCGCTGAGTTTTCTTGCCCAAGATCTCAAGATCTTGTGACAGGCGTTGCGTGTCCCCGATCTCCTCACGGCGGGCGGAGGGTGGCTCGGACGCGCAAGGCTTTGATAAGGCAGCGGTTGATTGCTTTCGGGTGGGACGTCCTGATCCGTCCCTTTGCGAGGAAGGCGCAATTTTTGGAATGAGTGGTTGCGGGTAAGTGCATGATTCGACGCTCGGAGTGATGCGGCCCGCGCGATTTGCCATTGACGAGCTCCGCAACGACGCATGAAACAGCCAATGAAAACGGGATTTTGTCACGTCTTAGGCAGGGGACGGATCAGGACGTCCCCTTTCGGGCCCAGTTCCATGCGCCGGCTCCCAACCGGTTGTGGCTGTCTGACTTCACTTATGTATCCACTTGGTCGGGCTTCGTGTATGTGGCCTTCATCATCGATGCTTTCTCCAGAAGAATCGTGGGATGGAGGGCGAGCCGCACGG
>JANXYJ010000163.1 GCA_025350105.1 Terriglobia bacterium | reverse complement strand
TTCGAAAACGCGGGCGGCTTCGGGATGCGCCTGCGCCAGACTTTTGCCCATGCCTGCGAATTGCGAGCCTTGGCCGGGAAACAGGAAGGCGGTTTTGAAATTGTATGTGGAATTCATGGAACGCGATTGTTTCAACGGAATGTTTCCACTATGTTAGCAGGATGGTGAGCATGGGTACCTCTGCCGCGCCTTAACCAGGACTACGCAGTTAGCGGTACCAATGCTAGTCGGTTTCCTGATTGAGCGAGAACGGGAACCAGGATATTCTGCTGTTCGGCGGGAGCTTTGCGAGCTGGGCGAGACGGCTGCGGGTGAAAAAAGTTCCAACAAGCTTGAAACGTTTTCGGCTTCATTGAATCATTCATGCACCGGGGCACTGAGTCCTGCAATGAGCAGGCCAGGCGTCCCGGGCGCGATCGGAGGATCCGCTTGAAACATTGGAATTGTGCTTATTCATACGTAACTTTGCTGTTTCTTGGGGTAGGGACGGCAATCGGAGCCGGGAATGGGCTCCAAGGCGACTATTTCAATAATACGGGGCTGGTGGCAACACCCGTGCTTACCCGAACCGATAGCACCGTGAACTTTAACTGGGGCGATTCGGGGCCTGGGCATGGCATTGCCCATAACCGATTTTCGGCGCGCTGGACCGGACAAGTAGAAGCCGGCGCGACGGGGGCATACAAGTTCGCGACGGTTTCGAACGATGGGATCCGGCTGTGGGTGAATAACGTTCAACTGATCAACCATTGGACGTCGCACGCCACGGCCAAGGACGAGAGCCCCGCCATAAACCTGACCGCCGGGCAGAAATACGATATAAAGATTGAATTCTATGAAAACGTAGGCGCGGCGGTGGCCAGATTGCTGTGGACGCCGCCGGCGCTAACGGAAGTGGTGGTGCCGGAGAGTGCACTGTTTTCAACGCCGGTGACGCCGGGAACTTCCGTTGAGCCCGTATATCTAAGCACCCTGCATCCGACGTTCACCCTGAACGGTCTGGGGCCCTTTCAGCGGAACCGGAGCAACGGAGGCGGCGCGGCCAACGATGGTCTGCCGATTTCGCTGGACGGGGTGAAGTATGCGCGCGGGTTGGGTGTGCATGCGGCAAGCGAACTGCGCTACGGGTTGGCCGGGCGCTATCTGACTTTCTACGCAGAGATTGGCGTGGACGATGAAGCGGCCACGAAGGGCAGCGTGCAATTCGAAGTCTGGCTGGACGGAGTGAAAGCCTTCGCGAGCCCTGTAATGCATGGGACCGACCCGACGAAGATCGTCAAGTTGGATGTGAAGGGCAAGAACGAGCTGAAGCTGCTTGTCACTGACGGCGGCGATGGCACTGATTCCGATAGCGCTGATTGGGCCGATGCGCATGTGATTGCCGATCCGAATGCAACCGGCGTTCCCAATCCGCCTACCGGAGTGACGGCGACGCCGGGTGACAAACAGGTGGTGCTGGCGTGGAAGGCAGTAACCGGCGCCACCAGCTATGCAATTTTCCGCGGGACGTCATCCCACGGCGAGGCCAGTTTGCCGGTGGCGACAGCGCAAGGAACCACGGCAACCGAGACAGGGTTAACCAACGGCGTCCAGTATTTCTACAAGATCACCGCGATGAACGGCAAGGGCAGCAGTGTGATGTCCAACGAAGTGCACGCGACACCGAACGGAGTGGCGGCGATCCCTGCACCGACGGGATTGAAGGCGACGCCGGGCGATAAGCAAATTATGTTGTCGTGGACTGCCGTCAGCGGGGCGGCCAGTTACAACATCTATCGTGGAACCGCGGCGGGCGGCGAGGCGGTGGCACCGGTCATGACCGGCGTTACGGGAGTCACTTTTATGAACAGCGGACTGACAAATGGTACCGCCTATTTCTACAAAGTGGCGGCGGTGATTGGCGGGGTGGCGGGCGCACAGTCGAGTGAAGTGACGGCCGCGCCGGCGGCGGTGATGAACACCATTCCCGCACCAACGGGACTGACGGCAACGCCGGGCGATAAGCAAATCGTCTTAGCTTGGACTGCGGTGACGGGTGCGAACAGCTACAACGTTTATCGCGGGCTGACGGCGGGAAATGAAGCGGCGGCCCCAGTGATGACGGGCGTGACGACAGCGACGTTCACCAACACGGGCTTGACCAACACGACAGATTATTTCTACAAAGTAGCGGCGGTGGTCAGCGGCGTAGTGGGCAATCTATCTGCGGAAGCCACGGCCAAACCATTGGCGCCGGTGCTGCCGGCGGCTCCCACTGGATTGACGGCAACGCCGGGCGATAAGCAAATCACGCTGGCCTGGACGGCGGTACCGGGCGCCACCAGCTACAACGTTTATCGCGGGCTGACTGCAGGTAACGAAGCAGCGGCGGCGATTATGACCGGGGTGACGTTAACCACGTTCACCAACACAGGGCTGACCAACGGCACGCCATATTTCTACAAAGTCGCGGCAGTGGCAGCGAGCGGGAGGGGCGCGAAATCGGCGGAGGCAACTGGAACGCCAACGGCGCCGGGATTGCAATTGACCTCCGCGCAAAAGGACGCCTTCCGCTTCCTTCGGCAAGCGACGTTCGGACCCACTCAGGCGCTGGTGGATCACGTGGTGCAAGTGGGCAAAGCGGCCTTCATCGACGAACAATTCGCGCTGCCGCCCACCGCGTATCCGGATGCGCTGATCACCATGCCGAATATGGAGCTGGTATCGGAGCAGTTCTTCCAAAACGCCGTAACGGGGCAAGACCAACTGCGCCAGCGCGTGGGTTGGGCCTTGAGCCAGATTTTCGTAACGTCGGCGGTAAAAGTAGACAACACGCACGCCATGGTGCCGTACATCCGGATGCTGGAAAACAATGCGTTCGGAAATGTGAAGACCGTGATGCACGACGTGGCGCTGAGTCCGGCGATGGGAGAGTTCCTGGACATGGTGAACAACAAGAAACTGGACCCGGGTACAGGCGCGCTGCCCAACGAAAACTTTGCACGCGAATGGCTGCAATTGTTTGCGATCGGGCTGGTGGAGTTAAATAGCGACGGGACGCCCATGCTGACCAACGGTCTGACCACGCCAACCTACGCGCAAGCCACGGTTGCGGATATGGCGCGAGCGCTGACAGGTTGGACCTATGGCGACACGAAAGCGGGCAATCCCACCAACACGAATCCGCCGTTTTATGACGGACCGATGGAGCCCGTGGATAAGTTTCACGACACCGGCGCAAAGACAGTTTTGGGCGTGGCGTTTCCCGCGGGGCAAACCGCGCAGCAGGACTTTGACCAAGCATTGAGCACGGTGTTCAATCATCACAACGGGGGTCCGTTTCTGGTGCGGGAGTTGATCCAGCGGCTGGTGACTTCGAACCCAAGTCCCACTTACATCGGGGATGTGGTGAAGGTGTTCACCGACAACGGACAAGGAGTGCGCGGCGATCTAAAGGCCGTGGTGAAGGCTATTCTGCTGCATCCGGAAGCGGCGGCGGGAAGCAAATTCTCTGAACCGGCGTTGTTCCTGACCACGTTTTGCAGGGTGATTTGTACCAACATTGTGGACCATCCGTTTCTGACGGATTTTTCGCAAGATATGGCGCAGAGGATCTGGTTCGCACCGAGCGTGTTCAATTATTTTTCGCCGAACTACCGGTCGGGAAACATGTTTGCGCCGGAGTTGCAGATTTGGAATACAGCGACGGCGATGACGCGGGTGAACTTTATTGCCAGCCTGATCAGCGGCGGGTTTGGCAGCAACGTGACACTGAGTCTGGCACCGTTCAACGCGGTGGCGGCGGACGCCCCTGCGCTGGTGGATACGGCGGATGCGCTGATCATGGGCGGAACCATGACGGCGCAAATGCGGCAATCGATTCTGACGGCGCTGGGTTCAGCAACGGGAACCGAGGAACGCGTGAGAACGGTGCTGTATCTAACGGCGGCATCGATGCAGTATCAGGCGGAACACTAGACTAGGGAGAACAATCATGGCTAACCGACGCGAATTTTTAAAACGCTTGACCACCCTGGGAGCCGTGGGAGCCGCGGCACATCTGACGCGCTTCGGCCTGATGAGCGCCCATGCGCAGAGTTCGCCCAGCTATCGGGCCTTGGTCTGCATTTTCATGAATGGAGGCAACGACGCCAACAACATGATTGTGCCCATCAGCACCGCGGGTTACAACAGCTACACCGGTGTGCGCGGGCCGCTGGCTTTGGCGCAGGCAAGTTTGTTGCCGGTGAGCACCAGCAGCAACACGCCGTATGGGCTGCATCCGCGGCTGGTGAATTTGCAACAGCTTTACAACCAAAAGAAAGCGGCCATGGTGTTCAATGTGGGCACGCTGGTAAAGCCGACCACGAAGGCACAGTATCAGAATGGCGGTGTGCCGTTGCCGCGCAATCTATATTCGCATTCCGATCAACAATCGCAGTGGCAGACAGCCAACCCAACGGTGGCGGGCGGAACGGGTTGGGGCGGACGGGTGAACGATGTGGTGGCGCCGAATACCCCGTTCCCGGCGGGCGTTTCGGTGTCGGGAAACTCGGCTTTGTTGGCCGGAGCGATCGCGGGGGGAGTGACCATCTCGCCGGGTTCGAATTTCGGACTGAACAGTTTCGGCAATCAGAAGGCGATGGATGCGCGGTTCACCGCGATGCAGCAGATCCTGACGTTTGACAGCGGGGTGCAGATGATCGGCGCATCGGAAGGCGTGCTGTCCAACGCGCTGAAAGCGGCGCAGGAAATCAACCAGGCACTGACCAGCGGGACTCCGCTGAAAACGGTGTTCCCCAACACTGGGCTGGGCCAGCAATTGGCGCAAGTGGCGAAAGTGATTCAGGTGCGCGGAGCGCTGGGCATGGATCATCAAATCTTTTTCGCCAGCATGGGCGGGTTCGATAATCACAGCAATCTGATTCAGGATCAGGATCCGTTGCTGCAAACCTTGGATGGCGCCATTGGCGCGTTTCAAGCCGCATTGGGTGAGCTGGCGGTGGAACAGAACGTCATCACGTTCACCGAATCGGAGTTCAGCCGGACGGGGAATGCCAGCGCCACCAGCGGTAGCGACCATGCGTGGGGCGGTCATCACTTGGCCATCGGCGGACCAGTGAAGGGCGGCGACGCTTACGGCACGTTCCCGACACTGGCGTTGAATGGGCCGGACGATGTGAGCAATCGCGGCGTGTGGCTGCCTAGCAGTTCGCTGGATCAATACGCGGCGACTATGGCGTCCTGGTTTGGCGTGCCCGATGCAAACTTGGGGACGGTATTTCCGAATTTGCCGAACTTCGCGACGCCGAAGTTGGGATTCGCATGATGGTTGGCTTCATGCGTTGAAAAGCTGGCCCGTTCACTCCTACAAGCGGGCTAGCTTTCTGACGATTTCTAACAAGCCCGCTTGAACTCGAGTCAGGCGGTGGTGTCATACCCTGCAGTTTTCAACGCCGCGAGCACGCGATCGTTGCGGAAAGGCACCCGCCGGATGCGAACGCCGGTGGCGTCGAAAATCGCGTTACCGATGGCGGCCAGCATCGGTTTCAGTGAGGCTTCGCCGGCACCATAGGGCGCCAGATCGGGGCGGTTTGGATGCGGGTCGCCGTTTACCAAAATGACGTCGATGCGCTCGGGAACATCGGCGTGGCGGAGCGTGGGGTGCGATACCCAGTTTTGGCTGGTGACCTTTTCAGCATCAAAGCGAACCTCTTCGTGAATGGCGCGGCTGAGGCCGTGCAGCGCGCCGCATTCCACTGCACGGCGCAGGGCCACTGGGTTCACCACCAGGCCGCAATCGTGAGCGCACACCAGGCGTTTGGCCCAAACGTGACCGGTTTTGCGATTCACTTCCACATCAGCGATCAACGCCACTACGGTCTGGCCGCGGAAGGAGTAGGCAATGCCGCGTCCGGTTAAAATATCGCCTTTAGCCGGCGCCGTCGGTGTCATCATGGGGCCAACACGCGGTTGCCAACCGTAGGTTTCGGCGGCGGCTTTCAGAACGGCAAGCGAGCGTGCGCGCCGGAAGCCAGTATCGTCACTAGCGCCCGCTTGGATCAGGTTCATGCGGAATTCCAGCGGATCGGTTTTCGCGGCGGCGGCGGCTTCGTCGATGAACGATTCCGCGGCAAAGGTGGATTGCGGACCATTGGGGTCGCGCAGGTTGCCGGTGCGCAGAGGCGTTTCCCAAATGTTGGGCAGCGCCACCACATCGCCCGTCATTTTGCGATGGGGGATGGAGTACATCTCAGACGGCAACGCCGCGCTGCCTTCGTTGAGTTTTGCGGGCCGGATACCCATGAGTTGCGCAATAAGCACGGTATCGGGCTCGTTATATCCAATGTGGTTCTGATCGCAGGAACGCGCCTGGTAGTCGTAGGCCACCAGGCGGCCAGCGGCGTCCAGACCTCCGCGCATTTTTACGGTGAACGCTGGACTCTTGGTGTCCCACGCGGTCTCCTCCTCGCGCATCCACTGCATGCGGACGGGGCGGCCCAGTTCGTGTGCGATCCAGGCAGCTTCACAAGCGGCGTCCTCGGCGGCGGTGCGGCCGAAGCCCTGCGGGCCCTGCATGTAAACCACGCGCACGCGATCGTGGGGCATGCCCAGAAACGTGGCGACGCCGCGGCGCATACCGTAGGTTTTCATGTCATTCGAATAGATGGTCATCTGACCATTGGACGGATCGGCGATGGCGTGCGCGCCGGCAAAGGCGGTGTGCCCCTGGAATGGAATTTCGTAGTCCGCCTCGATGACCTTAACCGCGCTGGAAAAGGCCGCGTCCGGATTTCCCGCAATCACCGGCTTTGATTGTGTAGTGAGCGCGGTGGAGCGCATGTACTTGAAAAGATCGTCGGAGGATGGGAACGGAGCGGTGGCCGGCTTCTCCCACGTCGTCTTCAACTGGCGGGCGGCGCGGATAGCCTGCTCTTCGCGCTCGCAAACCACGGCGACGTAGTTGCCCTTGCTCATCACTTTGATGAAGCCCGGCACATCCTTCACCGACGCTTCATCAATGCCGGTCAGCTTGGCGCAGGCAAACGGCGGTTTGATATTGCGCGCATGAACCATGCCTGGCAGCTTGACGTCGACGGCCCATTTCAGCGAACCGTCCACTTTGGCCGGAATGTCGTCACGCTGCGGAGATTGGCCGGTGGATTTGAGTTCGGGCACCAGCTTGGTGGGGGCTTTACCCGTGACCGAATTGATATCTTTGCCGGTGAGGGTAATGTTGAACTTCTTACCCGCGATCAGTTCGCCGTAGGTGACCCGCTTTGAGGGATCTGCTTTCACTGTGATGACGGCGTCGTTGACGGCGAGTTGATCCACTGGCACGGCGAAGCGGGCCGAGGCCATTTCGAGCAGCGAACGCCGGGCTTCGGCGGCGACGCGGCGCATGGGCCACGAATCGCGCTCCATCGCAGTGGACCCACCGGAGCCCACCTGATCGACGGTGATGTCGGTGCTGCCCATGATGCAGGCGGTCTTGTCGTAGGCGATGTCCAGTTCATCCGACATCATCTGCCGAAACGCCGTGCCGGTGCCCTGACCGCAGTCCGTCTTACCGAC
>JANXYJ010000116.1 GCA_025350105.1 Terriglobia bacterium | reverse complement strand
TCCCAACGTCATTTTAGTCGGTGGCGAACGCCAGGGAATGAAGACAGAAGAGGGCGCCGATCATGCGGTGGCGTTTTTGAATCGCGTAAAGGCGCACGCCGAAGACAAGAACATCAACCTGGTGATGGAGCCCGTCAACCCCATCGATCGTCCGGATCAAATCCTGAACAAACTGGCCATTACTGCCGACATCTGCAAGCGCGTAGGCTCACCTCGGGTGAAGATTCTGTTCGACATCTATCACGTTCAACAAATCGACGGCGACCTCAGCAACAACCTGCGCAAATATTTTCCATTGATCGGGCACATCCACACCGCCGGCGTCCCCGGGCGCCGCGAGATCGACGAAACGCAGGAGCTGAATTACCACTTCATCGCGCAAACCATTGCCGATCTCGGCTACACCGGCTACATCGCGCACGAATACCGCCCATCTACCGGTCATGATCCGGAAAAAGAATTGGCGCGTGCGCTGACGATTATGTCGGTGTAAGTTTGTTCACGTACGGCGCTTGTTCACGCTCGCGGCTAGGTGCTGGCGGGGGATTCGAGAAAGACAGCACTGAGCCGCGACCGTAAGGGAGCGCCGAAACCTAGTGCGCAGCCGCACCCGCCGCGCCCTTGGCCGGTTTCACTTTGCGCAACATAAACGCAATCGGGATGCACAACACGCACACCAGCGCCATGTAGCGCAAATCATCCACGTACGAATACACCACGGCCTGGCGATTCAGATGATTGCTCAGTACAGTCAGGGCGCGATCAGAGGCAACTTGCGAATCCACCGTGCGTGCGAAGGCGCCATTCAAAGAACGCAGCGCGCCGTGGACCACACCGCTGTCGGTGATATACCGGCTGAGCTCCGCGCGATGCACTTGTTGGCGCCGCGAAACCATCGTGTTCACCACCGATATGCCGATGCTGGCGCCAACGTTGCGGATCAAATTGTACAGGCCGCTGGCATTGCCAATCACTTCGTTGCGCAGCGTCCCCATCGACGTTGTGGCCAGCGGCACGAACACAAGACCCGCCGCGCAGCCGCTCATTACAATGGGTGTCACCAAGGACCACTGCGAAATATCGAGGCTCAACTGACTCATCCAAAACGCGCTGCCCGCTAAGCCGGCGAATCCAGTCGCGATGATCCAACGGCTGTCCAATTTGCTGGCGGCGAAAGCGACCACCGGCATGATGAGGATGGCACCCACACCGCGCGGGCTCACGGCCAGGCCGGCGGCACGCGCGGAGTAGCCCATCACCGTTTGATAGAACAGCGGCAGGATGGTCACGATGCCATAGATGATGGCACCGAGCAACCCCATCATGACGCAGCCAAGCGTAAAGTTCCAATTCTTAAACACGCGCAAATTGACGATGGGCGCGCTGTCGTGCAGTTGATGAAACAGAAAGACGATGAAGCCAACAATCATCACCGCCGTGGCCCAGCGAATCCAATTCGATGCGAACCAATCATCTTCTTGGCCTTTGTCGAGAATGATCTGCAGCGCGCCTAACCAAATTGCCAGCAAACCCAAGCCAATTCCATCAAAACGGCCGGGCTTCGCGTTGACAATGTAGGGCGGGTCCTCCACAAAACGCGAAACCATGAACAGCGCCAACACACCAATGGGCACGTTGATGTAGAACGCCCACCGCCAGGAATATTCATCGGTAAGATAGCCGCCAAGCGTGGGACCCAATACGGGCGCAACCACCACGCCCAACGCGAAAATCGCCATGGCTGTGCCACGTTTGGCGGGTGGAAAACTTTCCAGCAGAATCGCCTGTGAAAGCGGTTGCAGCGCACCGCCGCCCGCGCCTTGCAAAGTACGGGCCAACAAAATCATACCCAAACTGGTCGCCGCGCCACATAGGAAAGACGACAGGGTAAAGACAACGATGCAAAACAACAGAAAATTGCGCCGCCCAAAACGCTGCGCGAACCAGCCGCTTGCCGGGAGAATAATAGCGTTGGCAACCAGATAGCTGGTCAGGACCCAAGTGGCCTCATCCACGCTGGCCGAAAGATTTCCTGCAATATGCGGCAGCGCAACCGAGGCAATGGAGGTGTCCAGCACCTCCATGAACGTGGGTACAATCACGGCGGCCGCAATCAGCCATGGGCTTACTTTGGGTTGCCAGTCTGCCAAGCATTCAGGCTAACAGAGTCTGGCTTCGCTGGCTTTCATTCACCAATTGCATGCCACGAAATATGGCATACTCTATGCCACAATAAAGATGTGCAAAACTTCCATCTTCCGTTGCCCGATCGCATTTACGGTGAATTGAAGGAAGAGGCAGTGCGCAGCGGCGTGCCGGCCACATCCATGGCGAGAGAGGCGATCCAGGCATGGCTGAAAGCGCGTAAACGTGCGCAGCGTAAGGCCGATATTGCGGCGTTCGCAGACAGCACGGCGGGCACGGAATTTGATTTGGATTCGCTGCTGGAACAAGCAGCCATCGAATTGCTAATCAACGCGGAACCAGATTAATCGCGGCAACAACACATGAGACGAGGCGAAGTCTATTGGGCGGAATTGGTACCGCGTTCGGGGTCCGAACAAACAGGCCGCCGGCCGGTAATCATCCAATTACGACGCTGGATCGAGCAAAGTTGACCCGGCTAATTGGCATTTTGCCACGAGAGACTCTTCGCGCGGTGGAGCGCGGGTTGAAAGCGGCAGTGGATCTCGACTAGTGTTAGAGGCAGGATGATCCGCATCGCTAACGCTCATGATCAGAATCGCTAACGCTCAGGGTTTTTGGGGTGATTCGCTGGAAGCGCCACTTGAACAATTGCGCGGCGGCCCCATCGACTATTTGACGCTCGACTATCTGGCCGAGGTCACCATGTCGATCCTGCAGAAGCAGTACGCGCGCGACCCGAAGACCGGTTACGCTCGTGATTTTCCGCAGATGATAGAGCGCGGCGCCAAAGAAATAGTCGAACGCGGCGTGAAAGTCGTGGCGAACGCAGGTGGTGTGAATCCGGAAGCGTGCGCCGATGCAGTGGCCGCGGCGTTGGCACGCGCGGGCTATGCCGGCCGGTTGAAATTGGGAGTCGTCACCGGCGACAATATTCTTCCACGTTTGGATGAATTACTGGCGCAGGGTGTGGAATTGCGCAACCTCGACACCGGCGCGCCGCTGAGCGATGTTCGCGATAGAGTGAAGAGCGCCAACGTATATCTGGGTGCTTTTCCGATTGCAGAAGCGTTGGATGCGGGCGCGCAAATTGTAGTGACGGGGCGATGTTCGGATGTGGCGCTCTCGCTTGGGCCATCCATCCATGAGTTCAGATGGGCCCAAAACGATTGGGACAAACTGGCGGCGGGGATTGTGGGCGGGCACGTGATCGAATGCGGCGCGCAGGCCAGCGGCGGAAATTGTCAGGCGGATTGGGAATCGATTCCCGATTTGGCGAATATCGGATATCCGATTTTAGAAGCGGAACCCGATGGGCGCTTCGCCATCACCAAACACCCTGGAACAGGCGGCCGCGTAAATGTTGCGGGCGTGAAAGAGCAGTTGGTTTACGAAATTGGCGACCCCTGCGCTTACATCACTCCGGATGCGATTGCCGATTTCACCACCATTCAGTTGCGACAAGCCGGTGCCGATCGGGTTCAGTTCTGGGGAATCCAGGGGCGTGCGGCGACGGAGTTCTACAAAGTATCCATCAGTTATTCGGCGGGCTTCAAGGCGGTGGGATCGATGACCTACGGTTGGCCTGATGCGTACAAAAAGGCTAAGGCCGCCGATGCGATTTTGCGGACGCGACTACAAAAGCTCGGCTTACACTTCGATGCGATTCACAGTGAATATGTGGGCGCGAATGCGTGTCATGGCGATCTGCTCTCAGGCCAACCTTCACCAAATTTAGCCGAGGTCACTTTGCGGGTTGGTGTGCGGGGAAACGACCAGGCGGCGGTGGATCGGTTTACGCGGGAACTGGCTCCGCTGGCGTTGAACGGACCGCCGGTGGTGACGTATCCGTCGGGGGGCCGGCCGAAAGTAGAAGAGATTATCGCCTATTGGCCCGCGCTGATCCCCAAAACAGAAGTGCAAGCCCGTGTTTCAGTGAGGCAGGCGTGAAATGAAAAAGCAACTTCGTGAAATCGCGCATGCCCGCAGCGGAGACAAAGGCGACTGCGCCAACATCGGGTTGATCGCGCTGCAACCGGAGCACTATCCGATTCTGGTCCAGCAGGTGACACCGGAGCGCGTGAAGGAACACTTTCGCGAATTGTGCAAAGCCAAGGTGGAGCGCTTTGAGCTGCCGAATTTGTATGCGCTGAATTTCCTCTTGTATGAAGCGTTGGACGGGGGCGGGACGGTGTCGTTGCGGACGGATGCTCAGGGAAAGACGCTGAGCGCGGCGCTGCTGCGGATGGAGATTGAGGTTTAGACGCACGGCGCCATGCGCTAGCCATTCGGATCTGACGTATTCCATTGTCAAAGAACGTGTCTTGCCCCCCGGGTCTGGTTTTAACCCGCATAGCTCTTTTTGAAAGAAGGCTTAGCGGTTGGAAATGTCCCAACGGCCACCCATGACTCGCAAACCCGGAAAATCTTGTTCTAGAATTGACCTCCAGGTCCCCTGCTGCCCTCTCGCCGTTTAAATTTGGGATGAGCGCCATCAGGCGCTTTCTGATGGGAGGGTAAACGGCGGGGACTCTTGTACGCTGGAGAAGTTTTTGGAAGTGTTTGAATGGTTAGGAAATCGCGGCAAGGTCGCGGCCGAAAATAGGAACAGGCTTACTGCCCTGCTTCCAAACCACCTGCGGCGGGCTTGGCTGCGACGGCGGATCCTGCAGGATTGGCGGCCGGTATCGCCGCTAGATCCCCCCGCGCTTTCAGAAACACATCGTACTGGCTCATCACGTCGCGGTAGAGGGCGCTGCCGATCATGCGGTAACCGGCAACGGTGAAGTGCACATGGTCGAACTGAGCCATGCCGGCCTGCACCCATTGGCGCATAGCTCCCTTGCCGCCCATTTTTTCGCGCTGGTCCCAAAACGCGCAGCCGCTGGCCAGTGCCGCTTGCCTTTGCGCTTCGACGATGGTGTCGAGCGTATCCATCGCAACCCAACCGGCTTTTCTGGTGTAACCTTCGCGATCAGGCGGACCGACGATCAGAATAGTGGCGGCGGGCGCGGCTTCGCGCAGGCGGCGGATAAGGTCTTTATAGAGTGCCCGGTATCCGTCCACCGTTAAGTCCCGGCGGCCGGCTTCGTTGGTGCCGAAGGCCATGGCGATGAGTGCGGGATTGCGCCGTTCAATGTTGCTGCGCAGCACCGGCGTGTTCCAGCCCAACATGATGGAGGCCTCCGCGCCATTAATGCCCAGGGTTTCATACGTCACGCCAGTGGGTTTTTCCGCTACCCAGCCGAACAGGCGCACCGGCAAAGCGTCCAACGTTTCCACTTCCAATTTGTGTTGGCCGGCTTCGGTGTCGTAATGAAAGTAGGCCGGCTTTGAGGTTTCCCCCGTTAGTTCCGCTGTTGACCCAAGTGTTGACCCAAGTGTGGATCCAGGTGTTGACCCAGGTGTTGACCCAGGTGTTAACCCAAGTGTTGATCCAGGTAACGCGGTAGAAAACTGGCCGATCAGATTGCCGTTATCGTAAACCGCCACTTCGCCGCCGCCGGGCTGTTGCAGATAAAACAATTCGAACGTCTGGCCCTCCGCCAGAAGGTAAATGGATTCGTGCGCGCGCTTCGATGACACGCTCACTCCGCCCAGGCCGTACTTACCGTCGCCGGTGCGGCCAACCAAGCCGTCTGTGTACCAGCCGCCGGAGGCGCCCGTCTTTACATCCAAACGCCGATAGCCGTTCCAGGGGCGTCCGGCAAAGGAATATCCCGCGCCGCCGTCG
Organism: Terriglobia bacterium; assembly: GCA_025350105.1. GTDB lineage: Bacteria > Acidobacteriota > Terriglobia > Bryobacterales > Bryobacteraceae > Palsa-187. The sequence continues at coordinate 5,659 of JANXYJ010000116.1, read as the reverse complement.
CCAAAGGCCTGTTGAAACTGCTCACGCATGCTGCCAGTGAGCTCGTCCGCCGCCGTGTGCGAATCACCATAATGCAACACGCGCACGGGGCCGGGGATGTCGCCTTTTTGATGGCGGTAGAGTTGCTCAAAAAACGGCACCAGCGCGGCCGCGTTTTCAATGGGGATGTCGATGCCGTTGGTCACTTTTTTCAGCACGCCTTCACGGGCTTCGCTGCGGGTGGCGAGGCTGACGGGGCTGGGCCTGGGGCCCGTCCAGGGAATAGACACACCTGGTCGGATGCGGCGGCGTGCAACTGTGCTCTTGGGCGATGCTACCTTTTTGACCGGAAAAGCCTTGGTGGGTTTGGCGGGGGTGGGTTTGGCTGCGGATTTCGCCGTGGACTTTGCTGAGGCCACCGGCGCGGAAACAATTACTGACGGATTGGAGGTTACCGTCTCCGCCGCCGTGGCCACCGGCGCATGCAGCGCCCACAGCGTTGCGGCCGCCAGCGTCAACCGGGCTTTCATTCGTTTGGGCAAAAACTTCGGCATGCGTTGGTTTACGGAACGTTTTCCTCGGTCTTTGTACTATCGGCGGATGGCGGCTTCGACTCCTTCTTGCCGGAATCATCCGTATTCGCGGCAGGGCTTTGCTGAAGCCCGACGGGTTCCGCTTTGTCGATCCCCTTATCTAGTCCCTTACCAGGTGCCCTCTCGGTAACCCGCTCAGAATTTATGGGTGCACCTTGCATATTACCGCGTTCCGGGGCCCCGGTGCTCGGGGTGGCTGTTGTCAGAGGGGCACCTTCCGGGGCTCCTCTGTAATCGTCATAACCCTTGTGGATGGCCGAGAACAGGAGCTCCCCGACGATCCGGGCACCGGCGGGCATAGGGTGTATGAAATCGGAGCCCACCAAGCGGGGTTCAGAGGCATACCAGCGCGCCATGGTGCCCACTCCGCCCATGGCTTCAAAGGTGTTAAAGAAAGCCACATGTTCTTCAACGGCGATTTGGCGCTCCATGGCCACCAGACGCGGGAGCGCAGCCAGGGTCACGATGTTGCCGCCGGAGTCCTTGTCGCCGCGGTCCATGGGGCTCATCAGCAGGATGGAAGTGCCGGGCAGCGCCGCGCGCAACCGCCTAATCACGCGCCGGAGTTCCCCGCCCCAAGTGGTGTCGACGAAATCCGAAAACCCGCTTTCATTGGTCCCATAATTGATGATCACCAACGAAGGCTGGTAGTGCTGCAACTGCGCGGTCCAGTGCTTCTGGTCGAAGGTCTTTGACAATAGCGTGATGTTGGCGCCGTTTACGCCCAGCGAAGCGTAGACCACCCCGGCGGCGCCTTTGCGGAAATCCACACCGTAGAGCCGCACTGGCCCGCGGGTGACTTTCAGCGCAAATTCGCGCGCGCCTTCCGGGATGTCGAACTGCGAAAAGCCTGGTGACCCTGTCTCGCCAGCCGTGGACGCGGTGCCGATCATCTTTCCGTCTGCTTCTAACGAAAACTCGCCACCATCGGGCTGCGACAGATAGGCGATTTCGGCGCGGGTGTGCGAACGGTCGCGCAGTTTCCATTTGGCCGATGCCCCGTTGCGGCCCACGAAACTGACGCCGCCAAGGCCATTGCGGCCGTCACGGATTTGCGAAAGGCCGCCGATATCGATGGTCCAATCCGCAGACGCCGACATGTCAATCCCGCGATGGTTGTACCAGGCCCAGGGCTTGGCCACCAACACAAATCCCAGGCCGCCGTCGCCGAACTGGCGCTGAAACAGGCTGCGAGCGTCGGCCGTGATCAGGTCCGCCGTGGTGGGCGAATCGCCGTAATGCAGGATGTGCACACCCTGGCTCTGGCCACCACTGAGGGCGCCAAGCGACGAGTAGAACTTGTCCATTTCGCCACTGGGGTCCAGCAGTTGCTTGGGATTGGTGAACTCGCCGGGACTCAAGAAGATTTTGGCTCCCGCTCCGGTTGGATGGGAGGCCGCATTCTTCGCGTTGGCACCGGCGGGCCGTAGCGCAGCTGCCGCCACGGCTTCGGCAACCTCAGTTGGTTTGGGAAGGGGTAAATCGAGCAGCGAGCCAATCCGCCCAAAATCCAGCGAACGGTAGTTCTTCAAGGCAGGCAGCAGCTCCGGCACCGCCACCAACACCAGGAAGGTCAGCACCGTCAGTGCGGTCTTCTTGGGGAACCCCGAATTCATATTGAGAACGATTTTTACCCGCGCCATTTTGGTAGCTCCGGTCGCCAGACCGGAGAGCCATCCATTCTTGTAGCTCCGGTGGCCAGACCGGAGAGCCATCCAATCTTGTAGTTCCGGTCGCCAGACCGGAGAGCCATCCATTCTTGTAGTTCCGGTCGCCGGACCGGAGAGCCAGCCATTCTTGTAGCTCCGGTCGCCATACCGGAGAGCCAGCTAGAACTTCGTATAAATAAACGGTGTGGCGCCGCTGGAAACCACATTCTGCAGACCCAGCACCAATAGCAGCAACAGCATCGCCTGGGCATAAAATGGAGCCCGCACAAATAGGGCCTGGCTCCAGTCATACCATTTCTTAGGAACGTAGTGCGACGCCGCACCTACCCCTAAGACAAGTGCAAGGGCCAACGGAATATTCTCAAGCGAGGCGCTGCCAGTTGTAATGAATGCTCCGATGCGCCCGAGCACAGCCCAGGCCGTCGGAAAATCCGGCGCGCGGAAGAAAATCCACGCAAATGCAACAAAATGAAAGGTGAGGAAGACGTTCAGGGAGCGGACCCAGCCTGTCGTTTCCAAGGTGGGCTTTGCGGAACCGAATTTCGTCTGCCACAACCGAACAACCGCTAGTCCCACACCATGTAGCGCACCCCATACCGCAAAATTCCACGTAGGCCCATGCCACAGTCCGCCCAACACCATGGTGATAATTAAACTTAAATACGGCATCATCTTCGTGCGCTTGCCGGGGAGCGAAAAATACAGATAATCCCTCAGCCAGTTGGAGAGCGAAATATGCCACCGCCGCCAGAAGTCCGCGATGTTTTCCGCCGCGTACGGCTGATTGAAATTGGCCGGCAGTTTAATCCCCAACAACAGAGCCGACCCCAACGCCATATCCGTGTATCCCGAAAAATCGCAGTAAATTTGCACGGCGTAGGCGTAAACGGCCAGCAGAGTTTCGGCCCCCGTGTAGAGCGTAGGGAAATCGAATACCCGGTTCACTAGATTGCTGGAAAGATAATCCGCAATCATGAACTTCTTGATCAGCCCCATGCCAATCAGAAACAACGCCCGGCTGCCGTCACTTTCGAGCAACGGCTTGCGCCTTTCGAATTGATCGATCAGCGACGAAACCCGCGTGATTGGCCCGGCCAGCGTTGTGGGAAAGAACGAAACCGCGGTCAGATGCGCCAGGTAGCTGCGCGTGCCTTTCGAATCGCCGCGATAAAGATCGATCGTATACGTCAGCGCCTGAAACACGTAAAAAGAGAGTGTGAGGGGCAATCCGATTCCTGGCACGTAACGCAGTGTCAACAACAGCCCGATGTTCATGATGATGCTGAGGCCCACCAGCAGTCTTTTCTTTGCAGCGCTGTGGGAATTCTGCAGGCCCAGGCCAATGCAATAGTCAATCGTCGACGCGACGGGGATCAGCGCCAGATACCACAGGCTCCACTTGGCGTAGAAAAAATAGTTGGCCAGCAGAATCACGCCCATGGCCGCCATGCGATGACGAGCCAAGGGCCAATAAAGGGCCAGTACAACCACCAGGAAAATGAAGTAAGTGGAGGAGGAAAGCAGCAACTTGTATCTAGGATAACAGCGGTTGTGGGATAGGGCCGCACCGGAACTTTAATCTGTCAATCGATGGCAGCTATAACCACAAGAGTGTCCGAAGGTCTTGCGCTTGGTTTAATCGAACTCCAACTCGTCTGCTCTTTCCTCTTTAGTTGGGAATCGTTCCGCAAGTCGCTCGTCAAACTCTTTCAACAACGCTACACATTCCCGAAGAGAGGCAGCTATCTTCGAAAGCGCCCACAACAGCAAAAGCGCAGCAATCCATACGGACGCCGCAAGCTTTGGCGTTACAAATTCCATGCTCGCCTAAGACTTTCATATGGGCATCTTTGGAAGGAATGAGTTCCGACGATGAAAGCAGCACCCAGCCGCCACACGTTCGTGTGCGGCGTAAAGCCTAAAGCTGCTTCGGGAATCGGTTGTACCCAGTGGTCGGATCATTCGACTGAAGCGCGCGAATGAATTCGATTTCCTTCGGTCTTCGGCGTCCATGGTAGTGTCCGATTGCCAAAGGATCTCGCGCGTAATCGTGAAGTCACGCCGTCGCTCCGGCGTGAAATCTGCTTCGATGGATTGACTGTAGGATCTCCGCGGACGTCCAAATGGCGAACCAAAGTAGCCGGTACTACCCGTAACATCCATGCCCACGTAAATCTTCCCGTTCGGGCAAGTGATTTTGTAAATCCACTTCACGGGTTTCGTCTCCGGTTTAGGGCAAACAGATGCCCTCTATTGCTTCGCCGCGCTTTCTTCGAGCGCCACAAACTCCACCCGATTGCGCCCCGCGCGCTTGGCCCTATACAGCGCATCGTCCGCCACCCGGATCAGCGCCTCTTCGGTTGTACCCGGTACAGGAATCACTGCCGTCGCCCCGAAACTGCACGTCACCAAACTCGACTCTTCGTTGAACGACATCGGTTCGCACGCCAGCGCCTCGCGCATGCGCTCCGCCTGCTTCTGCGTCGCCGCTTCGTCGGCCCCCGGCAGCACCATCAAAAACTCTTCGCCACCGTAACGCCCAATGGAATCATACGGACGCGTGGCGCCGCTCATCCGCCGAACAAATTCGCGCAACACCGCGTCGCCGGCGAAGTGCCCATAGGTGTCGTTGATGTGCTTGAAATGATCCAAATCCGCCAACAAAACCCCCACCGGCCGCTTCTCCCTTGCACTCCTCACCAGTTCCAGCTTCAAAATGTCCAAGATGGAGCTCCGGTTCCAGATCCGCGTCAAAAAGTCTTTCGTGGCTTGGTCACGAAGCTCCTCACGCGCTGAAATCAGTTCCTGTTGCAGCTCAATAATCCGGGTTCCCGGCCGCAGCCGCACTTTTAACTCGTGCTGGTCAAACGGCTTGGTCAGGTAATCGTCGGCGCCGCTCTCCATCCCTTCAATCAAATCCTCGCGCTGGCTCTTCGATGTCAGCAGGACGATGTAGGTGTAAAGTTCCTTCTCTTTTTCGGCCGCCCGCACCAGCCGGCACACATCCGGCCCGGTCATCCCCGGCATCATCCAATCCAGAATGGCGATTTTCGGGGCATCCGGCCGCTGTAGAATCTCCCAGGCTTCCAGCCCATCACATGCCACCGCAACTTCGTAGCCCCACTTACGAAGCGTGGCATCCAAAAGATGCCGCGAAACAATACTGTCGTCTGCGATAAGAATGCGCATGCGAACCCGGGCACGGCTGTCCTGCCCGACTATCCTATTGTCGTCTATCGGCAGGAGCCTGGGAATTCAGGAGTTCGGGCTGGCTAGTACCGCTTAGCGTGCCGGCTCTACCACCCCCAGCCCCCAGCGGCGACCGGTAGGGAGCCGTAATAACCCCACCAAACAGCACCAATCCACCAATACCCCAGCACGCAGCGGCGACCGGTAGGGCGCCGTAATAACCCCACC
>JANXYJ010000115.1 GCA_025350105.1 Terriglobia bacterium | reverse complement strand
CTTCAATACCAACCTCCGCCCAACCGCCCACGCCGTACCGTGAAGCCAGAAAGCACCTGATTGCGCTCATCCATGAGAGGGCAGCGGGGGACCTGGAGGCCAATTCTAGAACAAGGTTTTCTGGGTTTGCGAGTCATGGATTGCTGCCGGGCAACGTCCGGCCCCTAAGGTATGCGGGGTTAGGAGATAGGGGGCTCAAAACTGTCCCTCCGACCCCAAAACGGAGAAAGATGAATATGTTTTCATGGACGTCGCGAGAATTGATGGGTGAAATAGAGTGACGTTGAGTCGTTAGGGAGATGTAGCTTTCGCTTTCGCAGGCGAGCGAATCGGCGGCGGCTTCGCCATCGGGGCCTCATCTGACGGTTACGGCCTATCCCCCGTTTCCGAAGGAGCGGAATAGCGCTTCGCCGGAATGGGTTGTGCGAGCGAGCGATGCGCGGTTCACGCGGACTCGGGCGGCGGTGGAGGCTCGGCTGGTGCAAGAGTTGTAATAGCTCTGGCACGCACCGTACGAATCCAACCCACTGGGGTCTATTTTATTCACTGGGTGGCCATCAGCGTAGGCATAGAAATTCGCGCCGCTCCGCCCTGGATCAGCTGTCAAAATCTTCCAACGCCCGGCTGATGGTAGCGCTGATCGGCATAATCCAATCCCGTCGCACTGTCGCGGATCCGCCGTGTCTCTGGCCGTCGCTTTTACCAATTTCACCTCAAACACCAACATAAATTACCGTCCCGCTATTTATAATTCCGGGATTTGCAGTATACTCTCCCTATGCGGAGGCTCCCTTTTTCACGCGTGGGGATTCGTTTCCTTTTCACGCTTTCCACCACTGTTTTGACCACGGCTGTAATAATATTGGTCACAACATCCCTACCCAGCGGCCAGGCCTTGGCGCAGCAAAAAACCGCGGCGCCGCCCGAATTCATCGCCTGGCTACCCATCGCTCCAGCTGAACAACAATCCAAAGAACCGGCCGTTGAAAAAGATGCCGGCGCCGAAGTGCTGTTCTGGCGCGTCCGTGTTGTCGATGAATTGCTCGGGAATAATCGCGATTTGCAGCGCGTCTTTTATCACTATGTGCGCCTGAAAATCTTTGACGAAAAAGGAAAAGAAGCGGCCGCCACTATCGATTTACCGGCCTCGGACCGGCACAACATCGTCGATGTATCCGGCCGCACGATTAAGCCCGACGGCAGCATTTTGGAGTTGGACAAGAAGACCGTCTTTAAGCGTGACCTGGTCCGCGCCGGCGGCCGCAAAATCAAGGCCGTTTCTTTCGCCATGCCCGGAGTCGAACCCGGCGTCATCCTGGAATACCGTTGGCGTGAAATTGAAGACGACAACCGTTTCCGCTACGTGGAACTGGCATTCTCGCGCGAGTTTCCAGTTCGGCTGGTGACTTACTACATAAAGCCGCTGCCCAGTGACATCCTGGGGAGCGACATGCCCATGTTGTACGCCTACAACGGTAAAACTTCTCCGTTGAAGCCGGAACGCGATGGCTATATGTCCATGTTCGTCGAAAATATCCCGGCCTTTCACGAGGAACCCTTTGCGCCTAGCGAACCCAACGTGCGCCCCTGGGCGCTGTTGGTCTATCAGGAAGGAAATCGCAACAACGCCGATAAATACTGGAACGAAGTGGGCAAGAAGACCTACCAGCGTTTAAAGGACACCGCCAAAACCGACAACGACTTAAAGACGGCCACCACTGAAGCCATGGCCAACGCAAAAACGGACGACGAAAAACTCGCCGGTTTGATTGCCCACGTGCGCACCCACGTCCGCAATGCCTTTGACCGGGACGTTACCGATGACGAACGCAACAAGCTCTTTAAAGCTTTGGAAAAAGACCACGCCCGCACCGCTGCGGAAATCTACAAAAGTGGCATCGGGCTATCCAACGAAATGAACACCGTTCTGGCTGCCATGGCACAGCAAGCTGGCTTCGACGCCCGTCCCGCCCGGGTGGCCGACCGCAATCAAATCATCTTCAACCCCAAGAACATGGTGGACGATTATTTTGTCCCCAACGTGGAACTGGCGATTAAGAGAGGTGACGGCTGGAAGATCTATGACGTCAGCACCAAGCGCCTGGCGCCCGGCATGATTTCGTGGAGCGAAGAAGGCATGTACGCTATGGTTGCCGATCCCAAGGCATCCACCTTCATTCCCACACCCGCTTCACCGCCCGAAGCTTCTTTGGAAAATCGCAAAGCTAAATTGGAGTTAACCAACCAGGGCACTTTGCAAGGCGACGTAGAGGAAACCTATGGTGGGCATCGCGCTGAAGACTATCGCCGCACGCTTGACCGCCAGAATCAAGCTCAACGCGACCAATGGCTGCAGGACCGCGTCACCCGCATGTTTCCTGACGCTCAAGTCACCCAAGTCAAGGTGGAAAACGTCGACGACCCAGCCAAGCCAATGCGCGTTACCTATCATTTGGAAGCAGATCACTTCGCGCAGGTCACCGGTAAGCGCATCCTGTTCCAACCGAACTCGTTCCGGCGGTCGCAAGGATCTCCCTTCAGTGCCGCGAAGCGCCGCTACGACATCTTCTTCCCCTACGCGTGGAAAGAGGTGGACGACATCGCCATCCGTTTGCCCATGGGTTGGAGCTTGGACAATCCCCAGAGCCCGACTGGGTTGGACTTCGGTAAACCGGGCTCCTACGCAATAGAGATGTCCATTGCCAAATCCCCCTCGATGGGCTCGGAGTTGATCACGCACCGTGAATTCACCTTCGGCAAGGAGGGAGCCCTGATGTTTGGGGCGGAAACCTATCCGACGATGAAAAAGATTTTCGATCAGGTGCAGGTGGGCGACCGCTATAGCATTTCCATCAAACAAGACTAGCGTCCCGAAGATGGCAAGATTAGTGTTCCAAAGAGGACCAAATGAAAACGCTGTTGCGGATGTTCGCTCTGTGTGGTTTGTTGACGAGTATTAGGCTGCTGAACGCCGCCGACGACGTTCCCGACTGGGTCCGTCAGGCCGCCGCGCAGACGGTGCCCACATATTCGGCAAAAGTGAACTCCGTGGTGTTGCTGCATGAGGAGGCGGTGACCATCGCCGCCGATGGATCCAGGGTCATGCACGAACGGGGCGTCGTGAAGGTCCTACAGTCCAGTGGCGACAAGATCGAAGCCTATCGCGTCTACGACACCAAAGCCGGGCGGGTGCGCGATTTCCAGGGATGGCTGATCCCACCTTCGGGCAAGCCCAGTGTTTACGGCAAGAACCGGATTATCGACGTTGCTCTTTCCACGGAATACGTCTATGACGAAGCGCGCGCCAAGGTTCTCGACTTCGGCAATCAGCCTCCCGGGTCGGTGATGGCTTGGGACATCACGGAAGAAGAAAAGTCGCTCTTCACCCAGGACTCCTTCCGCTTTCAGGCCCGCGAGCCGGTGATCCGTTCGCGCTTCACGCTCACCGTTCCCGCGAATTGGGAAACACGAGGACTGGTATTTAACCATGATGCGCTGGAGCCCCAGGTAAGCGGAAACACCAGCACCTGGGAACTACGCGATCTGCCTTGGATCGAGCGTGAGGAATTCAGCCCTTCTACCAACGAACTGGCTCCACGATTGGTGGTCAGCTATTTTCCTCCCGCGGGCAATACCGCCGGCCTCCAAGGCTTAAAAGACTGGAGCGCCGTCTCATCTTATTTATCAACGCTGGTGGACCCGTCCGCCGACATGAACGACACGATCCGTGCTAAAGCCGCCGAACTGACGGCAAACGCCAACAGCGATCTGGACAAAATATCAGCCATTGCAAAATTCGTTCAGCAGACCCATTACGTGGAAATCAGTTTGAACGTGTTGCGTGGCGGCGGCTATACGCCGCATCGCGCCAGCGATTCGCTGGTTAAGAATTACGGCGACTGCAAAGATAAAGCTACGCTGATGCGCTCTCTACTGAAAGCAGTGGGCGTTGAATCCTACTTGACTACCATCACCAGTGGTGAACGTTCTTATGTTCGTCCCGAGTGGGCCTCCCCAACCCAATTCAATCACGCGATTATCGCGGTCCGCGTTTCCGGCGAGATCGAGCTGCCCACTGTGCTGGCCACCGAACACCTGGGCCGTTTGCTGATCTTCGATCCAACCAGTGCTTTTACCCCGCTGGGAGATTTGCCCGAGAGTGAACAAGGCAGCTACGCGCTGGTGATTGCCGGCGCGCAGGGAGCCTTGTTGAAGATGCCTTTGTTGCCGCCCGATTCGCGGCGCGTGGAATCGTCCATCAGTGCGACGATGGACCCGAACGGCCGGCTGCAAGCGCGCGTGGAGCGCCAGTACTTCGGCCAGTCCAGCGTCTCGTTGCGTGCGGTACAAAAGATGCGCGGCGATGAAGATCTGAAGAAACGGATGGAGCGCACTTTCACCCGGCGCGTGGGCGGAACCACACTCAACACAGTCGTCGCCGAGGATCATCCGGAAGACCATCGCGTCAACCTGAATGTGGATATGTCGGCCGAACAATTTGGCCAGGTGATGCAGGGGAAATTGCTGGTGGTGCGGCCCGGCCTGCTGAGCAATACTGGCGAATATTTCTTCGCCACACGGCAGCGCAGCAATCCTGTACGGCTTGAAGCCGACCTGCGCCGCGATGTGATCCACATCAAACTCCCTGAAGGTTTCAAGCTGGACGAATACCCGCGGCCCGCTGAAGTGAAAAGCCCGTACGGCACGCTCACGGCCAGTTGGAAAGTAAGCGGCGGCGAGATTCTGATGGAACAGTCCCTGCAAGTAAACGACATCACCGTCCCCGCCAGCGACTTTTCAAAAGTCCGCGACTTCTTCGATAAAGTAGCGGGCGCGCAGGGGGCTCCGGTGGTGTTGGTGAAGCAGTAGGTTTTAATGTTGCGTTTCGGTCGCGGACGTCGCCACCGATCGTTGAAACGGCGCGGAATTCGTGCAAACCAAAATGCACACTGAACTCTCCGCGCACGGCAGGCCAAAAGGAAAAGCACTTCCGAACTAGAACTCGCCCCCGATTCCTTCCCACACATCCGTGTGATACATCCATGTTTAAGCGCGATTTTCCAAACGAATGTGAACCAACTTCATGACCACGACCAAACGTCATTCAATGCACCGGGCCTTCCAAATCGATTAGACTCAGTCTCAGGATCGCCCATGCGTTTACTTCTGCCATCCCTCATCTTGTCCAGTTATGTTTCGGCGACCGCTGCCCTGCCCCAAGCCCCGTTTTGCCTGTCGCCCGTGCCCTACGGAAATAATCCCGCGGCCGCGCACACCGCTGCGGTCAACAGCATCAAGGTATATTACGAAACCTACGGCAACGGCCCGGTGCTTTTATTGATCCACGGCAACGGCGGCTCCATCGCCGCCATGCGCTGCCAGATTTCTTTCTTCGCCAAGTCCTACCGCGTCATCATTGTTGATAGCCGCGCCCACGGCAAATCGCAGGACGGCACCGGGCCGCTCACTTACGATCAAATCGCCAGCGATCTCTCCGTCCTTCTGCAACAGCTCAAACGCGGCCCCATCGACGTCATCGGCTGGAGCGACGGCGGCATCATCGCTCTCCTGCTGGCCATCCAGCATCCAGAGCAAATCAAATCCATCGTCGCCGACGCCCCCAATCTTCGCCCCGACTCTACCGCCATTTTTTCCGGAGTCCTCGAATCCATTCGCAAAGCCCGCGATCAGGCGGACGCCAAACTGGCCCAAGGCGATCGCAGCCAAAATTGGACCCGCGAAAAGCGTTGGAACCAAATGATGCTCGACTATCCGCACATTCCGCTCGCCGATCTGCACAAAATCAAGGCGCCAACGCTTGTAATGGGCGGCGACGCCGACATGATTCCGCCAGAGCATCTCCTCGAAATTTACCGTAACATTCCCACAGCGAATCTTTACATCGCCCCGGGCGCCACTCATCATTTGCTGCAGGAAAATCCAGACCTTTTCAACGCGGTCACCGCGCGCTTTCTGAAAGGCCCGTTCCAACGTCCGCCGTTACAACACTAACTAAACAGGCGATCCTTCCATGATCGACAGGGGGCTGTGGGTCGGTATGATTCGATCCAGCCGAAACCCATTCGCGGCAAATAGCGTTTTCCACTCATTTTCAGTGCGCTCGATCCCACCCGGCGCCACCAGCATTTCCAGATCCATAAACTTGGTGATATCGAACTGATTGCGAGGGCCCACCACGCGGTCCACCACCAGCAGTTTGCCGCCAGAGGTAATCCCTTTGCGGCAATGGCTCAGAATCTTGTTCGCGCCATCGTCAACCCAGTCATGAATGATGTACTTCATCAGGTAAGCATCGGCGCCTGGAGTTACCGATTCAAAGAAACTGCCTCCTTCGAAATTGCACCGGCCGGCGTGTCTGGCCAGCAAAGGGCCTGTCCGCGCCTGATCGATCACATAAGGCATATCGAACAGCGTCCCTGTGACGTTCGGAGTCGCATCCAACACAGCCGCCAGTAACCCGCCCATGCCCCCACCCACGTCAACAATGTGAGTGAATCGCGAAAAATCATACGCGGCGACCACCGCTGGAGCGTCACCTAGCGACAGGTCGGTCATGGCGTTGTTGAAGTTCACTGCCTGATCCGGACGTTGCGCAAAGAATTCAAAACCGCCCATGCCGTAGGCTTTGTATGGCGCGGGCCGACCGGTTTTTACGCTCCATGCCAACTCCTGCCATACTTTCATGTGCCACTCGTCGGTGAACATCATGGCGAAGTTCCGCAGACAAGGTTTTGCGTTGGTTCGCAGCAGCTCGGAAACGGGAGTTTGAGAAAAAGTGCCCCCGGCCTCTTCATGAAACACTCCCACGGAAGCAAGCGCACGCAGCAATCGATACAGCGCGCCTTCATTCAACTCCAGCTTCACCGCCAGTTCCACCGATGACTTCGGACCCGAGTCTAGCTGATCGGCAAGGCCCAAACGGGCAGCCGCGGAAACCGCCGCGGAGATCCACTTTCCAGTAATCAATTGGAACAGGGATTCAATAGGCAAAGGCGTATTGGGTGGCGTGGACATATGGTTCAATTATACAGTCCTAGGCCCATATCGGACCGGCACCTACGCAAACCTTTCGTGAAACCGGCAGGCCCTGAAATCAGTCTGTTACTATGACGACAGTGCGCATCAAAGTTCTTTTTTTCGGCATCATTCGGGACGTGGTGGGACTGCGGGAGGACTCCGTCGAAATCGCCCCGGGAGCCAGCCTGGGGACTCTTTTTGATCAATACGCCGCTCGCTTTCCCCGCTTGCAGGAAATGTCGGCCAGTACGGTTTTGGCCCTGAATCAGCAGTTCTCCCGGCCTTCTGCCCCACTCTCCGATGGCGATGAAGTGGCCTTTCTGCCGCCCGTCAGCGGCGGGTCCCCTTACACGCATCACATCGCTATTCCCGAAGGCAACTTCTATGCGCTCACCCGTGAAAAGATCGATGGCACCGCCATCGCGAAAAGTCTTTTGCAGGGCAAAGACGGCGCCTTCGTCAATTTTGAGGGAGTCACACGAAACAACACCAACGGCCGCGGCACACGGTTCCTGGATTACGAATGTTATGAGCCGATGGCCGTGAAGACCATGGCTGAAATCGGCGCAGATATCGCCCGCAATTTCGATATCAGCCGCATCGCCATGGTGCATCGTCTGGGCCGGATTGAGATCAGTGAGACCAGTGTGGCTGTTGTGGTCACCTCGCCGCATCGCAAAGCCGCCTTCGATGCCGCGCTTGAGGGAATCAATCGACTGAAAAAACTTGTTCCGGTCTGGAAAAAGGAATACTTCGTTGATGGCGAAGTTTGGGTGGAAGGCGAATGGGACGATTCGGTCGTAAAGGCGCACTAATCGCCAGCCTGATTTTGTGTCTCACCTGCGCTCCTGCGGGGCGCACGCAGTCACGTCCGGCAACTGCGCCAAAACTGCCGCCAGGCCCGCCATCACAGGACGCCGAACCTACATTTCGCGTTACCGCACCGCTGGTTACTTTACTGGTCACCGTAAAGAATCCCGCTGGTGATCTTATCGGCACACTGGATCGCAGCAGCTTTACAGTGCTGGACAAGGGCGTGAAGCAGGACGTGGCGATCTTTGAGCATCAGACTGCACAGCCCCTTTCGGTGTCACTATTACTTGATACCAGCTGGTCCACAAAAAAGGACTTGAAACTGATTTCTCAATCGGCCGGAAAGTTTTTGGACCTACTGGTGCGCGAAGGAAATACCAACGACGCCGCTGCGCTGTACACCTTTAGTTATCAGGTCACTTTGCGGAATACCTTCACCCGGCGCATCGGCCGCATCGAAGACAGTCTCCAAAAATTGGAATCGGAAGCCGGAACATCGCTCTACGACGCCATGTATTTTGCTTCCCGCGATTTCGCAAATCGCGAAGGCCGGCACGTGATTGTCACCATTACCGATGGCACCGATACCACCAGCAGCCGCAAATACCGCGAAGCCGTGGAAGCGGCACAAAGGGCTGACGCCGTGGTCTACCCTATTGTGATCGTTCCCATCTCCGCCTCCGCCGGGCGCAATACCGGAGGCGAACACGCGCTGGAGACCATTGCCCAGTCCACAGGGGGCAAGGCCTACTATCCCATGATTGGCGGCGAGCTGGACCACAGTTTCAATGAAATTCTGCGCGAGCTGCGCACGCAGTATTTACTGGGCTATTACCCACGTGGTATTGCGGCGCCGCGCGGCGGGTTTCATTTGGTGCGAGTCGAAATTCCCGGAAACACTGATTTGCGTATTTCCACTCGTACCGGATACTATGAAGACACCACTCCCTAACCATCCGTTTGTTAAGCATACCCTCCCTCACCTGTGGCCGGAAAAGTCAGTCGCGCTAAAGCTCCCGATTACACGCTGAAGGAACCCGCTTACCTGAAACTGCTGGCGGATCAGGGTAAATCCGTACGTATTCACCTGACCGACAACCAGACTTTTGAGGGCAGGGTTGAATTTTTCGATGCCACTTTTATCAGACTCACTCGTGACGGTGCCCCGAACTTGTTCTTGTTTAAGCAAGACATTAAGTATCTGGTGGAGCTGGAACCGCCCTCCCATGAAGCGAGCAATGCGGGCGGCAAATGAAGCCGCAAACTTGAAAATGAAAACACTTAGGACTGATCTTGGAATCATTTATTGACGTTGCCGTGGCGGCTGCCCGGGAAGCGGGCGCCGTGGTTTCCGAGTTTGCCCGCCGCGGCATCGGGTTTGAATTGAAGGGCGCTTACGATTTGGTGACGGAGGCCGACCGCACCAGCGAAAAACTGATCATCGAACGCCTGCGCGGCCATTTTCCAACCCACTCCATTTTGGCCGAAGAAGGCTTGGGCAGTGAACTCGATTCCGAATTCCGCTGGTATGTAGACCCGCTTGACGGCACCACCAACTTCGCGCACGGCTTTCCGGTCTACAACATCACGATGGCGTTGGAACACAAGGG
>JANXYJ010000112.1 GCA_025350105.1 Terriglobia bacterium | reverse complement strand
TACACGATCCCCGACTTCTGCCCGGCGATCAGGACGCTCCTCCCTGCTTGTTTCACCAGCATCGCCGACGACCCGAAATCGAAATCCGGCCCACACTCGGCGGTCCCGGCGCATGCGCCGCTAAATGTATCGTCCGCCGTGAATTGCTTGTGCCATTTGATCTTACCCGTCTTAATGTCCAGCGCCACCACCGCATCGCTCAATTCTGTTGCGGGCTTGGAATAGTTGTCGCCCGTGGTCACGTAAAGCATCCCGCGTTCCCGGTCCAGCGTCGGGGCCGACCAAATCCCCGCACCCGACGGACCCATCATCGCCGTCCCATTCGCTTTGGTGCCGGTCTGCTTCGCCTCATCTGTCATGTACGTCTTCCACACTTGGGTCCCGTCATGCACTTTCAGCGCCAGCACGCTCCCGCGCATGCTACAACAGGCGTACTTTGGATCCGACGCACGATTCTCCTCCCACCCCGCCACCGGAATGATGACGTTCCCGTCCACCGTGATCGGCGTGCCGGTCAACCGCGCGGCGTCGTGTGTCTCCACTCGTTTTTTCCAAGCGGGCTTGCCTGTGGCCGCTTCCAGCGCGTAAAAGCCCCCCACCTGATCGCCAAACAACAGCAGATAGCGCGCGCCATCACGCACGGCTAGTAACGAGGACCGCACCGGTCCATCCGCCTGATACACCCAGCGAATGCAGCCGCTCTCGCGGTCCAGCGCATGAATCAGTCCGCCGGCGCTGCCAACGAAAAGCTGATCATCCAGAATGGTCGGCTGGGAAAACGCGGTCAGGTCACCTTCAAAGCCGAAGGCCCATTTCAGCTTCAGGCGTTTGGCTTGATCCACCGACAGACCCGCGGCGGCGGTATTTTGATAACGCCAATTCAGCGCATCCGGGCTCCATCCGTTCCATTGGATTTTGGGATTGGCAGACAGTTTCACGGTCCGATCTTTGCAGTATGCCACCGGCGCTGGCGCGGGATCACCACTCGCGGTTCCCAAATATTTTGCCACTGACTCGCGCTCCGACGTACTCATGGTGTAGGCGACGGCAATCATGGCCCCGTAGTTCAGGGTGCGAAGAATGCGCGTTGACGGTAATGCTTGCAGGGAGGCCTTGGGCGGAATGCGTGGATTTGCGGAATCGTGACACGCCGCGCAGCGCTCCTTGTATACGGCTTCGCCAGAGGTCGCCTGGGCGCTAGCGAACTGGCTCCCCAGCAGAAAGATTGCGGTGGTCAGAAGGATCGCGGGCTTACTCATAGTGGTTTTAGGCGCTGCCTTTGCATTAGTATACGCTGGGGAATCCACGCACTCAAAAACCAGGAGCAACCGGCAGTTGCTCTCGAATATTCCTGGTCGGATTTATCCAACCGCTGCTTTGTGTGTCCCCGCTTTACGCATCGAAAACATTGCGCCCCGGTGTATACTAACCCCACACGTCTTCAAATGAGCCGCACGCAAAAACTCCTCGCTCTTGGCGCCATCCTGCTGCCGGCGCTTGCTTTTCCTCAGGAACAGGACCGCATGGCGCAGATGCAAACCATCGCGGCTTCGCTAGGCGTCCGCTGCGAGTACTGTCATTCCGCGCCGCGCGGCAGCGGTCAGGTGGAGCCCAAGAAGGATGTCGCCCGCGCCATGATGGCGATGACCCAGGACTTAAATGCCAAAATCGCAGCAGCCACCGGCAAGCCGCCCACGGAATTGACTCGCGTTGCCTGCATCACCTGCCACCGCGGAATACCGATCCCTAAACAGCTGAACGAATTGGTGCTGCAGACCACGTTGCAAAGCGGTTCGCCCGCGGCCGTTGATCAATACCGTGATCTTCGCGAACATTTTTACGGCCGCCAGGCCTACGATTTCGGTGAGGACACTTTGATCAACGTCGCCAATCAGATTTCGCAAGCGCGCCCGACCGACGCCATCGCGCTGCTGAAGCTAAACCTTGAGTATTACCCTAAGTCTTCCCGCAGTTACGTGGCCATGGCTTTTGCCAATACCCGCCAGTTGGACGACACCGCAGCGATGGCAAACTACGAGAAGGCCCTTGAAATTGACCCCAATAACGGTTCCATCCAAGGCCGTCTTGAGCAACTCAAGAGTTACCACCGGAAACGATAACCCCCAATTTTCTCTCACTCCCGCGTGACATTCCCACATTTGGGGGTATTTTGCCTTTTGCCCCGTCAATCTAAGGTCCCCCTACACGCGAATTAAGTAAACTGAATTGCCAAACTCTCTAAGCTGCCTTATTGGTCATCGGTACTAGAACTACTAGAATCGGGACGGGAGTAAAAAGTGCAGCCATGGAAATCTTGACCGCCCCAGCCGACGGAAACTCCGAGCCGATCGACGGCAACCCGGAAACCGGCAACTTTGAACCGAAAGAAACCAAGAAGGCCACCGTGCGCCTTCTCATCGCCGATGACCATCCGATTGTCCGCGATGGACTGAAGAAACTTCTATTGCTGGAAGACGACTTCGAGGTGGTGGGCGAGGCCGGTGATGGACGCGAGGTCCTTGAGAAGGTCCGCGATCTCGATCCCGATGTTCTCTTACTTGATTTGCGCATGCCGAATCTGGACGGCCTGGGTGCCTTGCAGGCTTTGCAGCAGATCAACAAACGCACTCGCGTGATCATCCTCACGGCCTCCGAAGACAAGAACGAATTCGTGCAAGCCATGAAGCTGGGCTGCAGCGGCATTGTGTTGAAGCAGACCGCCCCGGATCTAATCGTGAAGAGCATTCGCAAAGTGAACTCCGGCGAAATCTGGTTGGACTCCCACACCACCGCCGCAGTCATGCGCACCTTCTCTACCGGGCCCGGCGATCAGGGTGGCGGCATCAACTCCAAGGGCCGCGAACGCAGCCCGCTCTCCACTCGCGAACGCGAAATCGTCGCGCTGGTTGCCCAAGGCTACAAGAACAAAGAGATGGCCGAGAAGATGTTCATCAGTGAGCAGACGGTGAAGAACCACCTGCACAATATCTTCGACAAACTGGGCGTTTCCGATCGTCTGGAACTCGCGCTCTACGCGATCCACAAGGGCTTGCACCTGGGCGGCGAAGCGCCGGCCCGGCAATAGTCTGGCGAAGATCCTGTCCGTCAATAAGCGGTTCTATTGGGGCGGCAGTACCCCGCGCGGAAACCCGATGCCCTCGGCCGCCCATCGCGTCTCTATTAACCGGTTCAACTCCCGGCCGATGCCATACTGCTGCGAAGGAATCGTCTGAATACGGGCGCGGATCAGCACCCCGCGCTCACTTAGGCTGTCCACGCCCATAATTTCCAGCGGCGCAAGAATCACTGGCTCAAACTCCGGTGACGCAGCTAGTTCCGTTCCTGTTTGACGCAAAATCTCGATGGCCCGATCGATCTTCGCTCCGTGCGCTAACGTTGCTTCGAAAATGTAGTAGGAATACTCGCGGGTCATGTTGGAAAGCGTGCTGATCGATCCGTTGGAGATCACGTGCACCGCTCCCGTTTCGCCGCGCAACACTGTGGTCCGCAGATTGATTTCCTCCACACTCCCCGAAATCCCGTTGATGGTCACCGCATCGCCAATGCGAATCTGGTCCTCCACCAACACTAAAATTCCACCCAGCCAGTCTTTGATTAGCGTCTGCGCGCCCAAACCGACGGCCAATCCCACCACGCCGAAACCTGCCAGGATCGGTTCAATCTTGAACGCCAGTTCGTTCAGCGCCATCAACAGCGCGCCCAGCCAGATGGCCACCGTCGCCACTTTCCCTAACACGGACATCAAAGTAGCTGAGCGCCGGTCCAGTTCCACCCTCGACACATCGCCGCGTTTGTTCATGGCCTGCATCGCGCTGGTTCGCACCCGCCGCAATACGCGCCGCGCTCCCCAACTCAGCAGCCACGCTCCAGCGATGATGACGGCCACGCGGACGCCGCGTTCCGCCAATTGCGGCAAATTTTCATGAAACAGAAATGGCCCGCTACTTTGGAGTGTGATTTGCATGATCGGCGGTTTAAGAACAAAGCGCTTCCTCTCCTAATTATGACCCGTCTCTCTTTCTGGAGTGACCCGATGCGGAGCCGCCCCAAAGGCCACTCGGACAAATCCGACCAGGAATATTCGGAGCAACTGCCAGTTGCTCCTGGTTTTTGCATTTGGCACTGTCCACGCTACATGCGCTAAAATGGCCTCGTGGCTGAAAATACCAATGCGTCGACGGCAAGGCCCCAACCGCTTCCTTCGCCCCCCAGCACCGGCCAATGGCTTCCGGCAGTGGCCTTGGGATGGCTAATTCCCGGCGGCGGGCATTTCCTCTTGAAGCGGACCGGCCGCGGGGCGTTAATCTGCGCCGCCATCGTCCTCATCTTTCTCTTTGGGTTGATGATGCGCGGCACTCTGTTTGAGCCCCAAACCGGAGACCTGCTCACCACCGTCATCTATTGGGGCGGTTTTCTTGGCGACCTGCTGGCTGGGTTGCCCTACGTTCTCACGCGTTGGCTGGGTTACGCCCAGCCCGATCTCGCCGGTCATGTGCACGACTACGGCACCAAGTTTCTGGTGGCAGCCGGCCTGCTGAACGTGCTCGCCATGGTGGATGTCTATGAAATCGCTACCGGCCAAAAGGACTAATCCATGCCCAAGGTAAACCTTTCGCATTTTGAGGCGTCGCTCCTGTTCGCGCTCTTCACCTCGGTTGTTATGGGTGTGATCACCAAGCGTACGGACCGCGAACGCCTGCGCTATGGCGTGCAGTGCTTCGCGCTTTTCCTGGGCGCAATTTTTGGACTCAGTTGGCTGATGTACCTCGGTCACGGCTAAGCAAGTCCATCCAATGCCACCAAGCCGCGCGCGTTAGCGAGCGACGTAAACTCAACCCAACCCAACCCAACCCAACCC
>JANXYJ010000095.1 GCA_025350105.1 Terriglobia bacterium | reverse complement strand
GCCCGCGCGGTCATTCGCGCCATGGTCGCCAAGGGCATCAAGCACACGGGCGAAATCGCGTTGACTCCCGAACCCGGTCCACCGCAGGCGGAGATCGACGTGATCAAAGCCATTCTGGACGAGGGTGCTAAGGCCGGCGTGCAGATCAACATTCACTCGGTCAGCAGTTCGGCGACGAACGCGGCCATTGATGCCGGTGTGACACGTCTGGTGCACCTGGTGAACAAAGACTGGGTCAGCCGCGCTACCGCCGAAAAGATTGCCCGGACCGGCACCATCGTCGCCGGACTGAACGCCTTCGGCGCGCCGATCGTCGATCGTGATTCTCCCTTGCCCGCGCAAGTGGTTTTTCCGCGCGACAATTCGGCGCGCTTCCGCGATGGCAAGCCCTGGCCCGAAGCCATCGCCGGAGCCAACCGCGACTCCAACAACAAAGCCATGGGCACCGAAGCGGGCTACACGATGGTGAACGCCCGCACCATTTGGGACGCCAGCAATGACGCTATCGCGTTTTCCACCGACCAGAACTACGCTGATATTGTGGTGCTGGAGCACGAGCTGAAATCCTTCAGCATCATGTTCTCCATGCAGGACATTTTCAAGATCATGGGCCCGAACACAGCTAAGTACGTCGGCATGGGAGACCAGATCGGGACGCTAGAGACCGGCAAACTGGCAGACATCATTCTGCTGGACAGCAATCCGCTGGAAAACATTTACGCGTTGTTGAAGACCAAAGTCGTGCTGAAGGGCGGCAAAGTGGTGGTGGATAAACGGTAGGCGTCCAGTAACCGGTACGTCCGCTTCAATTGCACCACCCTGGCGGTGCTTTTAGCCATTAAATTAGCATCATCTATAGTGTTATCAATAAGTTATCATTTGGCCACCGGCATGCATCGTTAGGCTGTGCAGGGGAGGCAAAAACAAATGAAAACGAATATGATTAGCCTGAATCGCTTGCAGGTGACGGGCCTGATGTTGGTTGCAGCGGGGGGGCTCTTCGCTCAAGCGCAATATCCGGCGCAGTATCCAGCTCAATATCCAAGTGACCCAAACTACTATCCGCAGCAGGGTGGGTACAATCAGGCGCCAGCTTACGACCAGGGCGCGTATCCGCAGTATCCGGCCCAGGCTCAATATCCACCGCAGTATCAACACCAGTATCCGCAGGCCCCGTACCCGCAAGGCTACGTCGACGTGCGGCCTCCCATGCCAGGACCGGGTTACGTCTGGATCGACGGTTATTACGATGAGTACGGCCGGTTCATTCCCGGCTACTGGGACTTGCCGCCTTACGTTGGAGCTTACTGGACCACTCCGCGCTTCTTCGGCGGACACTGGTTTGCCGGCTTCTGGGGCGGATCGCGCGGTTTTGACCGTGACGACTTCCGCGGCGGCCGTCAGGAAGAGTTTCATGATAACCGGGGCTCCCGCGGCGAGGGCTTCCGTGGCGAGGTCTTCCACGGAAACGACGGCCTCCGCGGCGGTGCCAGTGCGGGCTTCCAAACGGGGGGCAATCGGTCCTTCCGCAGTGCTCCGGCACCGGCGTTTAACAGCGCGCCGACGCAGTCGAACCAGGGCGGTGGGCAGTCCCGGGGCTACTCTCAAGGTGGAGGCTTCTCGCAAGGAGGGGGCTTTTCACGAGGTGGTGAATCCGCGCACGGCGGACACGGACGCCGCTAGGAATCGCTACTCAGCATAAAGACCGCGACCTGGCTTCAGGCCGCAAAGCTTCAAAAGAAAGAGCCGTCCAGATTTGGGCGGCTCTTTTCTCGTATGGAAAGAACCATGTGAAGAGTAATTTGAAAAAACAATCTCAGTCCGCTTTGTCTTCTTTGCTAAGCGTCCGTGGCCGTGCGAACTCCAGCAAATCCTGCTTGGGAATTCCAGGCTCAAAACAACGCCTGCAGCGTGCTTCGTAACTACCGGCAGCGCCGACGACAATCAGATCATTCGATTCCACCAAACGCTGCGTGTGCTTGGCTGGATTGCCGCATTGGACGCAGATGGCCAACGTCTTGGTAATCGATTCGGCCATGCACAGCAGTTCCGGCATCGGCGTGAACGGGCGCCCTAAATAATCTGTGTCCAGGCCTGCAATCACCACCTGCTTGCCGGAATCCGCTAGTTGCGCGGCCACGTCCACCAGATCCAACCCAAAGAAATTCGATTCGTCCACCCCCACCACTTCGGCGCGCCAGTCGATCTTCGTCAGGATCTCCTTGGCGTTGGTCACCACTTCCGAAGGCATGCGCTGGTCGCCATGCGAAACGATTTCGTCGGCGGAGTAACGTTTGTCCATGGCCGGCTTAAACACCTGCACCCGTTTGCGGGCAATGCGGGCGCGGCGCAGGCGGCGGATCAGTTCTTCGCTTTTGCCCGAAAACATGGGTCCGCAGACCACTTCGATCCAGCCTAAAGGTCCGGTGACAATGTGCATGTGAAACTGCCAGAATAGCGCATCAACGTGGGTATTCGTCTCTCCCTTGGAGCGCTATAATCTTTACCTATGGGAGGCAAATGAGCAAAGAAGACGCGATTGAAGTTACAGGCACCGTCGTTGAGAAGTTCCCTAGCGGATTGTTTAGCGTGCAGCTAGACCAGGAGAGAACCATTCTGGCTCACTTGGCCGGAAAGCTACGGCGCAACCGCATTCGCGTTTTAGCCGGTGACCGCGTGACGCTCGAAATGTCCCCTTACGACCTGACCAAGGGCCGTATTACTTATCGCCACAAGTAGGTCGTCATCGGTTTCCCGCAAAGCCGGACGCCGCTAACGCGATTACTCCCTTGTCTGGCAATCACATGGCTGTAAGAAAGCCCCAGCATTTGCTTGGGCCCTGGCTAGCATTGGGGCACGAAGGAGGACGCACTGATTGCGCATTACGCCGGTTACGCCGATCGCGCCCACGAACGCAAGGTCCAGAAAATCTCAATCGGTAGGTCTTTCATTCACCGATGAACTGCTTCGCCGGCTGAGCGAACAGGTGGTGGGGCAACCCCAGGCGATGGATGCCATTGTGCCGTACGTGCAAATGCATCAGGCTGGGCTGGCGCCAGATGGCCGCCCGGTTGGTGTGTTTCTCTTGTTGGGTCCCACGGGAACGGGAAAAACCAGAACCGTGGAGGCGCTGGCGCATGCGCTCCACGGCAGTGAAAAAAGCCTGCTGAGGGTGGACTGCGGCGAATTTCAAATGGAACACGAAGTGGCCAAATTGATCGGCGCGCCTCCGGGTTACTTGGGACACCGGGAAACCCCGCCCATGCTTACTCAACAAAAGCTATCTTCGGTTGCCAGTGAATCGTCTTCCTTGTCGCTGGTGTTATTTGACGAAATCGAAAAGGCCGCGCCCAGTATGACGCGTCTGCTTTTGGGTGTCTTGGACAAAGCGATTCTTCGCCTGGGCGACAACACCAGCGTAAACTTTGAGCGAACAATGATTTTCTTGACCAGCAATTTGGGCGCGAGAGAGATGCAACGAGAACTGATGCCAGACTTTGGCTTTGAGGCGGTACTGGCGAAAACCGCCGTCAATAAACAGCTTGGTGGAAACAGCGAAGGCTACGCAAACTCCGGCAAATTAGCGGCCATCGGCAGCGGAGCGGTCCGCCGGAAATTTCCGCCAGAGTTTGTCAATCGGATCGATTCGGTGATTACCTACCGGCCTTTGAGCGCGGAGTCTCTCGCGGTGATCGTGGATCAGCAAATCCTTGCGCTGGAGAAGCACATCGACAATCGTTTACAGGAACGCGCATTCGCGCTGGAAGTGAGTTCCGCCGCGCGCAGATTTCTGCGCGACAAAGGTACCAGCCACGAATTTGGCGCGCGTGAGCTGAAACGAACGATTTTGCGCCAGGTTACGCAGCCACTTGCGGCGATGGTTGCAGGGGGCATGATCAAGCCGGAATCGCTGGTTCGGATTGGTGTGTCGGGTGGTGTATCAGGTGGAGACGAGCGGTTGACGATGGACGTCGAGGACTAAATTAGTTCCGGCTGCCGCCGTGCCCAGCATGAGCTCCGCCACCTGCAGGCGGGCCACCCATAGATCCACTGCCGCGGGCACCTCCGGGAGCGCCACCGCCGAATGACCCACCGCCGGATGATCCAACGCCGGATGATCCGTGGCCGATGGATTCACCGCCAAACCCGCCCGGCGATGACACGGCTGCACCAGCGAACACCGGCACTCGCGAAGCCGAGGGTGGCGCTACAGAGCCGGCAGAAACCCCGGACCGTGGGCGAAGCGTACCTATGCCCGTGGCGCCTCCGTTTGCGGAGAAGCCACTCGACGGCACATACGTAACGTAATAGGCCACGCCCGGGCTGTAATAGGCAGAACCGAACGGACTCCAGACAATGCCGGATGCCGGCAAATAGGAAAACATCCCCATATAGGGATTCCAGGACCACCTGCCGCCCAGGAAACTCGACGAAGAACCGCCGTTGTCAGAGTTGCCGGCAACGCGGGCGGAAACCAGATTGGCAGTGGCGATATAGCCTGCACGCCGGGCGCTCCAGCGATACAGCGGATCAGTTTCATCGGCGGGAAATTTTGTGTCAGCCAATTTGTCGCCGGTCAAATCGATCTGATGGGCCTTTTTCGCCAGCAGCTTTTCGCTCGACTCACCAAGCACTTTTGACACCGCTGCCTGACCGTCGTACACGCGCAGGCGGGCGCCGCCGTCGGCATCAACATCCATGCGAAACAACCCCTTTTTCGCGAAGGAGATCTCGCTCCCTTTGGTCACGAACGTCACGGCATTGTCGGGCAGCAGTTGGGCCACTTCCAGCAATGCGGAACCGGTGAGCATTTCCACGCGCGTGTTTGCCAGCGAGTTGGAAATCATTCGCACAGAACCGTTTTCACCCAGCCGGAGAAAGACGCCGGGTGTGAGCAGAATTTCCGCACGGCCTTCTTCGGTGGCCAGGATTTGGTCCTTGCGAATCTCAGGAAACTGTCCGAACTTCGGATTGGTAGCCGTGCCGTCTATGGTTACAGCTCCTTCAACGTAATGGACGATGCCCGATCGCGCTGAAATCACCGATTGCGCCAATGCGAGCGGCGCCGCCAGACTAAGGCACAGCATCGAACAAAACACCATCGAACAAAATACCCCAGAGGGAAAGAGCGAAAGCTTCATTCGCATAGAAGTCAACACCTTGGCCCAATCATCCGTCTTTTCAGAGGTGGCGTCAAGTGCACCACGTCGAGTGCACCACTTCAAGTTCACCAATGACCGGCCCGCGATGGAACGGGCTGAACGAAAACCAAATTTCGCTTGGCACCGCCGTTGGTTCGGTTTTGAAACTCGGTTTCTCCCGGGTCGCGATTGGCCGCCTGTTCGCCGATAAGTCATCGGTGGACATACGGCGATTGCCAAACCGCTTTGCAAAACATCTGGTTCCGATTGCGGTGATTGCCGTCGCCCGGTTGCTTACCATCCCGGCCTCCTTGGGGATTCAACAAGCTGGGATTCCGGTGGCACTTGGGCTGGGAACGGGTGTGGCGTTGGCCGCGGTGTTCGGCATCGGGTATTGGCCAGTGTTGCTGATTACCGGTTGTTTCGCGGGATTGTTGACGGGAGAAAATCCGCTGGACTTGCTTCTGATCGCGCTGGGCAGCACAGCGGCGGCGATTTTCGCGGTCTGGCTGATGGAACTGAGGAGACGTTCTCCTCTGCGTGACAGCCTTGGTCCGTTACACCACCCGCTGACCATGCTACTGGTTGCGATTTTGGCACCCGTGGTAGCCGCCACGATTACGGCGACCGGTTTCAGCCTTGAGCGCATGCATGGGCTGCACACGCTGCGGTTTCAGGATTGGACGCACCTATGGATGGCGCGTTGGCAGCAGGCGGCGCTGGGGATTTTGTGTGTTTCCCCGCTTCGCTCCCTCATCGTCCGGAGTCATCGTAACCGATGGCAAGACTGGACGCGGGAGCGAATCGTCCTGGTGGCGACCAGACTTTTCGGGATGACTGGCATCGGCATTGTGGTGTGTGAGTTTGCCACCAACCCCGCATGGTATTTGGCGTTTATAGCGATGATGTTTTGGGCGGCCTGTGAAGACGATGCACTGCCCGGCCTGGCCGCGACAGTCTTGATTGTGGAAGCCATCGCTTTGATAAAAGTTGGTGGCGGCGCGTTCGCCGATAACCACATGGCGCTGCTGGTGCTTCTGTTGGTTCCTTTGCCCATCGTAGCCGGAGCGTTAGTAAGCTTTCGCCTGACGAAGGCATTACATTTTCCCGCGGCCGTACTCCTCACCGGGTGGGCACTGAGCGGCTGGCTGTACCTGCGCTTGGACCAAGA
The DNA here is from genome assembly GCA_025350105.1 of Terriglobia bacterium. Classification (GTDB taxonomy): domain Bacteria; phylum Acidobacteriota; class Terriglobia; order Bryobacterales; family Bryobacteraceae; genus Palsa-187. The sequence continues at coordinate 10,941 of JANXYJ010000095.1, read as the reverse complement.
ACGAATCAGGGTGGACCAGCAACGCTTTGAGTCCGCTAAAAATTCGGCCGAGCGGGAACTGCACAATCAGTTTCGGGAGTTCAGTGACGTACTGCATGGCGCCAGCGAATTTCTATCGGGAAACCTGGATGTAGACGCGTCGAAATGGCGGCGTTACGTGGAACGGACCCGCTTTTTAGAGCGCTTTCCCGGCACTGGGACCTTGGGCATCTTGGCATCAGTCCCCCACAGTCAACTGGCCGATTTTCAAGCCCGATTGCGTTCCGATGATCAAGCGAACATCGTGGTACATGCGGTCCCGGAGCAACTTGATTCTTACGGATATAACCCCGGCGCCGCCGGGGAGCGAACCGGCGCTCTCTACCTACCCAAAACCCACTACGTCATAACACAATTGGAGCCAGTGCAACCGGATTTTCCTATCCTGGGCCTGGACCATGCAACCGCATCCGTGCGTCGCGACGTCATCGAAAGGGCTCGCGATACTGGAGAGGTTCTCAGCACCCGGCCCATTGGAATTTACCGGAGCGGGGGAATACGGACCGGGTTGTTGCTGTATGCGCCTGTCTATTGGGCGGGTGCTTCTACCTATTCGGCAAAAGAAAGGCGCGCGGCCTTAAAGTGTCTGGTGGTGTCGAGTTTCGCCCTGCAAGACCTGTTCGGGCTTCCGTTCCAAGGCTTGCATCGCAGCCTGGAGCCAACCGTGTTTTACGGATCCGATCTGCGAGAGCGGGTTTTCGGTCAGGGCGACGGGAATCTCAAAACGTATGAGAGAATTTCTCAATTGCAACTGGCGAACGTTAGCTGGACCATTGGCTGGAAGCGCGGGCCGGACTTTCAGGCGGCCAGCGAAACGCCCGCCGCCTGGGCTGCAAGTTCTGCGATGCTGGTGGCAATTCTTCTGTCGGGATTCATTCTGAACCTACAGACCACGGGCCGGCGAACCGCGGAACTGGTGCAGACACGAACCGCGGAACTGGTAGCCGCCAAAGAAGCCGCCGATTCCGCCAATCAAGCCAAATCGGAATTCCTGGCCAATATGAGCCACGAGCTGCGCACGCCGATGAATGGCATTTTGGGGATGACTCGTCTGCTGCTGGAAACTCCCCTAACGGCGGAGCAAAAAGAAATGGCTGAGACAGCCAAGACCTCGGGCGAAATACTTCTGGTGATTCTCAACGACATCCTGGACTATTCAAAAATTGAAGCTGGCCGGCTGACACTGGAATCTCAACCGTTCGATCTGGAACGGGTAGTGAGCGAGGTGGCGGAACTGCTGGCACCCACAATAACCGGGAAAAAACTGGAGTTTGGCGTTCGCTGGCAACCGGACCTGCCACGCCGAGTGGTGGGGGACAGTGTACGCCTCCGGCAGATACTATTGAACCTGGCCGGCAATGCGGTGAAATTCACCAGCAAAGGACACGTGTTGCTTGACGTCCGGCGGAGTCAGCGTTCGCCTTGCCCCGACGCGCCAGAACTGGCGAACGAGTGGATTCGTTTTGAAGTTTTGGATTCTGGAGTTGGCGTCGCGCGGGAAGCCCAGGGGCGGCTGTTTCAGAAATTCGCGCAAGCCGATTCTTCCACCACGCGGCGCTTTGGCGGCACGGGACTGGGCTTGGCCATCAGCCGGCATCTGGTGGAAATCATGGGCGGCGAAATCGGTTTCGACAGCACGCCGGGGAAAGGTTCGTCGTTCTGGTTTGTTGTGCCATTGCGAGCGGCGGTGCAGGCTAAACAGATTGCGGACATCGAGGGTGATGTTGGGGGCGACCCAAAACCCAGCGCCGCTTGCGATGCGGATGGGCCAAGCTCCCAGGTGAGCCTGGCAGACTATAAAATTCTGATTGCCGATCATCAACCGCTGATTGCAGCCTTGCTGCATGAGAGCCTGTGCGCGCTTAACCCTGCGGGAAAGGACGACATGCGGGGAGGATGCTGTAACGCTCGTCTGGTATCCAATACTGAGCAACTGTTGCAAGAGTTGAGCAAGGACAAGGCTGATCTGGTTATCCTCGACTTCAGCCTCTGGAAATCGGGGGGTACGGACCTGCATACTGTGCTGCGCGCGGAGTCAGCGCGGCACAAGACCCGGGTACTGATGTCCGCGCCATTGGGGGAACGCAGTGCGGCCTTGGAGTTTGCTGGCATCGGCTTCCGCGGTTGGATTGCCCGGCCGATTCGCGCCCTGCAAGTGCGGGACGCCGTGGCAAAAGCCTTGGCTGTGCGGTCCGCCCAAGAAACGGGGCCGGAGAACACCCAAAGAATCCAGCCGTTGATCCCCACCGCAACTGGAGGCAAACGCGTTCTCGTGGTCGACGACAATCCGATCAATCAGAAACTAGCCGAACGCCTTTTGATAAGGGATGGGTATCTGGTGGATATGGCGAGCGACGGCCAGCAGGCGGTGACGATGGTCTCAGCTAACATGTATGGAGCGGTGCTGATGGACTGCCAGATGCCGGTGTTAGATGGCTTCGACGCAACCCGAGCCATCCGGAACCTGGAAGCAGCGCTGGGCCGCCGGACTCCCATAGCCGCCATGACCGCCAACGCGGGGCCGGAAGATCGCCAGCGCTGCATCCAAGCTGGCATGGACGAGTATCTGGCCAAGCCCTACAAGCCGGAAAGCCTGCGCCGGGTGATCGCCGCATTGATCGAGGATACTGCTGTTCCCAGGCAAGCAGATGCGGCTAAAGGCGAGGCGAACGAATCCGCGTAGCGAAGGCGCGGTGCTTCCCCTGCATTCCTCGCATGCTTCCCCTGCATTCCTCGCATGAACGGCTTGCCTATGATGCAAGACGTGCCTATGTAAGACTTGGAATGTACCGATGTCCACCGAAACGTTTCTTTTGGCCGTGATTCTTGCGCTGGTTTTGGGCGTGGGGCTTACCGCGCTGTGGTTTCTCACCGCGGCGCGCGGGGCTGACAAAACTGATTCCACCGATAGTGACGCCGCCATTCAGTCCGCGCTAGGCGCGGCCAGAGGAGCCGCACAAACGGCCGTGGATGCCACCCGCCCGATTGCGGATACGTTGGTTCGCATCGAATCACAAATGCGCGATCTGGAAGCGCAGCGTCAACAAATGATGGGAGGCCTGCAGCAGCATCTGGGAGCGCTCAGCCGGGAGACGGTGGCGTTGTCGCAGGCGCTACGTGCGCCCAATTCGCGCGGGCGTTGGGGTGAACTCACCTTACGCCGAGTGGCAGAGCTGGCCGGCATGGCCGCCGAGTGTGATTTTTATGAACAGCTAGGGTCAGATCAACAACGCCCGGATATGATCGTGCGTCTGCCAGGTGGCCGGACTTTGGCGGTGGACGCCAAGGTGCCGCTTTCTGCCTATCTGGACGCCGAAGCGGCAACCGATCCTGGCACGCGCGATGCCGCGTTGCTTCGCCACGCCCAGCAGGTGCTGCGTCATGTGAATCAATTGAGCAGCCGCGAATACTGGGCCCAACTTCAGCCCGCGCCAGAGATGGTGGTATTGTTTTTAGCCGGAGATCATTTTCTTTCGGCAGCCCTACAGCGCGAGCCGGAGCTATTAGAAAAGGCATTGGCGAAAAGAGTACTGATTGCCACACCGGTGACGTTGGTCAGCGTGCTGAAAGGAGTGTCCTATGGCTGGCGGCAGGAAAAGCTGGCGCAAAACGCTGAAGAACTGCGCAAGATTGGCGCTGAGTTTTACGATCGGCTGCGCGCGTTTTCCGAAACCTACTCGGAATCCGGCCGGCACTTGGCGAAGGCGCTGGATGCTTACAACCGGACTGCGGCATCCTGGGACGCCCGCGTCCTGCCCGCTCTCCGCCGCGTGAATGCCCTGGGCATCGGCGGTAACTCTGTGCCCGGGAAGGACGAACCACCGCAGATTCCGCAAGTGGATGGTGCCGCCCGCGTACCGCAGCCGCTGTTTGAGCAGACGCAACGAAGCCGTTTGGGCCGCCTGGAATGAAGAGACTTCCCGCATGATCACTCGCAACTTCTTTCTCTACCTGTCGCAACAGAAACAATTGCGGCGGTGGATGGAGACGCATCCGGCGGCGCGGAAGTTGACCCAGCGCTACATCGCGGGCGAAAGCTTGGAACAGGAACTGGCCGTGTGCGCGGATCTCCAGGCGGAAGGCATGTTCGCCGCGCTGGATCACCTGGGCGAAAATATTACGTCACTCGAACAGGCGCAAGGCCCGGTGCAAGAATACCTGAACGCCCTGGAAAAAATTGCAGCGCGAAAACTGCCCGCCACGGTCTCGCTGAAGCTGACTCAATTGGGTTTGGATCTCAGTGACGACGCTTGCATTCAGAACCTCCGCAAGTTGGCGAGCAAAGCCAACGAAACCGAAAGCCGCGTCGAGATCGATATGGAGTCGAGTATTTACACGGCGAAGACTTTGGACATTGCCACCCGTCTGGCCGCCGAGTTCGGTCACATCCGGGTGGTGATTCAGGCCTATCTCTATCGCAGCGAAGCCGACATCGCGCAAATGAACCAGCACGGCATTCCCGTACGTCTGTGCAAGGGAGCTTACAACGAACCGGCCGAAGTCGCTTATCCGAAAAAAGGCGACGTGGATGCGAACTACATCAAACTGATGCGGCAACTACTGGATCACGGAGCGTATCCCGCCATCGCGACTCATGACGAGAAGATGATCGACGCCACCGTCCGCTATGCCACGGAGCAGGGAATTGCGCCCGATCGTTTTGAGTTTCAAATGCTCTATGGCATTCGCCGCGATCTGCAAAAACGCGTGGTTGCGCAAGGTTACCGCTTACGCCTTTACGTTCCCTACGGAACCGCCTGGTATCCGTATTTCATGCGCAGGATCGCAGAGCGGCCGGCGAATTTGTGGTTCGTGATGAACAGCCTTTTGCGCTGAACCTGTTACTGCTGAATTGGCAATTGATCGACGATCTCAATGCCAAACGCATCCACACCCAGAACTTTGCGCGGATGATTGGTCAACAAACGAATCGTCGATAAACCCAAGTCCGCCAAAATCTGCGCACCAATGCCGGTTTCGTCTTGCGGCGCCGGATGATCTGTCGCCGGGTAATGTTTGCGGGCGCCTAATCCGGTCTGATGCAAATACACCAGAACGCCCGAACCCTCTTCTGCGATTCGGGCAAGTGAAGCATCCAGATTCTGCCGGCAGTCACACTGGGTAGAACCAAAAACATCCCCCAGCAAACACCGGGCATGCATGCGAACCATGACGTTGGCCTTACCTGCCACTTCGCCGCGGACCAACGCAAGATGCGCTTCACCGTTAATCGGACTGACGTAGGAGATTGATTTGAACGAACCGTATTCGGTCTGCAGGCAGCTTTCATTCTGGCGTTCGACCAAATGCTCCGTCTCCAGACGATAGCCAATCAGGCTGGCAACCGAAATCATTTTTAGTCCATGGATCTTGCAGAATTCAGTCAACTGCGGCACCCGCGCCATGGAGCCATCGTCGTTCATGATCTCGCAGATCACGCCGCCCGGCTCAAAGCCCGCCATGCGTGCCAGATCCACCGAGGCTTCTGTCTGCCCGGCGCGCACCAGAACGCCGCCCTTGCGCGCGCGCAAGGGAAATAGATGGCCCGGCCGCGCCAGGTCCGATGGCTTGGCGTCGAGCGACATCGTGACTTTAATGGTGTGCGACCGGTCGGCGGCGGAGATGCCGGTGGTGACGCCTTGCGCGGCATCGATCGATTCACAAAACGCGGTACCAAACCGCGAAGTATTTTTGGGGGAGACCAGCGGCAGGTGCAGCGCATCACAGCGCTCCGGCGGGAGCGCCAGGCAGATCAATCCCCGGCCGTATTTCGCCATGAAGTTGATGGCTTCCGGGGTAATGCACTCGGCCGCCATGGTCAGGTCGCCTTCATTCTCACGGTCTTCATCGTCAACCACCACCAGCATCTGTCCGGCGCGTAGTAGTTCAATTGCTTCTGGAATCGTCGCAAACGGCATCTTGCTTTTAGGATAGCCTCCCATGCAAGCAGGCGCCGGGTCATGGCCCACAATGGACCTTCCAAATATTTCAAAAGAAAGCGCGATGCATCATTGCAACGTAAACGCTGTATACTGTGACAGATTTTCCGCCAGGCAAAGAGTGTTTAAAGCGACGGTGAGAATCAGATTCTGTGCTCGTGATGGAAACTCACGAAGCGAAAAAGAAAAGGAGCTGTTATGCCCCCTTTGGGAAAACGTTGTGGAGCGGAGTTTTTAGGTACGGCGTGGCTGACATTCGGTGGATGTGGAAGTGCTGTTTTAGCAGCGGCATTTCCGGGCGTTGGAATAGGATTGCTGGGTGTATCGCTGGCATTCGGTCTCACTGTGCTGACGATGGCGTACACCATTGGCCGCATTTCCGGTTGTCATTTAAATCCGGCCGTGTCGCTTGGGCTGATGGCAGGCGGCCGCTTTCCGGCGAAAGAACTGCTGCCTTATTGGGTGGCGCAAGTGTTGGGTGCCATTGCGGGCGCGGGAATTCTTTTTGTAATTGCCAGTGGCAAGCCCGGCTTTTCCACCGTCGGCGGTTTTGCCTCCAACGGATTTGGTGAACATTCTCCCGGCGGCTATTCGATGATTGCAGCGCTGGTGGCGGAAGTCGTCCTGACCGCATTTTTCCTGATGGTGATTATGGGATCCACGCACAAAAGCGCTCCGGCCAGTCTGGCACCCGTGGCCATCGGCCTGTGCCTTACGCTGATTCACTTGATCAGCATTCCCGTCACGAACACATCGGTGAACCCCGCCCGAAGCACTGGACCAGCGCTATTTGTGGGCGGCTGGGCGCTAGAGCAATTGTGGCTGTTCTGGGTGGCGCCGTTGATTGGCGGCGTGTTGGGGGCCATCATCTTTAATGCTATTGACTACGACGAGGAAGCGGAACGCCCGCGCAGTCGTTCTGCCAACGCCGCGTAGAGTAGAGTAGCGTAGCGTAGAGCAACCAAACTTCATCCGCAGAAACACAAGAAGCCGCGCCAGGGTACCGGCGCGGCTCTTTTGTGTGCACCTGGTCAGATCATTTTTTAGTTAGATCATCAACTCGTGCAGTGGGAGCGTTGGTTCTTACCGACGCCACGCCGTTATCACGGGCGCGGGTGGATTCGTATTGTTCGCTACGCCCAATCACTTCGTGGTTACGGGCTTTAAGAACAAAAAAAGGCTTTCTGTTTTTGGCTTCCTTTTTCTCGTAGCGTTCTTCTAAGATGCAGTTTTTCTTAACGGATTCGATACCATTCTTCGCGCTGGCTTTCGCTTTGTACATCTCACTGGTTAGAATGATTTCGCCATTGCCAGCCAGAAGATTGAAGTAATACTGGCCGTCCTTCGCTCGCTTAATTTCAAATTTCCCAGGCATTTGTGGACTTGTGTTCTCCTCATCGCTGTGGTCGTGGTGCTAAAACGCTCGGCGTGCTTTTCGTAACGCCGAAATATTGCATTTAAGCTATCACAATACCCCCAGCTTATGCCGGTACTAAGTAACTCCACTTATTCCAGTCTCTTACAAAGGCCTATAGGCCTATTTGTTTATCTAGGTTGGCGGAAACGGTTGAAAGCTGTTCCGGATTCCGCAAAAGATTCCGTACGCCATTGGTGTCCAGTGTTTCGTAGAGTTTTTCTACGGCGGCCAAGGCAAGCCCATAGGCAAGGTAGGCATGCTCGGAATCCAGGTGGGACCAATCCCCCTCCAAATTCTCCAGCTTGGGAAGTTTCCCTTCTTTCGCCAGGGCCGCTAAACGAGCACGGGTCTGCGGGTGCATGGTTTCTCCGGAGAGTTTTTGCGCCATGCCTTCCTGCAGCCAGGAGGGCCAATGGCCCAGAAGGGAAAGACAAGCGTGGGTGGTTTCGTGCGCCAGGACTCTTTCGGCATCCGCGGTCATGGCTTGTCCCGTCATCGCAGGTATATGAATACGGCCGTCGTAAAGCCCCCCGCTCCATTCCGCCGCGTTGGTGGTTTTCAGATACGCGTCGCGGCTTTGCACGATGGTCGGTATTCTTTCGTTGGTAGTGCAGCCCAGTTGCGAGGACACGCGGGCGTAGGTGGCGTCCACTACCGAAAGCATTTGCCGGGCAGTGTCGGACGGCACCACGCTGGCCTCGTAACGCAACACCACTCTAACGCCATACAGCCGCTCGCCGCTCTGATCGTTGGCTCGCTCTCGTTCTACTCGTTTGAAGAGATCCTCAATTTGAGGATTCGGGGCAAGCTTCAGGGATTCATCCCAAAGCTCCAGCGCTCTTCGGGTATCGTCGGCCCGCCAAGCGGCGTAGCCCGCCAAGGCTAGCAGATTGGGGTCCTTGAACTTTCTTACTTCCGTCTCTAACAGCTCGAGGGCCTTTGCGGGTTGATTCTGTTCGATCCACTCCTGGGCTTGCGCTACCACAACTTGCGAAACGCCTCGGCCAAACGCCTTCGCCTTGAACGCGGGCGCCGGCGGCGACGCAGTGTTGGCGTTGCTAGCGCCGATTCCGTTGGCAACCGCCGCGTTCTTCAATCCCTTATCGAATGTCTCAAGTCCGTCGATGGAGGCCGCTGAAAGATAGCCCTCCATGGTTCTTCCCGCCATTCGCGCTTTCACCTTGTAGCAAGGGCTGGTTTCGCCGGCCATCACATACCGGAGCTCCAGGGCTGTGCCTGCCGGAAGGGCTATGAGAACGCTGGTATCATCGGCGCATCCGGCACGCAGATGCGCTTGATCCTGTTTGACGCTCAGTTGGTCAGCCGCTGCACTGAGGTTTCCGGTAAGGCTACTGAGAGCCAAAAGCAAGAACAAGAAAAGGACCATGCCATCAGAATAGGTGGATAGGGCTGATCAGTCCCTCCGCAAAAAACCCTAGCTAGCCGGAAAAGGCTGCGGCGGTACCCTCAATTCGATCGAGAAACAAAGCCGTCGCACTCCGTTTTTGCCGGTTGCTACATACAGGTTGCTTTTGAAAGAATGCGAGCGGCGCGCTCCCGGCGGCGAGACGATGGTTCTAAGGAAATCACTCGGCGGGCATGCGCTGGGCGTGAACCGCGGCCGGGGAGACGTGATAGACAGTCCCGATGCCCGCCGAAAATACTGGCACCAATTCAGGGTTCTTTCGCACCAGGGTTTCGATTGCCTGGCGGTCATCCTCACCCGTTTCCCGCGATAGGTCGTCGGTTGTGAAGTAATAATAGGAGAGCCCGCGCCGCCGGCAGTAATCGGCTACGTCCCGGTACGCACCGACAATTTTCTGATGATCCTCCGCGTACCACCACCTGGGGAGCAGCGGCAGGTAGTTCCCTTGGTGATTGGTATAAAGATACAGCAGCGGGTCGTCGTAGGAAAGCACGGCGGAAGTTGCCGGTAACTGGCGCGCAATCCAGGCGTATGCGGTCTTGCGATCGTGCAGTTTCGCTCTTTGGATTGCGGCACTTTGATTGAGAAACGAGAAGGCCATGAAAACCTGCAGAGCCAGCGCAGCAAATAGGATCGACGCCACCACCCCGCCAAACATCCAACCCACAATCCGCTGGCTGCGGTCCTTATGATGCAGCGCCGGCCGAAACATGTTCCACAGATGCTGGATTTCCGTGACCAACCCGGCGAGCAAGAGAGGGAAGATGGGCAGGACAAATCGTTCGTTCGGAGGGAAGTGCCACACCAGGAGAATCCCTGACGAGAGTAGCGCAAACGCAGCATAGTCCACGGCGATACTTTGCCGGAATCCCTGTTGGCGAATCAACCGGACTACGCCGGAGATCATGGCGACACCCAAGGCCTCGGTCAGCATCTTGATCGGTGGTCCGTCCATCACCTTAGGCAAAATCAACGCGCCCATTCCATACAAGAGTTGATCGGCGTTCTTCCAGAGCACAACCAGAAAATTGTCCGTGCCTACATTGACGAACTGATAGCGCACATAATCAACGTAATAGAGCAGCGTGAGATCGCCGCTTTTCATTCGATGAGCGGCCGCCCAAAGACTCCAGCCCAATACAGCGGGCAAAGCGGCAGCGGCAAACAATCCTGCCCTCTGCCAGTCTTTCTTGCGAATCTCTTTTTTATGAATGAGTGCCATTGCGGGAATCGCCAGTACCAGCGCAATCCCGGCGGTCCGGCATAAGTATGCGCACCCGGCGGCCACGCCGGCCGCCAGCATACTGAGCTTTCCTTCACGTCTGGACAATATAAGGGATGCGAGAACCAGGCAGGTGAATGGTACTTCGGAGAACATGGTACTGCCGAACAGGATCATAAACGGACTGATGGCCAACAGCGACGTCAGGCCCAGCGCCCGGATCTCGCCATTTTCGTCCCCACGGTACAAGTTACGAAAATAGTTCCACGCCAGCCCTAAACAAGCCACCAGCGCCAGCCAGCACAACAGCGTGGCCAGTTGCAGGTTTTCAGGGAAGTGCGGATTCAGTCTCCATATAAGGGATAGCCACAACGGAAACAGCGGCGGGAACTTGGTTTGCGCGGGGGCTTCGGGCAAACTGGCAATCTGATAGCCCTGTCCCGACGCCAAACTCTTCGCCGATACGAAAAATAGCCCGTCATCATGGAGATAGGCAAACTGCGGCATGTCCCGGTTCCGCCAAGCGAACTGGGCCGAAGGGATCAGTAATAGCAGAAAGGCCATGGCCCGAACCGCGCCACTACGCAAAAATAGACCGCGCATGTCATCGGGTCTATCGGCAGAATGGGCCTGGAGGAACACATTTCCAACTATTCCCGGGAACGTACTGGGACTAAGGTATCGTAAGTTCTTAAAAAATCAGCCACCTGAGACGTTTTCTCAGTCCCCGTTAGGGTTTGACCTGATTCTAGTCGGCCCCCCCCGATGATAAAGTTTCCTTAGCGACAGAGAAACAGTCGCACCACTGAGGGAGAGGAGACACTAGGAGACCTATGAAAAATCTACTGTTGAAATTGAAGGTAATGAAGGACACACGCGGACAGGACCTCATCGAATA
>JANXYJ010000105.1 GCA_025350105.1 Terriglobia bacterium | reverse complement strand
TGCATGGCCAACCAGTGGTATGGCCGGCGCGAAAGCGCCCATAGACTCTGGCGGGCCTTCGAAAACTAACTGGACTTCCGCTTACGCAGTTCTTCCGCGTCACCTTTGTCTTTGGCTCGTCCTGTGGATTGTTTGTTCAGAATCAAATCATCCAGCGAAATAAAGGGAACGGGAAGACCGTCCAGCGTGCCCTGCACACGATTGGCCCAAGCCTGATCGAAATCTACGCCTTCAATTGAGGTGATGAGATCAATCCGGTTGGGTTTCGCACCAAGCTGCACCACCCGGTTCGGACGATTCAGATCGTCGCGCTGAATCTGCAGAGTGGAAAATCCGAAGTCTCGCAAAACTGCCACCAAAGTATCGGCGTTCGCTTCGGTAGAGCGAATAAAGAAGTCAATGTCCGCCGTAAAGCGCGGATAACCATGCCACGCAACCGCGAACGCGCCGACAATCAGGTACTCAACGCTGTTCGAGTTCAGCAGCTCGATAAACTCGCGCAAATCCTTGGTTAATTGCATCTGGATAGACCCGGCGCCGGAGCTCAAAGACGATTGCGATGCGTTCCTCAGGTGTCATCCGGAGGTCTTCTCTAGCGTCCTCCGCATCAGCCTCCGCGAAGCTGGTGAATACGCGGGCAGTCATCTCCATAATCTTATTTTACCCCAAGCAAATTAATACTACACCGTTTGCCGACGGCAATCCCTGACGCGGCGACTTCTGATTCGCCATCAGTCACTTACCTGTTGCACCGAGCCTCGAACAGCCTCGTCACCCGCTACCCTTCCCTCAGAGCAGTACGTTCCGGCCGGAACGCGTCGCATTGCAGTGAGCTGAACTCCCGGAGGGTTTCCAAAAGAGATCCTTGCATGGCCAACCAGCGGTATGGCTGACGGTAAAACGTCCGAAAGCGAAAGCGCTGAAAAAAGATGACGGGAGACTTTGAAACCGGTTTTATAAAACTCGGGCGGCATTCGAAAGAGCGCCCGCCGGGTCATCAGAGAGTTGTGTTGAAAGGCGAGCCAAACGATACGCCGCCATCCAGCGGTGTGAGAACCTCGTCCAGATGCAACTCGATCATAGGGTGGCCGATACGCACGGCGATAAGTCCGCGAAGCCCCGGCCACCCGCGACGCTTTTCTAAGAACCGCATGGCCGAAGTGTGCCCAGCCGCTCAGTGCGCCCCCGGAGCCGAGTAATAAACCATCACGTAAAACTGCTTACTCAGCAGATCCGTTCCCTCAAATCCGTTGTCAAAGTTAAAGCTGTAGGCGAAACCCGCAGCGGGACTCAAATTAGGATCGCAAGGAGAGTGACTGGTGCCGTTGGCGTCGCGCTCGCACGCCCAGTAAAAACCGGGCTGCAGATTCTGGAATAGACCCAGACGAACATGCGCCTCCAGCCGAGTATCGCCGGGTTGGAGATTCAGATTCTTATAAAGGTTCTGCAGATCAGCAATTCGCGGAAGCTGCCAATTGTTCATGGCGGCGTAATTGCTTTTGTTCATCGCGTCCAGCCATCCTCCGGCATTTGCCGCAGTGGCAAATAGCATGGCGCCGTCGGCGTCGATCAGCGGCACAGTAAGAGTCGCGCTGGTTTTCACGTCCGGTGCGATGGTGGTTGTACCGGTGACTCCAAAGTTGTTGGATGCCGCCAGGTTGCCGTCAAGAATCCAGGAGATGCCGGTCTTCATGTCATAGACAGCTTTGCCCGCAGCCGCTCCGGTGGTGTAAGGGATCACCCCAGTCCCTGTGGGCGGCGTACCAATGGGACTAAGTGACATCGGCAGCAGGCGAAAAAAGTTGTACTTGGTGGTATTCGATCCGCCAAGTCCGGTGTTGAACGAAAACGTGACCTCTCCGCCAGAATTTTGATCGGTGGTCCAGTACAGCGAGGGCTGCAGATTGACAAACGGAGCGACTGAAGTAGAGAGGTGAGGGACAACGCTGTCCGGGAACCTCCGCCCCAAGCCTGAATAATACAGATTTCCCAGCGCACTACCAGTGCAGGATGCGCCAAAGTTTCCGTTGTTCACCGAAGAACAGGAGCTGTCATTCAGCGGCGTAACCGGAAGCTGCCAATTGTTGTGCCCCAGGTAGCCTTGCCCTTGATTGTAATTGTTCAATGCCTGCACCCAATTCAATGCAGTTGCATAGTCCATCGTTCCATCCGGGTTGATTCCGGCAACGCCTAATTTGGCACGAAAATATGCATTGCCAGCCAGGTTTGCATCAGCCAGCCAACAAATGGACTGGTTGGAATCGTAGACCACGCTCTCCCGGTCTTCGGGTGTTAAGCCGTGTTCAGGAGGCGGCCCGTGTTCCGGAAGTGTTCCCGGCGATGCCGCACCAGTCTGACAGGGGTTTGACTCCGTCCAACGGGGATGACCAACCGCTTCGGGGGCGGCCATGGAAAGAAAGATCGTCCCCAGGAGGAACAGACAAACACCAGTGCCCAGCCGGATGGTCGGCATGACTCCCTCCTCGAAATCAACCACAAAAACGAACCAACAGCTATAATGATGGTCCAAAAAGCAACCCTTTGCAAGTGCCGCGTCGTTGCAGTACCGGCATGAGGTCCTGTTGAGAATTTGGTCGCCAGAATTTGGTCGCAGGAGAATCGTTTGGTAAATCCCCCGATCCACGGCAATACCGGGAATCCATTCGTCACGCTGCCGAGACTCCACCAACCCAAACCCAACCTAAATGATTAGTACCCGATGGTACTATGGAAACAGAAGGAACTGGCTGGTAGTCTTAGTAGGAGTAGGGGCATACGCAGGCCAAACCGGCCCAAGGAGGCACATTTACTATGAGCGATTACGAACTTTCCACCGGTGGCGGCACCAGCAAGCACACTTTTGTTCTGTATGGCCTCATCGTGGCGTTGGCGGGCGGGATGGGCTATCTGTTCATGCAGCTCAACCAGACCAAAGCTGAACTGGCCACCAAAAGCGACCAGATCCTGGATGAAGTGGCCAAGGTGCGGGAGACCTCTGCGGTCAGCACGCAAACCAGCCGCCGCTCTACGGAACAACTTACGGCCGACCTTGCCGCGGCTCGTCTGCAGGCCAGCCAGCTGGCCGGCCAAGCCAAAATCGACGCCGAAAAACATGCCGAGCAATTGGCCAGTAACCTGGAACGCGTTCAGGCCGAACAAGCCAAGCGCGTCGCCGGCATTTCTGCCGACGTCACGCAGGTGAAGGACCAGGCTGCGGTGGCCAACACTAAAATCACGGAAGTCACCACCGACGTGGGCAATGTGAAGAGCGATGTGGCCGCCACGAAGTCGGAACTGGAAAAGACCATCGCCCAACTCAAGTCCACGCAAGGCGATTTGGGTATGCAGAGCGGCTTGATCGCAACCAATTCAAAAGAGCTGCAGGCGCTAAAGGAACTGGGAACGCGAAACTATACGGAATTTACCTTGGGCAAAGGCAAAACGCCGCAAAAGGTAGGCGACATCTCGGTCCTGTTGAAGAAGGCCGATGCGAAAAGTAATCGCTACACCATCGAAGTGATTGCCGACGACAAGCGGGTGGAAAAGAAAGACAAGACGCTGAACGAGCCGGTGCAGTTCATGCTGTCCCGCGCCACGCAGCCGTATGAACTGGTAGTGAATGACGTGAAGAAAGATCTGATCAAAGGCTACCTGGCCGCACCCAAAGTGCAGGCCAGCCGCAACTAGTAGCGTCGCAAGCACAACAACATCAGGCGGTTCGGAACTTGATCTTGAACCGCCCTACCCTTCCGCTACCACCAGAAATCCGGTCTCGACTTCTTCCCCTGTAATCCGGTTCCATACCACGCGCGCGCGGCCTTTGCCGGAGAAGTGCACGAATTCCACCAGTTGTCCCGCCGTAAGGTCACGGGAGGCGTGGCGCATGCGGAAGCCTGACGGGCTGTAGTCACGCAGCCGTCCATCCACCTCATAGGGCTTCGGATTTTCCCAGGTAATGCGCACCGCGCCCCGTCCGGGACGCCGCGGTTCGCGTCGTTTTTCAGTGTAAGTGTCCATCACAAAGCAGGGCTCACTTCCCCAGGCGAATATTGTTTTAATTTTCGATGCAGTGTTCGCCTGGAAATTCCCAAACGTGCAGCGGCCTTTTGCTGATGCCCGCCGGTGGCAACCAAGGCGTGCAGGATTGCTTGCTTTTCTAAAGTATCTAAATTGGCCACGCCGTTGTTTCCCGTGTCGCTTCCCGTATCGCTTTCTGTGTCGTTTTCCGTGTTGTTTCCCGTGTTGTTTCCCGTGTCATTTCGTACGCGGCCCGCCCACGCGGTTATTCTCATCGGTTCATACATCAAAGCCACTGGCGCAACGTTACTTTGGGGAACGGCTAGCCCCTGGGGAACGGCCGGAACCTCATGCAGCATCAGCGGGAGATTGTCGGTATCAATTTGATCCCCTGTAGCCCAGACGACTGCCGAGATCACAGCGTTTCGTAATTCGCGAATATTTCCCGGCCAGGCTTGTGCCTCCATCAACGCGATGGCCGAGCGGGTGAATGAAAAGCTCTCATCCTGTTGGGCCAAAAAATGCAGAGCCAAGGGCGCGATATCTTCTACACGTTCGCGGAGCGGTGGCACTTTCAACATAAATTGATTCAGCCGGTGATACAAGTCGTTGCGGAACTGTCCGGCTTCCACCGCCGCAACCAGATCTCGATTGGTAGCGGCCACCACGCGGACGTCCACGGAAACTTTGCGCGTGCCCCCCAAACGGTAGTACGGGGTTCCGTCCAGGACGCGCAGCAACTTCACTTGCATACGGCTTTCCAGTTCGCCGATTTCGTCCAGAAAGATGGTCCCCGTGTGGGCCATTTCAAACAAACCCGGCTTGGCGCTGTCGGCACCGCTGAAAGCTCCACGCTCGTGACCGAACAGTTCACTTTCCATCAGATGCTCTGGCAAAGCGGCGCAATTTACGTCCACCCAAGGCCCTTCGCAGCGGGATGAATAATGATGGATGGCCCGTGCCACCAGTTCCTTGCCGGAACCACTCTCTCCCAAAATCAGAACTGACGCGTTGGAGCGCGCCACACGCTCGGCCATTTCCAGAACCTGCCGCATGGGCTTGCTTACGATGACCGCTTCCATACCTAGAAAGACTTTTCGCTCGCTAGGCGTGTTCGTGCTCACCGGTTGTGCCGTTGGAGTGCTCATCCTGAATTTGCTTTGCACCATAATCCAACTTCCACGTTCGAAGCCGTGGATGTTTCGCCTTTACTATTTAGGCACTCTTTGACGAAAAGTACCCTCCAATAAACGCCTTAGTCCCCTTAGGAAAACAGCCATGCCACTGGGACAGTTTGTCCCAATCGGGACAGGCAGACAAGGGAAAGAGTGTCCCAACCGCGTGGCACCGTTGGGCTATGTCTTTTGTCTGGAATCAATTCCCAGGAACTACTCTATGGTCCTGTGCGTGCTACGTAGTTTTCGTTCTGTTCTTATGAATTCATCTCAATCAATCTCAGGCGCAGGCGCAAGTACCCTCACTCCGAAACTCCTCGTTTATCTCGGCACCGTATGGTTGCTGGGTACCGCCTGCATGGTGGGGGCGGCCATTCAGTGGGAATCTCCTGACCTATTCAAGTTTGCCGGCTTGTTGGTCCTGGCCCTGTTGTCGGTTGGCGTGGAAGTTCCCGCTCCCGCGGCTGGCACCTTTCCCATCACATTTCTATTTGTGTTGGTGGGAACCTATGAACTGACGGCCCCGGAGACCATTGTCCTCGCCACAATGGCCACGCTGGTCCAATGTGCCTGGAAGCAACGTTCGAATCTAAAATGGGCGGTGGATCAGCTTGGTTTTCAGATCGCTGTGATGGCGATTGCCAGCACAGGCGTTACCTGGCTCAGTCAATCGCAGGCGCTGACGGCGCTCTCTGCGCACTGGATCGCCGATCCGGCCCTGCGCACCGTGTTCGTTTTGTTGGTGGACACGGTAGCGCTCTTTATCCTGCACACAACGCCGCTGATTGGCGCGATTTGTTTCTCGGAGGAAGTGGGTTTCTTCAACACCTGGTGGACGGTGTCTTCCTGGTCGGTACCGTATTACTTCGGCGGCGGCTTGGTGGCGCTGTTAGCTGCATTGGTCAGCCGGTTCTTGGGCTGGCCTGCCCTCATTCTGGCGGGCCCCGCCACCTATCTGGTGTTCCGCTCCTATGGTCTGTATGTGTCCCGTTTGCAGAACGAGAAAAAGCACGCCGACGAAGTCTCGGTTCTGCAATTGCGAACCATTGAGGCGCTGGCGTCAGCCATCGAAGCCAAGGACGATACCACCCACGAACACTTGGCACGGGTTCAAGTGTATGCCCGCGAACTGGGCAAGGAACTGGGTTTGACGGAGTTAGAGCAGGAGGCTTTGCGCGCGGCGTCCATCCTGCACGACATCGGTAAGCTTGCCGTGCCCGAATACATCATTTCCAAGCCCGGAAGGTTGACGCCAGAAGAGTTTGAAAAGATGAAGATCCACCCGGTGGTAGGCGCTGAAATTCTGGAGAAAGTGGAGTTCCCGTATCCGGTGGCCCCGATCGTGCGGGCCCATCATGAGAAATGGGACGGCACTGGCTACCCGAATGGTTTACGGGGGGAGGCGATCCCCATTGGCGCACGCATTCTTGCGGCCGTGGATTGCCTGGACGCGCTCGCGACCGATCGTCAATACCGCCGCGCTCTGCCTCTGGACGAAGCCATGCGTGTCATACAAAAGGATGCTGGAACCGCCTTCGATCCAAGAGTGGTGGAAGTCCTGGCGCGCCGTTACGTCGAACTGGAAAAGTTAGCCAAACAGCACGAGCCCGAATCCGTTAAGCTTTCGAAGGACCTGAAGATCGAGCGCGGCTTGGCCCCCGCAGCCGGCTTTGAGGCAGCAGCATCCAACAAGCCGCCAGCCAAAGACAAGGCTCCCGTGGATTTCGTCGCGCAGATAGCGGCCGCACGCCATGAAGTGCAGACGGTGTTTGAGTTGTCGCAGGATTTGGGCGGATCGCTGAGCATCGACGAGATTCTCTCGCTTCTGGATGCCAAATTGCGAAGGCTGATTCCCTATGACGGAATCGTGGTGTGGATCCGCAACAAAGAAACATTAGAACCCAAATATGTTTCAGGCGACGACCACCGCATTTTTTCTTCCCTGGAGATCCCCATGGGACAAGGTCTCTCGGGTTGGGTGGCGGAAAACCGCAAGCCTATTTTAAATGGCAACCCCGGTGTGGAATCGGGTTATCTGAAGAATGCTCACTCCTCCAGCTTACGGGCGGCCATCGCGGTGCCACTGGAAGGCGTCGACGACGTGGTTGGCGTGCTGGCGCTGTACCACGCCGATCGCGACGCGTTTACGCGAGACCATCTGCGCATTCTTACGGCTACCAGCACACGCATTGCCCGCTCCATTGCCAACGCGCTGTCGTTTCAACGGCTGGAGTCCAACTCCACTGTGGACGCGCTTACCGGGGTGATGACCGGTCGAGCCCTGTTCTCGCGATTGGACGCCGAGATTTCGCGCAGCCGCCGCAACAACTCGCCAACTGCAGTCCTGGTGCTGGACGTGAACAACTTCAAAAGCATCAACGACAACGCCGGCCAAAAGGAAGGCGACCGCATGCTGCAAGCGATTGCGCACCGCTTGCGCTCCCTGTGCCGCGATTACGACCTGATCGCCCGCCTGGGCGGCGACGAGTTTGCTCTGGTTCTCGCCGGAGCCCACCCCGGCGAATTAGGCAAGAAAATCCAGTTGATGCGGGAAGCGGTGGCTGAGGCCTCCATGGAGATCTTTGGGGGGGAGCCGTATACCGCCAGTATTGGTTCCGCCCACTTTCCGGCCGATGGCGCAAACGCGGACGAGCTCCTTTCGGAAGCGGAACGCCGTATGTTCGCAGAAAAAGCGGTGTCGCACACGCGAGCAGCGAAGCCTGTGGACTCCGCTCCAGTCCCCATTTCCTCACTGGCTGGCCTAAGGAGGGAAACCCCACCCGTTTTCGCAAGCACGCTTGGTGCGCGACCGGTATCCGCGCATATCCAGTGGATGGAAGGCCGCGCGGCCAATCAACTGACCACCGTGCAATAACGGCGCCTGCCGAACCTGCTAACGCACGGCCTGAATCTCCCGCAGATACCGCGCCAGGTTGTCAATCCGGACGCGCCCTAAGTCCGCGTCCTGCCCAGACGGAGTCACTTGTTCGGCGACAATTAGACCACCCGGCTGACGACAATTAAAACTCCCGCTCAATGACAACTAATGTGACCATCGAGAATCGCGCTGGAATAGCGCCGAGGCCATGGTCACAGACGAGCAGGTGAGGAGGCTGAGAAAGTT
>JANXYJ010000104.1 GCA_025350105.1 Terriglobia bacterium | reverse complement strand
AACTTTCTCAGCCTCCTCACCTGCTCGTCTGTGACCATGGCCTCGGCGCTATTCCAGCGCGATTCTCGATGGTCACATTAGTTGTCATTGAGCGGGAGTTTTAATTGTCGTCAGCCGGGTGGTCTAATTGTCGCCGAACACTCAGCCGGCAATTTCACAACACTCGTCGCTGCCGTCAAGGCTGCGGGTCTGGTGGATACCCTGAAGAGCGCTGGCCCATTCACGGTATTCGCACCCACCGACGAAGCTTTTGCGAAGCTACCCGCTGGAACCGTGGAGGGACTCTTGAAGGACCCCGCTAAGTTGAAAGACATCCTGCTGTATCACGTCGTTTCCGGCAAGGTCATGGCCGGAAGTGTTGTCAAAATGAAGAGCGCCAAGACTGTCGAGGGCGGTATGGTCAAAATCCAAGCCATGGGGGGAAAAGTCATGGTAGATAACGCTGCTGTTGTGAAGACGGATATTCTCTGCGACAACGGCGTGATCCACGTGATCGACACAGTGATCATGCCCAAGACAGGAAAGTAGGCGCTCCCTTTTTTGGCGCTTTAAAAAGCCGTGCGCGGGTGGCGCTGCCACTCGCGCGCGGTTTAACTTTGTAGCAGGGCTTCATCGGTGACTGGCAGTTTGTTCTCAAAGCGGTAAAAGCCGCTCGTCTTCACGAAACATGCCGAGGACAAACCAATTTGTCGGGCAGTGCACCGAGTAGTGCCCCAGGCGCCGGTTCGAATCAGGCGCTAGGATGGTAGTTCGCAACAACTGTGTTGTGACCGATCCGTTTTTGAAGGAGAAACAAATTTGTCAACCGAAGCGAAGTGCCCTTTCAGACACACTCAAGCTGGAGCCCCGGAAAATTCGAACTGGTGGCCGAATCAGCTAAACGTGAAAATTCTGCACCAGAACTCCCCTCTGTCCGATCCGAGGGACGCGGAATTTAACTATGCAGAAGAGTTCAAGAGCCTCGACCTGCATGCTGTGATCAAGGACCTCCATGCCTTGATGACGTCGTCGCAGGACTGGTGGCCCGCCGACTACGGCCACTATGGCGGCCTCTTCATCCGGATGGCTTGGCACAGCGCCGGTACGTACCGCATCGCCGATGGCCGCGGCGGTGCAGGCTCCGGCACGCAACGTTTCGCGCCGCTCAACAGCTGGCCGGACAATGCCAATCTCGATAAAGCCCGCCGCTTACTTTGGCCGGTCAAGCAAAAATATGGCAAGAAACTCTCCTGGGCCGATCTGATGATTCTCGCCGGCAACGTCGCCTTGGAGTCGATGGGCTTCCAGACCTTCGGCTTTGGCGGCGGTCGGGCGGACGTATGGGAGCCGGATGAAGTCTACTGGGGGCCTGAGGGTACCTGGTTGGGGGACCAGCGATATACCGGCGACCGTCAACTGGACCATCCTCTGGGCGCTGTCCAGATGGGTTTGATTTACGTGAACCCGCAAGGGCCCAATGGAAATCCGGATCCGCTGGCCGCGGCACGCGATATCCGGGAGACGTTCGCCCGCATGGCGATGAACGACGAGGAGACCGTGGCACTCATTGCCGGCGGGCACTCGTTCGGGAAAACCCACGGCGCTGCCGACGCGGACAAGCATGTCGGCCCTGAACCCGAGGGCGCCAGGATCGAGCAGCAAGGCCTGGGCTGGAAGAACAGCTTTGGCAGCGGCCATGGCGCCGCAACCATCACCAGCGGGCTGGAAGGTGCATGGACCACCACCCCAACGAAGTGGAGCAACAACTACTTTGAGAACCTGTTTGGCTTTGAGTGGGAGCTGACGAAGAGCCCGGCTGGCGCGTACCAATGGACTCCCAAAGACGGGGCCGGAGCGGGCACCGTTCCCGACGCGCACGATCCGTCGAAGCGGCACGCGCCGTTCATGCTCACCACGGACCTCTCCCTGAGGGTGGACCCGATTTATGAGCCGATCTCGCGGCGCTTCCTCAAGAATCCGAAACAGTTCGCCGACATATTCGCCAAGGCATGGTTCAAGCTGACGCATCGCGACATGGGACCCGTCTCGCGCTACCTGGGCCCGCTGGTGCCTAAGGAGCCACTCATATGGCAGGATCCGGTTCCCGTCGTGGATCACAAATTGATCGGGAAGAAGGATATTGCGGCCCTAAAGGCCAAGATCCTCGCAACCAGACTTTCCATCGCTCAACTGGTCACCACTGCCTGGGCGTCGGCATCGACATTCCGGGGCTCCGACAAGCGCGGCGGGGCGAACGGGGCGCGCCTTCGCTTGGCGCCGCAAAAAGATTGGGAAGTGAACCAGCCAGCCGAATTGGCAAAGGTTCTGCGAAAGTTGAAAGACATCCGGAAGGATTTCAATAGCTCGCAGACGGGGCGAAGGAAGGTCTCGCTTGCGGACCTGATCGTTCTGGGCGGTTGCGCCGGCGTCGAGGCAGCGGCGAAAAAGGCTGGGTACGACGTGAAGGTTCCTTTCACGCCGGGGCGAACCGATGCTGCGCAGGACCAGACTGATGTCCACTCCTTCGCCGTGCTCGAGCCGATCGCAGACGGGTTCCGTAACTACCAGCGCAAGGGAGATGAAAGGCCCGCGGAGGAGTTGCTACTGGACCGGGCACAGTTGCTGACGCTCACGGCTCCGGAGATGACCGTTCTCATCGGTGGCATGCGCGCTCTGAATGCAAACTTCGGGCAATCGAGCCACGGCGTCCTCAGCAAGCGGGCCGGGACGCTGACGAACGATTTCTTCGTCAACCTGCTCGACATCGGCACGGAGTGGGCGCCCTCCTCGACGGAAGGCGTATTTGAAGGCCGGGACCGCAAGACGGGCACCGTTCAATGGACCGGCACTCGCGCTGACTTGGTTTTTGGATCGAACTCCCAACTCCGAGCACTCGCGGAAGTCTATGCGTGCGACGACTCAAAGGAGCCCTTGGTGAAGGACTTCGTGGCCGCGTGGAACAAGGTGATGAACCTTGGTCGCTACGACCTCGTCTGAGCTGGGCAGATAAAGAGGGGTGAAAACCGAGAACTCATAAGTTGCCAGTGTGTCTTCGGGTTGGGCTACTTTAGCAATCTAAGGTAGCCCGCTGCAACAAATGCGACGAGGGTTATGAAGGCGATCAGTGACGGATCAGGCTGTGTGCGCAGCCCACTCTGATCGTGCGCGATATTTCTCGAGCCTGGTTCTGAGTTCCACGCGCGCTCGCAAAAGCCGGGACTTCACCGCCGCAGGCGTCAGGCCCAGCCGCTCCGCCACCTCCGCTGTAGAAAGTTGCTCCACGTCGCGCAAAAGCACAACGCTTCGCATCAACGGGGGTAATCTTTGAATTTCCTGCTTGAGGACCTGCCGAAGTTCTTTACCAGCAAGGCTAGCTTCCGGCGATTGCCTGTGATCGGTAAGTTGCACTTCTCGTGTTTCACCATCCGGACCATCATCCACCAGGGAAACAAAGCTGAGTGTGCGCAGCTTCCTCAACCGCATCAGGCATTGGTTCACTACGATCCTTGAGATCCAGGTAGAGAATTTTGCGTCCTGATGGAACTGCGCAACGTGACGCCAGGCGTTCATATAAGAGGTCTGTACCTGATCTTCAGCCTCATGTACATCCCGAAGAATGGATACGGCCAGTTTTAGCGACGCCGGGGAGGTCCGGCGCATGAGTTCGGCAAACGCCGCATCGTCATTCGCCTGCGCTCTTTGGACCAGTTCTTCGTCCGCACAGTTGGCCAGGGCAGAGATCTTGGACTCCATGTTCATTACTCCTGACTGAAATGCTAACAGAGGTTGGCTGCAAATAATCAGTAATACTGAAAGTTACATCAGTGTGGCTGTACACTATGGTGACTATTTCAGTAGTGGTAAACTCTCTTGTAGTGGAGCAAGAAAGCGAATCAACCATTACCAGAGCCCTGGCACCCTACGAACTGGGCCGGAAGCTGCGTCAATTGCGTCTTCGGAAGAAGATCGCCCTGGTGGATCTTGGCAAGCACACCGGCCTGTCGCCCTCCATGTTGTCCCAACTGGAAAACGGCAAGATGATCCCGACGCTGCCGACGCTCACGCGCATTGCCATGGTGTTCGACGTAGGCATGGAACATTTTTTTGCCGAGAAACGACAGCAGAAGCTGTTCTCGATTGTCCGCGCAGGCGAGCGAATGCGTTTCCCTGAGCGGGCCGACACACCAACGCCCAGCTACTTTTTTGAAAGCCTGACGTTTTCGAGCCAAGGGAAAGGAGTGCACGCCTATCTTGCGGAATTTCCCCGCCGCGATGCCCGTGAGGTGAGCGAGCATTTTCACGAGGGATCAGAACTGCTCTTCGTGCTGGAAGGTTCTCTGGCGATCCGCTTTCAAGGCGAGGATCATGAGCTGCAAAGCGGCGACAGCCTGCACATGGATTCGTCGGAGCCTCACAGCTATCGCGGATTGGGAGAAACCCCGGCGCGTGCCATTGTGGTCACCGTTCCACCAAGGATTTGAGGTTCCTGTAACGGCAACCCTCACTTGTCCGGCGAAGCAATCTCGGAGGGAGAAGACGACGGAGTACACAACGACACGTAATCCGGGCGGTCTGCCGCCGAATGATGCCGAAACCGGCGAACGATGGCGCAGCGATCTATTAGAAATGCCCCCGGCAACTGGGAAGCGTCGGCGTGAGCCAAGCCTATGCCGTAGCGCAGCACGACACCGCCGAAGATGCCGCGGCGCAATACCTTCCATCCAAAAAGCTGACGAAAGCTACCGCGCTTCAATCCGAAAACGCCATACAAATCCTGTCGCGGATCCGAGATGCGGTCCACGCCTAGAAGTCCGTACCTCACCAACAGGGCATCCAATTCGGTTGCGTCTCCCATGTGAACCAGGATGATGCGGGTTCGCTGCCCCTCAATCGCCGACCTGCAGACGGCCACGTCGGCCAATGTTTCGCGGCAAAATGAGCAGCCGGCATGGCGCAGGAAGATCAGCAGCACCGGGGACTCAGCCGACAGTTCCACTAAACTTCTACCCGCTTGCGTGCAAGAGCGCTCCAGGATCTGGCTGACATCGTTTGCGTCGGGGCGGGGCTTGGATTTCAGTTCCAACGGGATGACTAGCCTCAAGGTATAGATTAGGGGTGTCCGCAAGAAGACTTATTGATTTCAGCGGCAACAAAAAAGAATAGGTCGTCCGACCAAGCCGTGGCGTCCATTGTACAGTGACGATTATCAAGCGTCATTGAGCGAGGCCGGACCAGACATGCGCATTTTACTTTTTAGCGGTAAAGGCGGCGTTGGCAAAACCAGTGTTGCCGCAGCCACCGGCGTCAGACTTGCGGAACTGGGCCACAAGACCCTGGTGATGAGCGTCGACCCCGCCCACAGCCTGGCCGACTCCTTCGATCTGGAAGGCGCGCTTTTTCACGGCACCACTGCGGACCCCAAATCCATTCACGACAACCTGTGGATTCAGGAGGTGAACATCCAGCGTGAGATCAAACGCCATTGGAACGAAATCGCAGGCTACATTACATCGGTCCTGCGCACGTCGGGCTTAAGCGACGTGGAAGCCGAAGAGATGGCCATCTTTCCAGGCATGGAAGAACTGAGCGCCATGATGTACGTGAATCAGTACCTGAGAGAAAAGCAATTCGACGTCGTTGTTCTGGATTGCGCGCCGACGGCGGAATCGCTGCGGTTCGTTAGCCTCCCCACCACGCTCGATTGGTATGTGAAGCATGTGTTCACCCTACAGCGGCGCGTGATGAAAGCGGTCCGCCCCATCATCAACACTCTGGGTCCGATTGAAGCGCCGCCCGACAGTTACTTCGGTAACATCCAAAGTCTGTTTCAGAAGATTCAGGGAATTGATACCGTGCTCGAAGACCCCAGGATCACCAGCGTGCGGTTGGTCACCAACCCCGAAAAGATGGTGCTGCGAGAAACCCAGCGCGCCTTTGTGTACTTCAGCCTGCACGGCCTGACGGTGGATCAAATTATCGTGAACCGCGTACTGCCCGACGAGATTACCGATCCCTTTTTTGAAGGCTGGCGCAAAGCGCAGCGCGGCGTGCTGCAGGACATTGAAGCGTATTTTGCGCCAGTGCCGGTCTCCACTGTTCCGCTGTTCGATCATGAGGTTTTAGGTTATGCGGGATTGCAGGAACTCTCGGATCGCCTGTACAGAAACACCATCGACCCCAGTTTGGTCACACGGACCGAGAAGCCTTATGAGTTCACGATGGTTGACGGCAAATACGAAGTTCGGCTGCGCATGCCCTTTGTCCAAAAAGCAGAGATAGGTTTGTTCAAGAAAAACGACGAATTAATTGTGGAAGTGGGCACGCTGCGCCGCCACATTGGGTTGCCCACCACCATGGCGGCGCTGGTGCCCGTGAAGGCGCGCATGGAACACGATATGTTAGTGGTGGAAATGAGGAACGCAACATGAACGAAAGCACAGGTCCGGCAACCTCTTCTGAACAGACCGCCCGTCAGGAATCAGGGTGCGTTTGCGGCGGAAAAGGTCCGATGTTGTCTCAGCTGTTGGACTTGATGATGCCTTCCGCGGCCGCCGGTGAGCATTTCAAGAACGCACGCCTGGAGTTCCTGAAGGGAATCCGCGATCTTCTTGACCAGCGCATCGATTCGCTCTCGGAAAAGCAGGAAACCGGAACCAAGTTGAACGTTGAATAATTGTTTAAACCGACCGGCCATGCTTCAGCATCTGGAAGGATATGGCACAAACCTTAACCGAAACTCAGACCTGGCCCGATTTAGCGATCGGCCTTTATGACAAACTCACTGGACGCAACGCCGAGATCACCTACGAGTTCCAATCCCTGGAAATCTCGGTCCCCAGTTCAGCTTCCTCCAACGCTCAACACGCCACTTGGCGCGTCAGCGGCACCATGAAGATCAGAACCAAAGATGCCACTACAACCCCAACGCGGCCCTAATCTAGATCAGGTTGATTTGAATCTAGTTGATGTAGACCTGCTTATTGAGCACGATGGGCA
Source organism: Terriglobia bacterium (assembly GCA_025350105.1). Lineage (GTDB taxonomy): Bacteria > Acidobacteriota > Terriglobia > Bryobacterales > Bryobacteraceae > Palsa-187. The sequence continues at coordinate 9,270 of JANXYJ010000104.1, read as the reverse complement.
CAAACTGAAACTCACAGGGTCGGACTCGCGTTTTGTGGCAAGGTTTCCGACCCTAGCCGCAGTCCTTCATTTTGGGCGCGTCTTCTGGACCTCCAGAAAGCGAGTTCCCCGGCAAGCGTCGCTCCATGTGGAGTGGCGTCCCTTCTGCGTGCTGTTAAAGAAAGCGCGAGACTGACAATCGCGTCGGCATCAAAGCAAGACGTATGTGTGAAATACCATCAAGACGGCGCGTCGCCATCGCCGGAGCTACCGGGTACATTGGTGGCCGTCTAGTCCCGCGGTTGATTGACGACGGCTATCTGGTCCGCTGTCTCGTTCGCGCACCTGGTAAACTCGAGGGCCGTGCGTGGGGATCGAACCCCGCTATCGAGATCCGGCAAATCGATCTGGCTGACGCTGCGTCGCTCACGGAGAATCTTGCCGGGTGCGATGCGGCATTTTACTTGGTTCACTCCATGACCTCCGCAGGCGCGGAGTATGTGAAGCGCGACCGTTACCTGGCTTTACAGTTTGCCCGCGCGGCTCGGGACGCCGGCGTAGGCCGAATCATTTACCTTGGTGGTCTAGGCGAGACGGGACCGGATCTGAGCCAGCACCTTTCATCGCGCCGCGAGGTAGAGCAGGCCCTGGCATCGACCGGCGTCCCGGTAACGGTTCTGCGGGCCGCGATGATCATCGGATCGGGCTCGGCGTCATTTGAGATTCTGCGCTATTTGGTGGAACGGTTGCCGGTTATGGTGACTCCGAAATGGGTTGTCACTCCGTGCCAGCCCATCGCGGTCAGGAATGTGATTGGCTACTTGGCCGGAGCGCTTTCGCATCCGGAAACGACGGGTGGTACTTTCGATATCGGTGGTCCTGAGGTCCTGTGCTACCGCGAGATCATGCGGACTATGGCCGAGGAACTGGGGGTGAGACGCCGGTGGATCATCCCCGTTCCGGTGCTGACGCCGCAGCTTAGTTCTTACTGGATTCAGTTTGTCACTCCGTTAAGTCACACCATCGGCAAGCCACTCGCCGAAGGGCTGAAAAACCCCGTGGTCTGCCGCGAGGATAAGATTCAAGAGTTGATTCCGCAGCAGTTGTTAACCGTGCGGGATTCCATCCGGGCAGCTTTATGCAAGATGGCTGAACATGGCGTAGAGACAAATTGGTCTATGGCTGGGCCGATTCCCGGCGACCCCGATTGGGCCGGTGGTAAAGTCTTTCGCGATGCACGCGAACTCATTGTTGAAGCTCCAGACTGGGCCGTTTTTCGGGCGGTCTGCCGCGTTGGCGGTGGACACGGTTGGTACGGCGCCGATTGGCTTTGGAGAATTCGCGGCTGGATAGATCGCCTCTTTGGCGGCCCCGGCCTGCGCCGTGGCCGTCGTGATCCGGAAACCGTCGGTTACGGCGAAGCGCTGGACTTCTGGCGCGTTGTTGGGTTCGAGCAGGATCGTCGGCTGGCATTGCGCGCGGAGATGAAGTTGCCAGGGGAAGCTCTGCTCGAGTTCCGCGTCGAACCGCAGAATGCCCAGCACTCCACCTTGCGGCAAACGGCGCTTTTCCAGCCTCGCGGTTTATCAGGACTGCTCTATTGGTATGCCGTGGCGCCGTTCCACAATATCGTATTCCGTGGAATGTTGCTGGGCATCCAACGAGAGGCTCGGAACATAGCCTCCGCTCTGCCAGAAATCGCTACGGTCAAAGCTGGACCTTCATCAACTGGTTGAGATGGGCGAGTCCGCGGCGTGCATCACGCACGAGACCAAACCGCATCCGGAGACGCCGTCATCGCGTTGCTCAGCGTATCGATCGCAGCATGGTACTGACGGCGAAAAGCGGAGCGCCAAAAGTTCAACATTTCGCACCTCGTAACGCAAGTTAGCTTTCATGAGTAGGGCCTGCCGGCCTGTAAGCCGGTTTTTGTACTGGATTCTTGCGAGCCCAGCGGCAGCCATTCGTCTCGACCGGCGATTACTCGCCGGCTCTAGCAACCTACCCGGAAGTGATAACGGAGCGAGCCGCCCCTCCTCCCCTATTTGGTCTTGCTCCGCATGGGGTTTGCCCTGCCAGCCGCATTGCTGCTGCCGCGGTGCGCTCTTACCGCACCATTTCACCCTTACCCGGTCCTTTTGGAACCAGGCGGTTTATTTTCTGTGGCACTTTCCGTAAAACCCGTTTTTAGGCGGATCCCCCCGGCCGTTAGCCGGCATGCTGCTCTGTGGAGACCGGACTTTCCTCTAACCCAATCGAGTTTCCCCGATGTGATCAGCGGCTGCCCGTCCGGCAGGCCCGTCCCTATTATCAGGTCCCCTTTCCCTCAAAGCAAGAAATCGGCCAAACCAACTCAGCCATGGTATTAACACAAACAAAACGGTATAATTCTGTTTGTAGGACTCCGCCGTACATGCGGATCTCAAGCGTTTAAGGTAACCTGATGACTAGTGTGTTTGCCGTCGAGCCGCCTGATTCAACCATTGCACCACCGGCGCGCAGAAATCCACAATTTTCATTGAAACGTCCTGTCGCCATGAGAAATTCGTCACCAGAACGACCATTGGCAGCACAACATTTGGGAGGGTAATATGTTTCGTAGATTTGCTGTCTGGGCATTCGTGCTCACCGTAGGAACCAGTTTATTAACGCCCGCTCTGCGCGCGCAGGGGCCGGATACCAAAGCCAACAAGGACGACTGGGAAGAAATTAATTTCGAATTCAACTCCTCGGTCCTGGTGGACGGCTTCCCCAGTCTGCTGCGGGTCGCCGATCTGCTGAAGTCTAATAACGGTTTCCGCGTCCAGGTGGAAGGCAACACGGATGAGATCGGCGGCAAAGCCTACAACCAGCGTTTGGGCTTGGCCCGTGCCAATGCGGTGCGCGACTTTCTGATTAAGTACGGCGCCTCTACCAATCAGATCACCGTCAATTCCGCGGCTGACAGCAAACCCCGCACCAAGGCCTCCAAGCGCGGCTACAGTCCCACCGATGAAGGCCGCTACATGAATCGGCGTGTCACCCTTACCGTTCTGGACGCCCAGGGCAAACCGGTGGGCGATGGCAGCGCGGCCGACGTCATCCGCAATCTGGCGAATGGGCAAAATGGTGCCGGAGGGCGCGGCATTGGCGACTGCTGTAACGATGTCCAACGCAAGCTGGACGCCTTGAACGACAAGCTCGACAAACTGAGCAAGCTCGATAACATCGAGAAACTTTTGGCCGGCGTCGCCGACGAAAATAAACGCCTGAAAGACGAACTCGACGCGCTGAAGAAGAGTCAGGACCAACTGCAAGCGAAAGTGGATTCCACTTCAGGCAAGGTGGACCAAACTGCCACCGCCGTCGCCGCGTTGCCTAAACCTCCTAGCGCCGATGCCGTCGCCAAGGCCACCGTCGACGAACACGAACGCCGCAATCCCAAGTTTGAAATGCTGGGGGTAAACGTCGGTCCCACCAGCAGTGGCGACGCTACCTTTACCGGCAAAGGCCGCTTCTTCTCGCCCATCGGTAAGAATTTTGCCTTCCAAAGCGAAGGCGAATACTTCTATAGCAAAGGCCAGCGCGAAGGCCAGTTTGACTTTGGTGGCGTGGAACGCATCCGCCGCTTTGAAGCCGGGCTCTTCGCCAGCTTCAAGCACGTGAACATGACCGGCAACCAGACCGGTGGCACCCTGGGCCAGGCGGCCTTTACCGCGGACTACCTCTTCAAGTGGGGCAAAATCGGCGCCTACGGAACCAAGGCCTTCATGGATGATGCGCTGGTCAACAGCGTCGCCGCCATCGGCCCCAACGGAGCCATCCTGAATCAGATCTACACCCAAACCTACCTGCGCGTGGTGGATCAAGCGGGCATCAGCGGCACCGGCCCGCTCTACAAGAACAGCTACTTTGAAGGCAACATGGGTTATCTGAAAAGCACCACGGCGGGCGACCGCTTCGGTGGCACCCTGCGCCTGATCTTCCCCCTGGAAAAGTACCCCTTGGCCTTCACGGTTGAAGGCGGCGTGAACGAAACTCTGCTCGGCCGCGGCAATACTGGACGCGCCGTTGTTGGTCTGCAGTTCGGCAAATTCATCCATCCCAAGGACCTCCTGGCCGCCGACCATGCCACTCCCATGCAGATTCCGCGCTTGCGTTATGAAGTGCTCACCCGCACCGTGCGCATTGGCAACGATCCGCCGGTGGCCGACGCCGGACCCAATCAAGCACTCACCGGCGCCGCTACTGTTACTCTGGACGGTTCGCGTTCCTACGATCCCAACGGCGACCAGCTCACCTTCCTGTGGCAACAGGATAGCGGCCCGGCCGTTACTCTTTCCAATCCCAACGCGGCCATCACTAGTTTTGCCGCTGCCGGTGGACAAGACTACACTTTCCGGCTGAAGGTATCTGACCCCAGCGGAGCATTCAGCATCGCTCGCGTGGCCGTCTCCACCGGAGGACCGATCATTCTGTCCTTTACCGCAACCCAGGCAACTGGCAGCCAGCCGGCGACGTTGAACTGGAACGTAGCCAACGCGGACACCATCACCATCACCGGACTGGGCAACGTAACCGCCCAAGGTTCGGCTCCGGTGACACCGCTTAGCACCACGACTTATCAAATCACGGCAACCCGCGGATCGAAGACCGTCACGGCCACCGTAACTGTGGTCCCGGTTACGCCCACCGTGGTCTCCTTCACCGCGAACCCTGCCAGCATCACATCGGGCGGTTCCACCACGCTTGGCTGGCAGACCACCGGCGCCGACGCCGTTACCATCTCCGGACTCGGCAGCGTCACGCAAAACGGCACCATTAGCGTTTCGCCCACCACCACCACAACCTACCTCCTCACGGCCACCAAGGGAGGGTTGGTCAGCACCTCCTCCGTCACCGTGCAGGTGAGCCCCAGGGCGGGTGGCCAACCGGCCATCACCGCCTTCACCGTCAGCCAGCAGGGCGCGCTGGCCGGCACACCGCTCACACTGTCATGCTCCGCCACCAACGCGGCGTCCATCTCACTCAGCGGCGCCGGTATCAGCGGCGCCACCGTTACCATCAATGGACCTTCGGCCAGCATCACCGTGACGCCGTTCGTCAATACCAACTACATCTGCGTCGCGACGGGATCCAGCGGCCTCACAGATCAAAAGCAGTTGACGGTCACCGTCGTCCCGCAGGGTCTGGGCGGCGGGCAATAACCCGGCGCTTTCTCTAAACCCCGGACCCGGTTCTCTTATCTGGCTTCTCCAGATTTAAGGACCGGGTCCTTTTCATTTTTGTCCTCCGTCTTGCTTGCAACCTTCCTTTTTCTTTGAGCCAATCTTCCTCTCGTCTCACCCTAACCCGCCGAAAGTGCGACAATCAGTTCTAACGTCGTGTGAGGTCCAACCGTCGTCATGCTCGAAACCAATTCGGAGCCAGCGCCGTCAGCCTATCCATACGTCTCAGAGATCTCCGTATTGGTTCACAAACGCACGATTCAAAACAGTTCGCCACAGTCCATTCCACATGAAACTCACGAAACGACTTGTTCTTGTCCCTTTCGCCAGCGCAGCACTCCTGCTTGCTTCCTTTTTCTTGACAGGCTGCGGCAGCAGCAGTAGTAGCGGCAGCACCAGCACAACCACCAGCACCACCACTGCCTCCACCGTCACCAACACACATCAGATTCTGGTGGACGGCTTTCCGTTCGTGAATGGAGTCTTCACCGGTGCGCCAAACGCGCTTTACACTGCCGTCCAGATTTGCGTTCCCGGCACCACCACCTGCCAGAATCTGGTCAACATTCAAGTGGATACCGGCTCCTCTGGCCTTCGCATTCTGTCCTCCGCGCTCAGTCTCACCCTGCCCCTGAAAACCGATCCCAACGGCCGAATCTACAATGAATGCGCCCGCTACTCCGATGGCTCCACGCAATGGGGTCCAATAGAAAGCGCCGACATCCGTCTGGAGGGCGAAGTGGCCTCCGCGGTTCCCGTCCAGATCATCGGTGTGGGCAACGTACCGGCCGGCTGCAGCGGCAACGCGGCTTCCGAGCGCCTGGCCATCGCCCCCGGAGCGAACGGCGTCCTCGGCATCGGCATGTTCCGGCAGGATTGCGCTGCTTGCGTTACTTCCACTACGGCGGTTCCGGCCACTTACTTCACTTGCCCCAATACCAATTCGGCCACCGGCTGCACCCCGTCAACCATTGCCTTAACCAATCAACTGCAGAACCCGGTCTGGATGTTCCCGCAGGACAATACCGGTGTGGTCATTACGCTTCCCGCCGTCAACGACAGTGGCGTCGCCCAGGTCAACGGCACCATGTATTTCGGCGTCGGCACTCAGGCAGACAACGTTTTGGGCTCCGCCCAAGTTCAGGTACCAGACGCCAACGGCCATCTTTCTACGACCTTCAACAGCGTCACCTACCCCAATAGCTTTTTTGCGACGGGAGCGCGCGGCCACTACTTCCCTGCCTCGGCCGTCGCCGGTTTAAACCCTTGCCCCACAACTGGTTCGGCTGCGGGATTCTACTGCCCAAGTTCCACCCTCACCGGTCTTTCGGGATTGGTTAAAGACAGTACCGGCGTCGGCGGCAGCATCTCATTCAACGTCGCCAACGCCGCCACTCTGTTCGCGTTCAACTTCGGCAACAATCGAGTGTTTAACAATTTGGCGGGACCCAATCCCAACGCCGCCGCCAATCCTAACGCCTTCGTCTGGGGCCTGCCCTTCTTCCTGGGACGGACAGTCTTTATCGGCATCGAAGGCCAGGCAGTGGTGACTTCGGCCTTAGCCGTCAGCCCTGCGGTAACCAAGACCGGCCCTTGGATCGCCTATTAGAGGCGATCTTAAATAGGTGATCGCCCATTAAAAGAACCCGCGAGCTGCCTCCGTCAGGGGGCCGCACAAACGACCCCAAGCCGCGACCGTAAGCGAGCAACGTAATGGCGCTGGCGTGCCTAGCCCCAATTAATATCGAGCCGAAACCTTAAAGGAGCGATGGCAATGGCACTAGGATTACCAGCCCAACCACCAACCCGCGACTTCCGAGCCGCGACCAAAGCGAGCGGTCATTAACCCACAGAAAACGGCAGCACCCTGCAACGACGCAATGGCCGATACAAATACCCCGAAAATGATCCCGATTGACGCCCACTCCCGCCGCGCTTTCATCGCAGGGCTCACCGGCGCAAGCGCGCTGGCATTCGCCCAGAAGCCGGCCGCGGACAACGACGCCGCTATCTTCTCCGTCGCCGTCAACGTCGTCAACCTCCTGGCCACCGTGCGGACCAAGAAGAACGAAATCGTCCGCGATCTCACCAAAGACGATTTTGATCTCACCGAAAACTCTCGCCCGCAAACCATCCGCTATTTTTCTCGTGAGACCGACCTGCCGCTCACTGTGGGCCTAATGATCGACACCAGCATGAGCCAGGAAAAAGTCCTCACAGCCGAACGCACCGCCAGTTTCCGTTTTCTCGATCAGGTCCTACGCCAAACCCGTGATCCCAACACCAGCGACAAACTCTTTGTGATGCAATTCGACATGAACGTGCAGTTGCGCCAGAACCTGACCTCGTCCCGAAAAGAACTGGAAGAAGTTCTGCCCTACATCGACACACCCACCCGCAATGAGCTCCGTTCGCAAAACGGCGGAGGAACGTTGTTATTCGACGCCATCGTTCAAGCGTCCAATACGGTCCTCAAGAACCAGCGCAACCGCAAAGCCATGATCGTGCTCTCCGACGGCGAAGACAACGGAAGCAACGCGACATTGAACGACGCCATAGAAGCCGCCCAGCGCGCCGATACGCTGATTTATTCCATCCTTTTCAGCGACGCGACCTACGGATTCGGCGGCTTCGGACGAGGCGAGGGCCGCAACGTTCTGCAAAAACTCTCCAAAGAAACCGGCGCTTCGTTCTTTGAAGTGTCAAAGAAGCAAAGCATCGAACAGATTTACCAGGCAATTCAAGACGAGCTCCGCAGCCAATATAACCTAGGCTTCGTCTCCGACACGCCGACGGAAATCTCCGAATTCCGAACGCTAAAGCTGACGACGAAACAGAAGGGCCTGGTCGTGCAGTACCGCGAGCGGTATTGGGCGCGGGCGTAGCGCTGACCGTGCATTTTGACGTAACGCCGGATTATCGGAAGTGGCTAGGTGGAGACCAGTAGAACTGATTCAGAACAGCTCAATCGAAACGGGGCGAAGGCGCTCTCGCTTTTTTTGCCAGATGCGCCTATGCCCCACGCCAGGTTCTCAATGCTTTACTTTCTTAGAGCGTCGCTGATCGCCTCTGATTCAGTGGCTTCGCCTTGCCCCAAGAAGGTGTTGAACCAGTGAGATCGACCCGACTCCGAGCTTCCATCATCGTAAACCACGGTTGCAGTTATGCCTCCGAGTTCTTCTTCTGTACTCACGCTAACTACTTTGCGATCACTCATTTTCAGTTACGTCCTTTAGTAAAATGTCCAGCCCGGTTTTGGCCGGGGCTGGCAATTATTATGATGTAGACTCGATAGAGTTCATTACAAGCATCGTTTTCGACAATGTTGGAACGGTGCCGTCGATGTTAGAGGAAACATGGTCAAAGGAAAACGAAACACATTAGCCGGAACCATTGCAGGTTCTCTAAGACGAGCTCTATCTGAAAAGAAGGGCGTGACCCGCGCCCACCTTGCGTTTGCCCTTCAAATCCCTGAAGATACGCGGGCAGTTGGCCACTGGCTCTCTCCGACTGTACAGCGACCTGTTCCAGCCTATGTGATTCCACAACTCTGTCAAGAATTGAGCAATTACGACGTACTCGATCAGCTTGAGGAAGCGTCTGGTCGAAAAATCATTGTCGTACCGACTGCAAAACAAGATATCCGGGCATTGCTGAAACCCCTCGAAGAAATCCACAACTGTCTGATTGTAGTCATTCCGACTGGGAGCCACTCGTTATATGCCGAAAACGATTTCAGGGCAGTTCAGGAACTTATAAAGGAAGTGGGCACGGCATTAAACTCTCTCGGCGCAACATTGGAGGACGGGAGGGTTGACCCGCATGAACTGGCGGACACCATTCCGAAATTGGACTCAGTTATTGACGTATGCGTGAAGCTGAAACATTGGCTTGAAACCCGATGCGAAGCTGACCAAAACACGGGCACAGCTTAAGGTAACCTTACGGCGACGACTTCCCGCGTAACGGTGCATGTCAATGAAAATGAGACACGAGGCGTTACAGTTTAGAGAGTTTTCTCCTTCTCGGAAGGCTTGTTAATCCAAACTGCGGTAGGGAGAGACGGCGGTTTAGGCGGTTTGCG
>JANXYJ010000046.1 GCA_025350105.1 Terriglobia bacterium | reverse complement strand
CTCCGCTGCGGTCTTGCATCCGGCGGAGCACCTGAAGGCCGTCGACGCCGGCGAACACCATCATCAACAGCAGTCCTCCGAATCCCGCGAGCAGGACGGCGCGACTCTGCTTCTGGAACCTTCCTAGCGACGAACTGGGCGCTGGGTCGTTCAAGTGGGAGACCTGAATTCAATTGTACGTTCGGCGCGCCGGATTTGCCGTGAACGTGATCGGCTTGGGATTAGCTTGCTCCCCCATTGTTGGCGCAGAGGCGTCGAGCCGGCGTAGAGCCCTAGCTTGATGTCTTGCCTAACACGGAGGTAATGTCCACATGACGTAGAGAACGATAATACCCAATAACGGACCAACAAATGAATGATTTAGCAGCAATTCCGAAGCTCGCAGAATGGCAAAGATTGAAGACGATGGTGCTGGATAGCGTTTCATCGCCCATTACGAAACGCGTGTACAACATGGCGCTGGACGAGTTCATGGCATGGTTCCAGCAGGAGCCGCGACCCGGCTTCACCAAGGCCACAGTTAGTGCGTGGCGGGTATCCCTGGAAGTCCGCGGCTTGGGCTCGTCCTCGATTATCATTCGCATGTCGGCGATACGTAAGTTGGCCACGGAGGCTGCCGACAATGGGCTTCTAGCGCCGGAACTGGCGCAAGGAATTCGGCGAGTAAAAGGCGCAAAAACGATCGGCGTCCGAACCGGCAATTGGTTGTCGTTGCGACAGGCCCAGGCGCTCGTGAACGCACCGGATCCGTCGACACTTAAGGGACTGCGCGACCGCGCCGTCTTAGCCGTTCTGCTCGGCTGCGGGCTGCGCAGGTCGGAAGTGGCATCGCTGACCTTGGCTCATATCCAACAGCGCGACGGTCGTTGGTGCATCGTTGACCTAGTCGGCAAGCACGGACGTGTTCGAACCACGCCTATACCTACTTGGGTGAAAGCGACAATCGATGAGTGGACTGCATCAGCGATTGTTCGTGATGGACGCGTGTTCCGCTCAGTTGGTCGGAATGGGCTGCTGGTTGGCGACATGACAGAGCGGGTCGTTTGGCAAATCGTAAAACCATACGCTCGGGCAATTGGGATCCCGAAACTGGCCCCCCATGATTTGCGGCGGACCTGCGCCAAATTATGCCGGGCCGCCGGCGGCGAGCTCGAACAGATTCAGCTGCTGCTCGGACACCAGTCTATTCAGACGACCGAGCGATATCTCGGGACGAAGCAAGACTTGGTGCATGCACCCAATGACGCGGTAAGGTTGGAGATTGGCCTGCAGCGCAACCCTAAATGATCGAACGACCAAAACTGCCGGATCGAATACGACGACTCCACGTTCTTCGCTGGAATCAACTTATTGAGCGGAGTAGTTTCACAGGTGAACATCTAGAGTGGCACACCTCACCCAAAAGACGTCGCGCCGCGGCAAGGCCAACGTTTAGTCTTATACCGCCGCCCCCAGGCTCTGGCGTCAAGCATTACGGCGAAAATGGCGAGGTGGTTTCCTACCAGAAATGGCACCAATATCAGATGGAGGCGTGGACTGCACGTCAGAATGATCCCGCAATAATCGATTCGATTGGCGTCATAGAAACAATCGTAGTAGGTGCAGCGAGGTTCTCAGACGTAACCTGTGACTATCTCCCATTGTGGGCGACAACTTCGGGCGCCGATTCAGACAGTTTCTGCAATTGGATTGAAGAGGCATGCCGGGAGATTGAAACCGATGTCGAACGTCTCATGGCAACCAGATGAATGGCATGCCGCATGGTTCACCAGAGCCTGTCAGAATCGTGTGAATGAGTCGTTGGCCTCCCTCCGCAAGGAACTGAACAGGCGAGCCGTGAGTTTCGAAATGAAACACCTCGAAAATCCCCATCTTTCGCTAGAATCGATTGTCGCAGCTAACGGGATTCTCCCGATCGCCGTCAACCTCGACCGTGCAAAAAGGAACGCGGACAGTGCTGCGGCGCAGTTACCGGCAGCGCAATTATTTGCTGAATCGAACTCGCTTCAGACCGCAGCAAGACGGGTAATAAATCCCGAGCCACCGGAAACCCCAAGAGCGGACCCATCGCTTGAGGTCCCCCCGACATCAGCATCCCGCATCGCGGCCGCGCCAGATGACTTCAGCTTTTTTAGTGAACCTCGACCGCTTGGAGGCAATCCATATTCACCGGCTGACAAACAATGGCACGCATTCGAGGCAGCAACATTCGATGCGAAGGAGCGTTTGGATACGGTCTGGTTCCGATACCAACAAAGATTTCCAGCCACGACCTCTCATTCAGAGGTGTTGGCTTTGATCCTGCAGTTCAGGCTTGAACGACTTGACGTAAGAGCCGATGTGATGCTGCAAACTGTCGTCGCCGACGAGGGTAACGCTCCCGCGTACGAAGATTGGGTTGAGGCCATGATGCAGGACGAGAGAAAAGACGTTTTGAATCTTGTACATGTTGAACGAACGCACTACAGCCCATTTTTTGATGAGGACAAATTCGTGCACGAACTGGTGTTACGTCAACAGGAATTTAAGCGGAGGTGCGATTCCCGCTGCGCAAGTTTAATACGTCAGCGCATGGCGCTCAACGGTGAGGGGACTGAAGCCCCAAAAATTCAACTCACAGAACAGAGTACGGAGCGGCCAGAACTTGCAACCGAAAAACCTTCCCCAGCCGGATCCGGTCCGGACGAGACGTTGGCCCCTGATCGTAAACGAGCGCGTGCGGCAACTGTTGGAAAGTTGGTCAAAGAATTGGGTGCGCTGCGGCGCTACATGATAGAGGATGCCACGGAGTACGCTAAATTGGCGGCAGAGCATAAAGACTATCTGACGTTTGAGATCGCGGCCAAGGACTCGGCACTAAAGGCGAAGTTGCTAGTGATGCAGGCCTCGCGCCGCCACGTCTGGCTGGCGATCGAGTTCGCATCGGTCCATTACGGTTTGAGCACAGCGACGATTGAGGACGACTGGAAGCATCACAAGCCGGTCGAATTTCGACGCCAAAAGTAGCTCAACCCCCAATTATCCCCGTTCACCCCCAATTACCCCCAGCAAATACCCCGGTATTTACCCCCTTTTTGCCGCCCTTAAACTGTCCCAGAAGAAAGTTTTTCTGAGGAGAGAATATGGACATCGGTTCCCAACTGCGCGCGAAAAGAATCGCGGCCGGGATCGCAGGCTGCACAGTCTGCGTTAAATGCCAAATTTCCAGGAGTCGTTTAAGCGATATCGAACGCTCCTACGTCAGCCCCACTGAAGACGAGGTCATCCGCATCGACAAAGCATTGGACGACCTCTCGAGGGCAAAATCGCGAATTGCTGCCGTTGCAGCGGACGAAGGGTGGCCGTCGTGGAGGGGTTAGGGCAATCGCGACAAACGGCACTCCTTGCAGAGCAGGTGTTGGGATGGACGGTGACGCCGGAACGTTTCATGACGGGCGGAGGCAGTTGGATCCCGCGTTGGCGTTTCCAGCCTTTTGATCGCTTGCCTGATGCACTGCGCTTGCTTGCGAGACTAGGCCCCAATGAGTTTTCAGTTAAGCAACTGACGAAGAACGATCACCAGGCGAGGGTCACGGTTGGCACCCAAACGGGCGAAGCTCGCGAACGAACCGCTGCCAAGGCGCTCGCAACAGCGATCACACGAGCTCTCAGAATGGAGCTATCAAAGTGACAGCTCCCACCCCTGTCAACGACCAATTCATCCTTCCGCAATCGATAGCACTTGAAGCTCATTATTCGCCCCAGTTCTATGCCGAGTTGTGGCGCTTGAGCGTGTCTACGGTAGTTCGCTGGTTTCGTGACGAGGCGGGCGTATTAAAATTGAGCTCCGAATCGAGACGGGGTAAGAGAACCCGAGTTGAACTACGGATTCCAGTGTCAGTGGCAATGCGGGTCTATCGGGAGCGAAGCCAGAGGTAGCATGAGGTCCATGCTAACCCTACAACGGAGGCACTCACCGAAGTGCCCAGATCGAAACCGAGGATCGGATTTCTTGAAATGCCGAGGTCGCTGCTTAATCCGAGTTTGCGGAACGGCAACAAACGGTAAAAGGATACGGCTTTCTTTGAAGACTCGCGACTTGCAGCGTGCCGCGCAGCGATTAACTGAGATGGAAGATCGCGTAGCTGGCAAACCGCGGAAGAGAATAGTTGATGCCCTCGCCGCGTTTCAGGCTCAGCACCAAGGAAACGCGCCCGAAACGAGGCGGCGATATGTTCGGCTCCTGAAATACTTCTCTGACTTCTGCGCTGCCAACTCGTACGATCATTTGGACCAAATCAGTGTTGAAGTGATGGACCAGTACGCGCCACAGCGTAACCAGCTGAAGTCGTGGACAAAAGACGTTGAGCTGCTTCGCCAACTCTTTGAATTCTGTCGAGACCGGGGATGGATCGCTACGAATCCCGCCAAAGCTCTCAGGATCCCACGGAAGCTTGAGGCCAATGATGTTGTCCCGTACTCACGGGACGAAATCATGAAAATCATAGCCGCCTGCAGTCATGTTGGACGGAGTAGCTACGAACGGCGGAGGGCTCTGGCCATGACGTTACTTATGCGCTATGTCGGCTTGCGAATCAGCGATGTGGTTACGCTATCGCGCGATCATGTGAAGGACGGGCGCATCGAGAAGCGAGCGGTGAAGAATAGCAAGTGGATCCGCGTGCAGCTACCGACTTCGGCGCTCGACGCGTTAGAGAATTTACCGCTTCCAATTGGCGCGGCCCAGGACAACAAACGATATTTTGCGAGCGATACTGCGAAGGTGCGGAGTCTTGTTAAGGGTGCCTGGAGAACGATGAGTGCGGTTTTCAAGCGGTCTGGAGTTGCTAACGGCCATCCCCATCGATTTCGTCACACGCTCGCTTCGGAACTTCTAGGGAAGGGTGGCAGCATCGAGGAGGTAGCATCAATTCTCGGTGATAACCCCGCCACGATCAGTCGTTACTACGCGAAGTGGACACCCGAACTCCAGGCCCAGCAAGACGCCCTAATTCGGAAAATTCATGGCACACATTTGGCACAGATAGAAAATCAGGCGTTTACGTGTTGAAAATGAAAGAGTTAGCGTGGTGGCCAGGGACGGAATCGAACCGCCGACGCCAGCCTTTTCAGGGCTGCGCTCTACCGACTGAGCTACCTGGCCTCGACGTTTTGGGGCGAGTGGGCTTCCATCATTGTAGCATTGCGGGCACTATTTACGTGTAAAGCGTAAGCCGCTTATGAAAAGTCGTTCGAAGCAACCGGCCAGCCGCGTAGCGCGATGGCCGCCAGCAGGCACGTCCATCCGAAAACGTCCCCGACACGGGAGTACGGCGTGAGTGCCGTAGCTCCCATCGGCGCCAACGCCAGTAAGGTGGCCCCCGGCAAAGCGCGGCTTTCCGCTCGGGCCAGAACGCGCCCACGGTTGTCGCTCACCGTAAGCAGGCCTTCGCGTGACGCGCGGATGACGCTGTACCCATTCTCCACTCCACGCAGCGCCGTAATGCGCTCCGCCATCCAGGCGTCGCGCTGAAAATCCCAGGCCGGAATCAGCATGGCGTTCACGCGCCGCCGGCCGTAAGCTCGTCCAAGCGAGGGAAAGTGCGTGTCTTTGCAAATTGCAAAACCGTAGCGCACGCCCGCAATGTTCTGCACGGTGAAGGCTTCACCGGACTTAAATTCAGCCTCCAGGCCGGGCACCAAATGGTGTTTGTCGTAGCTGGCAACCAGCTCGCCGCTGGGATCGAACATCCACATGCGATTGCGCAGTACCAGGCCCAGTCTTTGCCCCAAACCCGCCACCAGATACACCGCATTCTGACGAGCCGCCGCGGCCAGCCCATCTAGACGTTGTGGTGCCGCGTGTTGCGCTGCGCCGGAATCCAGCACTTCGATCTTCTCCGGCAACAGAATGATTTTGGCGCCCTGCGCGGCTGAACGGGCGATTTCTGTTTCGTAGCGTTCCCAAATGCGATCCGTTTCCGGCACACGCGGGCCGGCAAAATCGTCAATGGCAATGGCGGCGATTTTGACAGAAGACGAACTTCCCGGTTGCGCCAAACGCATTTCTCCAAACACCAACACACCCGCCACCAGCAACAGCGGCGATAAATAGAGAGCCTTGCGGCGATAGAACGCCACCGCAACCGCTGAGGCAAACAAGCTGATGACGAACACAATTCCCGGTGCGCCCGTAAACATGGTGATTTGAATCACTGGCAACGCATCGCCCTGGCTATATGCCAAACTGCCAAAGGAGGCGTGCGGCGAAAGCGCGGTAACTACCGTATCTAACGCAGCCCACGCCAGCGGATAGGCCAACACCGTCAACCAATGTGACGAACGCAAAACCGTCCTGCGCGCAAAGCGGATCGTCCCGGCCCAGGCAAAAGCTTGCAACAAAATGATTCCGATTGCCACCAACGCACCGCCCGCGGTGATGCGAAAATACGCAAAATTGCTGGCGTGGCCAATCAAGCCGGCCAGAAAACCCAGCCAAACTGCTTCGCGGTCAGCAGCATGAAACGCGGCCAGCAGCAAGGGAATTGGTGCGATCCAGGCCAACGGCCACCAGGGATGTAAATTCACCACCCACCACAGCACAACCCCGCTCACCATGGTTGCGGCAAAACGGCTAAGCCGGGTTGTAAATTGTGGACCCAAAGAAAATCGTGCGCGCCTCACTACTATAACTGTGTTCCCGCGCTATTTGCCGCCAAAGCGCAGCGTCATTCCCGCGGTGACGGTTAGCGGATACGCCGGCGTGGCGTGAATCCGCTCAAGAACGGGAGCATCCGGCGCAACCCTCGACGCAAAGTAATTCTGGGTTTCCCAATAATCGCGATTGGTCAAATTATCCAGGCTGAAATTGAAGTCAACCCGGCGGTTCACCTGTTTGGTTACGCCCAAATCCAGCACCGTATGTCCCGTGGCTACGATCGACGCATCGTTGCCATCTAACCGATAGTGATTGATGGCGCGCATGCGCAACGATCCGCTCCAGCCGCGCCACGCCGTCATGGTGAATCCGGCGTTGGCCACGAAATGCGGTGCGCTGTCCACATAAACCCGATGCCCGCCACCCTTGTAAAACGCATTGGCAATTTTGGTGACACCGCCGTTCAGGAACAGGTGATGCGTAAGTTCGAATGATGCTTTGGCCTCATACCCGTAAGCGCGGGTTGGCCCTTTGAATTCGAAACTGCCATCATCTGGAATATAGACCTGTTCGTTTGAATGATCGATCAAAAAACTATCCGCGCTGAACGACATGCGCTTGAAACTGGAAGCGATCCCGGCCTGATAAAAATCCGTTGCCGCCAGCCGTGGTTGCGCGGGCATTTGCACTACTCCTCGTGCATCCACGCTGTTAATTCCGCGCCCGTAATTCAGGTGGAAACTCAGCGGCACCTTTTGCGACGGCGTAAACGCCAGGTTGCCCTTGCCTTGCCAGCGTCCCGCACTCTGAATACCGCCAGCGGCGGCATTTACTTGATCAGCCACAGCATAGCGGAACTCGTCGTAGCGCAGTCCGCCACCGGCGATCAATTTACCGTGCAGCAGACTCAAAGTCTCCTGCATGTAACCGGCCCCGTTAGTGACGTGGGCATGCGCGCGCGTCGTTACGCCCAAAGGCACGCGGCCGTCACCTTGCGATTGCACGACAGGATACAGCCCCACATTGATCTGATTATCGTGAAAGTTCCCGCCCGCCGTGAACGTCGCCGTGCTACTTCCCACATGGTGGAAATGAATCCACTGCGCGTTCGCGCCTTCTTGCAGGCGCGAATCGTGCTGCTGAAAAGCGTCTCCGTTCACCGGGTCGTTCAGGAAATACGTAAAGTTCGAATACAAATCAAACAGCGACCGGCCCGCGAAGCCGTCAATTCTCAACGTGTCGCCCTGGTGAAAGGACTTGCTGTAGTAACTGGAAAGAGTTCCGAGTTTCACCCGGCCGCCATCACTGGGGTCGATGTACCCGAAACGATCCAATTGCCCGGAGTTGACCAAGTCCTCCGGAAGCTGCCCGGAAGAATAGAAGTGATTGCGCCCGAAGATAAAACGGAAACCCAGTTTCTGCGTGTCATCCAAAGCGCGGGTATAATTGGCGTTGATGTTGTCGCGGCGGTAACGGCCCGGATTTTGAAACGGCCCGTCGGTGTAGGTGCCCTCATACGCCAGGTAGGAATCCACTTTGCTCGCCGTCGGGCTCCAGGCCAGAAATCCACGGCCATTATTGAAATTGCCGCCCTGCAGCCGCGCCGTAAATTCATCGGGTAGCGACTCGCGCTGCCGGATGTGCACCACTCCCAAGCCGCTGAAATCGCCATATTCGGGACTAAACGGCCCGTTGACAATGGTCACATCCTGAATCAGCTCCGGGCTCAGCGCTTTTAGCGCACCCAGGTAGCCTTGCCCGTGCCCCTGAGTTCCTTGGTTTTGCCCCACGTCATCCACCAACACTTTTAAACCGCCGTTTACTCCGCCATGGTCCAGATTGAAGCCGAAACGCCGAATTTCCAGGGACTTTCCGCCGCCTTCGTGCTGGCCCCCGTCGATGCCCGCATCCAGTTGTTGAAATACCTGATCGTCGCGGGAAAATAACGTCCGGTTGAAAACTTCGGAGTTGCGCAGGTCGACGGTTGGCTCCAGTGACTTAGCCGTGATCACCACGCTCTGTTTTTGCTGGGCAATCTGCACAAACTGCAGGTCCACCATCCCGCTTTGCCCTGCCGCCAGCCTCACCTCTCGCGCGGCGGCAACGAAATCGCTCGATTCCGCGCGCAAGCTGTACTTTGCCGGAATCAGACCTTCGAATTGAAACTGACCCTGGCCGCCCGAGGTTGCCTGCGCGACATCATCCGGATGAGTGCCCGCCTGAACCAGCAGGTGCACGGACACTCCATTCATCGGTTTGCCCTGCGGATCCATGACGCGGCCCATGATGGACAGCGTCTGCGCCGCCAGCGTAAAATGCGCCGCGAGCGTAAAAGTGGTAAAGAACAGGATGGCTAATGCCTTCATGGCGGCAATTCTCTAAGGTTAATACGCAGAACCCAGGGAAACGGATGCAGAAGCCGTACAGATAGGGCTACAGGTATTCGTCGTGTTGATTATGAATCACTAGCAACAGGCAGCCATCCGTGCTGGTGACGGTGGAATGAACCGATTGCGGCGTGCGGGCTTCGTAGTCGCCCGTATTCAGCGTGTGATCGTCAAAAATGGCGTCACCATCAACCACATACAGATGCTCCAGCCCGGCATGCCGGTGCGCCGGATAGATCGCTCCCGCTGCCACCCGCAACAGCGAGGTCATATTTTTTGTGATGGGATCGATGAAAAGCCGCTTCACATCAATGCCCGGCATCACCTGGTGCCAGCGGCCTTCTTCCGCGCGGACCACCACGCCGCTCAACTCGGCCGCGGGTGCCGGCTCCGCCGCAATCCGGCGCATCAGTTTTTCCTTCAAATGGGCGGGAGGTTTTAGCGCGGGGTTTCCTAGGGTGTCACCTTCGGCTAAGATTGCGGTCACACCAGCCACCATTTCGCTGCAGGCCCGCACCTCTTCGGCGCAAGCGGAGCATTGCTCCAGGTGCGTTTGGAAATGTTCGGCTTCTTCTGCATCCAGCAGCCCCAGGCTAAACAATGAAGCCTGACCGCGCAGCTCCTCGGTGAGCGCGCTATGCGGCAATTGGGCCTCGTTTGTGGTCTGGCTCTTCCCGTACATAACTTTTAAACCGTTTGAATCACGCAATTCCCGCGAGAGATTCCCTCAACTTTAACATCGACGACCGCAGCCGCGTCTTAACGGTTCCTAATGGCAATTGCAACCGTTCCGCCAATTCCGAATGGCTTAAGCCGGAAAAAAAGGCCAATTCCACGGCTCGCCGCTGCTCTGCCGGCAAGTCCGCCATCGCGGATAAAATTTTGCTCCGGCGCTGACCCTCCGCCGCGGATTGTTCCGGCCCGCTGCTGGCGGACGGAAAATCGGCATACTCAAAAATCGGCTCCTCCCTCCGTTGCCGCGTGGCACGGGAACGCATGCGGTCAATCGCCCGGCTGCGCGCCACCATCACCAACCATGCCGTTACGCTCCCCTTGGAAGCCTCATAGCTTTGCGCGGTCCGCCAAATTTGCGTAAAAACATCCAGCGTCACCTCCTCGGCATCGGCTTGATTGGCCAACACCTTTAACACCACGCTGTAAACCAAGTGCGACGCCTGATCGTACAGGCCGGAAAGCGCGGCTTGTTCTCCCGCCCCACAGCGGCGCACAAAGTCCTCCCACTGCGCGTTGCGAGCAGGACTTTGGCTGGCAGCCAAGCGCTGAGACGCGTCACTTCTATGTACGTGACCGTGGCCCGGTTTGGATGCATCCGCCGGTTTGGAAACATCCGCCGGTTTGGAAACATCCGATTGAGATGTATTTTGTTTGGACGGCTCCACGGCGTGCTTCTCCGAACGTCCACTCTGTCAACAACCCACTCCGGCCTTCTCAAATGCTAGCACAGGAAAGCGGGCCCAATCCTACAGCGCCAGCCTAGCTAAGTGGCTGACGACATTACAATTTGCACCTTAACAGGCCGCCATTAAACGCTCTTTCAGCAAAGCCTGGACGTCCGGGGTAAGCTTGTGGCCATTCTGCGCCACATAGAACACGTCGATGGCGCGATGCCCTTTGGTATCAATCAAGACCACATCGATATTGCAAGCCGCGGTGGAAAAAACCGTGGCCAGGCTGTGCAGCAGGCCGGGCCGGTCCTGTGTGGTGATTTCCACCAAAGTCGCGCTGTCGCAGGCCTCGGAATCAAAAGTCACATCGGGAGGCACAGCCGGGCGTTTGGCGTTGGCAGGTGGACGATCGCGCAGCAGCTTGGGGACGTCCATTCGCCCGGTTGCTACCTTGCGCAGTAATTCCTTCAGGCGGTCCACTTCACTCGGGTTCAATTCCAGCGTTCGGCGCGGATCGGCGAACATGAACGTGTCCAGAATGATTCCCTTGGCGTTGGAGAACGCCTCCGCTTTCAAAATATCCAGCCCGAAACTGGAAACCGCCCCGGCAAGCGAGGCAAACAGCGCCGGCATGTCGCGGGCAATCACCGTCATGTGATAGGCGCCTTCGGTTTTATCCAAACGAACGCCCACCCCGGTGGGGCGGCTCTCTTCGTACAGGGACAGATGTTGAGCGATCTCCGCCGCGGTGTGCGTGCGCAGGTAGCGGACCGGCAAACCTTTCAGAAAGTCCGATTGGCCGGGAATCTCCTTGGGGATTTCCTGAATCCGCTCGGTTTCCAGTTCCCGGGTGAGCTCCTGTTGCGCAACCCGATAGACGCGCCACAACTGCTCCAGCCGCCAGGGTGTCATCGCGCCAGGATTCACTCCCGAAATATCGGCGTAGGTGAGCACCGCCAGCAAGCGTAAGCGTTCGATGGTACCCACCCGATCGGCCAAGGCACGGGCGGTAGCAGGATCGGCCAGATCTCGGCCCGTCATCACTTCCGATAAAGCCAGGTGATGCAGAATCAGGAAGGCAATGCTCTCTTGTTCCTCGGCCGGTACCTGCATGCGGCGCATACATTCCAGTGACCAGTCGGCTCCCACTTGCGAATGATTTCCCGAGAATGCGCCTTTGCCCACGTCGTGAAACAACAGGGCGAAAAGCAGCACGGGCCGGTTATCGATTTCAGAGAGCAAGCCCGCGAAACGGCCGCGGACGGGGTCCTGCGTCCCCTTCAGCTCAGCCAACTGCTCCAGGCACACCAGCGTGTGTTCGTCCACCGTGTAGCGGTGATAAAAGTCGCGCACCACCAGGCTGACCACTTTTTCCCATTCGGGAATCAGCACCTGCATCAGGCCGGTATTCTGCAAAATCCGCAGCGCCATCACGGCATGGGGGAGCGATAAAATGGTTTTGAGCGAACGCCACAGCGGCCGGGGTACGGCGCACCAGACGGCGAAAGCGCCGCGCGCAGCCTCCAATCTGCGTTCGGTATCGGCCGCCAGAATGACGCCATGCCGGGCGACAAACTCCAGCAAGCGCAAAATCATTTCAGGATCACTATTGAGCTGCGCCGGGTTGCGCAGCAGCACGCGATCTTTCGAAACGGTAAATTCGGAATTCGACAACCGCCCACGCAAATCGCGGAAGGTGGTGAGCAAGGATGAATCGCTCTTCTCGGTGGCGTCCAAAGTTCGCTGCGCTTCCCTGAAAATGGCGCGCGCGCGGTGGAAATATTCGCGCATCCACAACGGCGGGGCGGTGACCGTGGTGAATGGCTGGGCCACAATCAGCTCCTGCGATTCAAAGTTCAACAGGTTTTTGTCGCGGCCGGCTTCGTAGTGCAGGAAACAACGCAGAGAGGACAGGAACGCGGTCGGATCTTCCCTGCTGACGGTTAAAGAATCGGGCCGCAGTTCGGGCCGCAACTGTCCCAGCCAGTTGATGAAATGCAGATCGCGCAAGCCGCCGGGAGTTTCCTTGATGTCGGGCTCCAAATGATACAAGGTGTCCTGGTACTTTTCGTGGCGGGAGCGCGTCAACTGGCACAGATGTTTGGCCAGCTTCGCGCCGTTTTTGGTAAGAAACGCCGGAAAGCGGTTTTCCAGTTTGGCCTTGACCTCATGATCGCCCGCCAGAAAGCGGCGGTCGAGCAGACTGATGTTCAACTCAATGTTTTGCTCGTGCACTTCCAGGCAATCTGCAACCGTGTGCACAGAGTGACTCAGCCGCAGGCCTGCGTCCCATAGGATGCGCACGAATTCCGAAAGCGCTTCCTTGTGGGTGCCGGTGAGCGCAGCGGTTTGCGTTTCACTGTCCACCAGCAGCATGATGTCGATATCGGAGTAAGGAAACAGTTCCCGGCGGCCATAGCCACCCACCGCCAGCATGGTCAAACCCTTGGGGAAGACCGGCGCCAGGGTGCGTTGAAATGCCTGCAGCGACAAATGATCCACGATGCCAGTGAGTTTGCCCTGCACCAGCGCGGCATTCCCGGTGGCATAAAACTCGTCGCGCGTGGCCTGCCAATCGCCGCTGGCTTGCAACTTGAAGTTTTGCATTTCTCCGCTGGACATGTTGCGGTTGCTGAAATCGCCCATTCGATCCGTGGCCAATACAGCCATTTTACCCGCAGCCATTGCGCTCCCCCCAACCATGACTTCCCCAAGCATTTCGTTTCCCGGGTTTGTCCACTCCAGTATCAGGCACGCGCGGCGTTGCGGCCCAGTAAACCTCTCTATAAGGTCTATCGGAAAATCTTATGAGCAATAGGTACTACAGCACGTCCTGGGATGGCATTCAGCGCGGGCTGTGAGTGCCATGAGGTGAATCCAAATTATCTATTGGCCATCGGTTTTGATTGCCGATAAGATAGCCCTATTCGCACTTCGCAAATGCAAGCCGGGTCGCTTGCGCACCGCGAGTTTTTTCCGCGAAAAATCTGGGTCCGCGAAAAATCTGGGAGGTTTTGCAACTTATGAAAAGAAAAAACACGTTACTGGCCGGCGCATGTCTGCTGGCGTTCTCTACTTTCGGCATGGCTCAAGACAAGCCTGCGGATAAACCGGCCGATGCGCCAGCCGCTGCCGCGCCCGCTGGGCCCATGCCGCTGCCTACGCCCGCCATCACAGGCCCTTTGTCAAATCTTCCGCCCGCTATTTTCGACGCTGGTCCATTCGGTAAATTGGCAGTGAATGGCGTCTTCAGCGGCATGGGTTTGGTGCAAAGCAATCCCATTCCCGGCGATGACAATAAGCAGGCTGCGTTAAGCAACGGGCAAATTTTTATTCAGAAAACCGACGGCTGGTTTCAGTTCTATTTGCAGGCTGGCGGCTACAATCTGCCCGCCCTGGGGGCCCCTTACCTCTCCACGCGCGATACTATAAGTGGCCTCTACGGGGCGCTGCCAGTCGCGTTTGTGAAGCTGCAGGCGGGGAAGAATACCTCCGTTATGGTCGGTTCCTTGCCCACACTAATGGGCGCCGAGTACACCTTCACTTTTGAAAATATGAACATTGAACGTGGTCTGTTGTGGAATCAGGAGAACGCGGTCAACCGCGGGATTCAAGTCAACCAGACCATGGGCAAAGTGGCAGCGAGTTTCAGTTGGAACGACGGTTTCTATTCCAACCGCTATAATTGGCTTTCGGGTTCCTTAACCTACACCAACGGAGCGCACGCTTTGGCCTTCGTGGGAATGGGAAATGCCGGACAGACCAAGTTCCAGACCCTGGCTACTCCGCTGCAAAACAACAGCACCATGTACAGCTTGGTCTATACCTACACCAAAGGACCCTGGATCATTCAGCCGTATTATCAATACTCCAACGTGCCCACCAACGCCAAGATTGGCGTTACCAAGGGCGCCTCCGCTAACGGCTTTGCCGTTTTGGCCAGTCGTGCCTTCAGCCACGGCTTTTCATTGCCCTTGCGCTTTGAATACATTTCCAGCTCGGGTAGCGTAAAAGAGGGCTCGGTGAACTTGGTGTATGGTCCCGGCAGCGGTGCGACTTCTTTCACGGTCACACCCACCTATCAGAAGGGCGGCTTCTTCGTGCGCGGAGATGTCTCCTTTGTCCACGCCAACAGCCTGGTGAGCGGCGCTGGCTTCGGAACCAATGGCAATGACGCCAGCCAGTTCCGGGCGATGGGCGAAGTCGGCTTCATCTTTGGCAACAACATCATGGAGAAGAAACCGTAAACGGGCCCGCGGATATTGCCGGGGCTGTTGAACCAGGCCCCGGCCCGCCAACGTGTCGTAAAGACGGAAACGCTTTTTAGCAATGCCCCATCGAGAATCCGCATGTTGCACGTTGAGTACGTCCAATCCGCTCGCAGTGTGCCGCAACAGAGCGGTGGCCAAATCCGCGCGATTCTCCTTGCGGAAACCCGCCCAATACTCCTGGCCGAAACCCGCCCGGTACTGAAAGATAATCGCCGGGAGACGCGCATCTGGGTTTTCGCGTTGACGGCCGGTGGCGCGGATTCTTCCGGCAGTCCCTCGAATGGACCCCCTACTGCCGGAAATCCCACCATGGACCGCATCGCGGAGACATTCCGTTCAGCCCCCATGAACGAGCCTCTAGGGGTCACCGTGGATCGGGTGATGTATGAAGAGGCGCAACACCCGGGAATCAGCTCGTCCGGCAAGGGCCTGGTGTTGTGCGCGCTCTGCTTCGATCGTGCCGTGGTGGCGCACACCGGCAACGCCTGCTGCTATCTGATCCGCCACAATCACGCCACCCGGCTTACTTTAGGCAATGTCCGGTTGATCGACTACCAAATCCAGCCCGGTGACGTTCTGCTCTTGTCGGCGGACTCGCTGCAAGCGGTAAAGGGTTCGGAAATGGCGGAGATTGCCGGTCACCGGGTAGATTTGACGCTAGCCGCCGAAAAACTGGCGGAACTGGCGAGGCAAAGGGGCGAAAGTGCCAGTCACTTCGACATCGTGATGATCCGCGTCTTAGCGGTGGAACGCAGCAATCGTGCACAGAATGAGCGGGGGAAGAATTTCACCGTGCGGGCCCGCGCTTAGAACATGACGTTCCCTACCATCTAATACAAGGTCAACGGCAAACGAGTGCGATTCTCTTCATCTAGCGCCTGCCCATCCACAAACCC
Organism: Terriglobia bacterium; assembly: GCA_025350105.1. Classification (GTDB taxonomy): domain Bacteria; phylum Acidobacteriota; class Terriglobia; order Bryobacterales; family Bryobacteraceae; genus Palsa-187. The sequence goes on along the minus strand of JANXYJ010000046.1, from coordinate 1,006 downwards.
GCCCGTATGCGCCTGCAGCATGGTGCCGAAACTGGGTATCGTTCCTGGGGCCATAAACTTCCCTGCATTCCAAATGTCGGCGCGTACCAGCGCGCGGCTGCACTGCAGATAGGCCTCTTTCACCGTCACCACAATGACGGTGCGCGGAGTTTTATCCTGCACAACAAACTGGGAAATCAGCGCCGGATCGCGGCTAAGCACGGCATCGCCATTCACGCGAAAAGTTTCGGTAAGGCCCGGGACCATAAACAGCAGGCCCACCCGCGGATTCAGCAAAATGTTCTGCAGCGTGTCCAGCCGGTTGTTGCCACGGCGGTCGGGAATCAGCAAGGTGTGGTCGTCGGCCACTTTGACAAAGCCAGGGTGATCGCCGCGCGGCGAACAATCGGCCCAACCGCCGGGCACTTCGGCGGCACCTTGTGTCGCGATAAACAGCAGCGGGGACGCCGCAATGAACGCCCGGCAATGGCCGTCCAAATGATCCAACTGCTTCCGCAGAGAGCGTTCCAGTGGAGTTCCATACATCCGCCGCAGCTCCGCTGGATCGCCGATCAGATGACGCGCGTCCAATTCCATGCTTCCCAGTTTAGTGTGTTTTTTCGAGTTCGCGCGGAAACTTGCCAAAGGGCCGTTCGTCCGGCACACTAGAAGAGATAACATTACTACTAGTACTAAACAACTCAATCGTGGACCGCCTCTCCTAACGTGCAGCATCAGGCAGTGGGAAGCTCCTCGCGGCCCGTCGGGGGTCCAAATTGTGTTGGGTCCACTTAGGGGTCGCCGTTACCCTCTCAAAATTGCCTGCAGCTTACTGGAATTCAAAACGCAAACTGGAATCGAACTAAAAAAAGGAACGAGCCCAAAATACTCATGACACCATACGAAAAACTGCACGAGAAGATCGCGAACCATACGGCCCATGTCGGGATCGTGGGGTTGGGGTATGTGGGATTGCCGCTGGCGGTGGAATTCGCAGCGGCGGGATTCAACGTCACTGGCATTGATA
>JANXYJ010000103.1 GCA_025350105.1 Terriglobia bacterium | reverse complement strand
GGGTCCATCCCCGCCTTCGCCGCCGCAAGCTCTTGATTCTTTTCCGTGTTCGACAACTTTCTCAGCCTCCTCACCTGCTCGTCTGTGACCATGGCCTCGGCGCTATTCCAGCGCGATTCTCGATGGTCACATTAGTTGTCATTGAGCGGGAGTTTTAATTGTCGTCAGCCGGGTGGTCTAATTGTCGCCGAACAGCCCATGTTCAGCAGATGCAAATAGGGGTGAATGTTACGCCAGTTGCCGCCGCGGCGAGAAACGTTAAAGCTTCCGTCTTTGTTGATACTGCGCCGCAGCACGCCAGTGAATTGTTGGGTGAGCCCGGGATCGAAGGTCGGCTTCTGCATATCTTTAGATGGTATGACAGCGATGCTATGACAGCGATGCTATGACAACCAGTTTGACGAGTCTGACTGCTAAACCAGCTAATGATCAGTAGCCGTCTGCCGTCGATGTTCCTGTCGTGTGCCCGGCTTGAAGCGCACTGGGCAAAGTTTTTGCTTGGTGCGCCAAGCCAAGGTCCGAGCAAAATATGACAGAGGCCCCCGGATGGCGTAAACTGCATAGCGGGAGTTTTGCATGAGAAATTACATTTTGAACACCGCTGCCGCGCTGCTGTTTTCGGCACTGCCGGCGCTGGCCCATCATTCCTTCGGCGCGGAGTATGATGCCAACAAGCCCATTACGCTGAACGGCGTGGTGACAAAGGTAGACTGGACCAATCCGCACAGCTACTTTTTCCTGGATGTGAAGGATGACAAAGGTAACGTGACCAACTGGAAATTTGAAGGCTATCCGCCCAGCGTTCTCTACCGCACCGGCTGGAAACGCGACGTGACCATCAAACCGGGAAGCAAAATCACCGTTTTCGGATGGCGCGCTCGCGATGGCAGCAACTGGGCCCACTCGCGTGAAGTGACGCTTGAAGATGGCAAGAAGTTGTTCTTCGGTCCCCCTTCCGGTACCGGCGACGGCGGGAACGCTCCAGCGGTAGACCCACAATAAGAGGCCCCAATGCCAATACTGATCTTTCTCTTACTCGCATTTGTAGCGTCAGCGCAGACACCCGCAAAGTCCACCGTCCCCCGCGGTGCCGATGGCAGGCCCGATCTTAGCGGCGTCTGGCAAGGTGGCAGCACTCGCGCTGGAACTTGGGAGGAAGCGAATACTGGCACGGGCGTCGGCGGCACAGGGACGGACCCCACCGCGCCCGTCGCGCCTTCCTCCGGTGACCGCCAATCCCGAGAAGGCGCGCCCTATCAGCCCTGGGCGGTAAAAAAGGTTTTGCAATCGTTCAATCAACGCGCGATCGACGATCCGACGGCGCGTTGCCTACCGCCCGGTATTCCCAGGTCCGTAACCCTGGGCCTGTTCCCTCAGCAATTCATTCAGACTCCTACCCAAATCGTCCTTCTATATGAGTACATGAATGTCTTCCGCGTGATCCCGCTGAATACCACGAAGCATCCGGATGATTTGGAACCCAGCTACATGGGCGATTCCGTGGCGCGTTGGGATGGCGATACGTTGGTGGTGGACGTGACCAGCTTCAACGACAAAACCTGGCTGATCGGCGCCGGTACTTTTCATAGCGATGCCATGCATATCACCGAAAAATACACGCGGGTGAGCAAAGACCGTATCAACTACCAGGCCACCATCGAAGATCCAAAGGTGCTCACCAAACCATGGGTGATCAACTCCAGCCTGATGCTGCGCGAAGGCACACGGATTCGCGAATACGTGTGCGTGGAAAACAACGAAGATATTGGCAACTACGAGAAATTTTTGAAAGATGGCGTTAAGATCAACCGTCAATAAGTTTCCCATTGTGCCCAATTCGCTGGAGCGACGTGCCACATCCAAAACCATCATCGCCAACCAACAACTTCGCGAAGAACTGGCGTTGGTGCGAGCCCAGGGTTATGCCACAGCCGACGAAGAACATTACCTGGGTTTGCGCGCGCTGGCCGCGCCGATTTTCGATCACGCGAACTCCGTGCGCGCCGCGGTTTCTCTGAACGGCAGCATCCAGGAAAGGGCGTGGAGCGATCTTGCCGCTCTAGTGCAATTGGTGGAAGTAGCGGCCCACGAGATCTCCAAGGCATCGCGGATTGGATAAAGCATCGCGATTTGGATAGGTTGGTTGAAGAACGTGATCACGATCGTTTGCGCCTGTGGAGGTCGCTAGTACGAAATCCATGGGCCCGGGCCGTAGGCCTGCCTACAAAATTCCTCGTTGAGCAGCTTGATACAGAGTTGGAACCGTTGGTTGGAAGCCGAGGCTTCGAAGGCGAGATCCATCCATGCGCCCCACCCACGGGTCGATCAAAGGTTCTGCTGAGGGCTCGATGGGAGAGCCAACAAGGCTAGCCATCTCGTAAAGGGTGGTGGGGGCGTCGTCGCAGATATTGACAATTTGCCCATCCATCGCCCCAGTCAGCGCAAGTTCGATCGCGCCTGCAACGTCGCGCTGATGAACGAGGCTGAACGTCTTCGCGGGGTGCCACCCGAATCTAGCGGCGAGCGGCGGAACCGACGCCAGATGCCCGTCCCCATCCCCGTAGACAAAGGCAAGACGAAGGATGCTCCAGTTGAGTCCGCTCGCGCGAAGTTCGTTCTCAGCGGCGATCTTGCTTGCCGGATACGCGAGCTTGGGACTGGTGGTGTCGTCTTCAAGACCGGGGCGGGATGCTTTTGCATCGTAGACCAGCCCAGTACTCGTCATGACGAAGCGAGATTGCGGAGAATGAGCTTTTGCAGCGGCGATCAGGTTCTTTGTTCCCTCAAGATTTGCTCGCCAGATATCATCTTCATTCTGAGTACGGAAGACCGCGGCAAGATGAACGATCGCTGCGACTCCCTCAAGGGCCGCCCTCAACGAAGCGGCGTCGAGAAGATCGCCTTCCGTGCGTGCCACACCAGCGGGAATCTCCTTGCCTGGCCGTACGAGCGCACGGCAGACTACGCCGGCGTCGACGAATCGGCGTAAAAGTCGAGAACCCACAAGCCCTGTTCCACCTGTCACTAAAATTGTCATGCCGGTTCTCCTCCAGAGATGTGTTCGTTGGTCTTCTCTGGCAATCAGTGAGTTGCCAGTGGAATGACGTATTTCGGGATCGTCTCAAGCGCCCAGCGATACCACATCGCTGAGCCGTACGCTCCGGCGTTGACGGCCACTACCATATCCAGGTCCGGGAAGACCATCACGAGTTGGCCGCCGTTGCCTTCCGCAGCATATTCGCGATACGTCCGGCCGGCGACGGTGAAGTCGTGGACGTGCCATCCGTAACCATAGCGGTGATTCGAGTCGATGTCGTTGACCGGCGTGAACGTAGCATGCGGGGTAGTCGATCGCTCGACCCACTCCTTGCTGATGACACGAACGCCGTTCCAGATCCCGCCGTTGAGATAGAGCTGCCCCAGCTTTAGCTCGTCGCGCGGTTGCAGGTAGACCCCTCCACCGGAGTACACCTGACCGGTTGGCATCAGGTTTAAATAGTATCTGCCGAATGCCAGCGGCTGAGCCACGTAGCGGTAGAAGAGCTCGCCATTCCAGACTCCAGTCGCTGCTTCGGCGACTCCTCCTACGAGGTTAAGATCCGCCGAGCAGTAGACGGCACGTTCGCCACCAGGATCGCTAACCATTGGTAAATCGAGTGTGTACTTATACCAGTCAGGTTGTCCTTTTTGCGACTGCATGCGGTCCTCCTGCCCTGGCGAGGCGGCATCGTTATCGTCGCAGGCGAGACCTGGGGTCATTGTCATGATGTGTTCGAGCGTAAGCCCGGCCTTCCGGCGATCGGTGTTAGCAAATGGAAGGTACCGGCGCAGGACGGTGGAAAGAAGCGTATCCGGCTGGATCTTCGCGCCATGGTCACGCGCGACGCCTACCAGGAGCGGCGCGAAGGTCTTGCCTGCCGAGCGTGTGTCGTGCGGACGATCGCGAGTAAAGCCCCGGAAGTATTCCTCGACCGCAAGCTTTCCATGGCGGGCGACCAGGAAACTATGGATGGGGAACGTGGTTCGGGCGGAGGGATCGGCGTCGAGAATGGATTGTATGAACGTGCGTATAGCGGCGGAATCGAGGCCCGCTACTTCAGCGGAACTTGTAGTCCAGCCGTCCCCGATAGCCTCGGGTTTTTGGTACTTGTAGGATGAGGGTGAGGTTCGCGCGTAAAAGCCTGCCGCGTTTTGGTTATCGCGCTTGGTGAAGACATCCGGAGCCTTTGCTGACGTGATCGGAATCAGGAGGCGGCCGGTCTGCGTATCGAAAGTTCCGTGGATCTCGCCCCGGGGACCCGAGAGCAGCAGCCCGTTTTTATTGACTTTTACATCGAAGCCTGGAGCCAGCCGATTATTCTCCGGAATCCGAATCGTAGCCACCAGCTTTCCGTCCTCACGGTGAAAGTGGAGATAAATGTGGACACGTTCATCCAGGGGAAGGACGCTTCCAGTCCAAGTACCGGCACCAGTGGCCGCTAGTTCCACCAAGGTAGCGCGGGGTTGATACGAGACTAGACCGGCGGGCTGAATCCAGTGACCAATAATCGTCTTGCTGTCCGCGGACAACGCGCCCCGAAATTCGCCTTTATCGCCTGGAAGGGAGAAATGTACTTGGTCAACATTACGGGCAACGGGCACGTCAAATCCCGCAATGCGAGCGTGGGAATCTTCACTATGAAGCTCCACCGTCAATTTGCCTCCCACGGGCGAACCCTCCGTGTGCTCCGCACCCCACAGGCCAACGAGCGAATCCTCCGTTAGGGGCGATCCGACGGCGACCGCAGCGACGAACACGCACAGCACGAGTGCCAGCTTCCATCCAATACCCATCTATGCCTCCTGTTTAAGCGCCCGAACCGGCGCCGGTAGACGCTGGGACGTAAACCTGTCGCTCGCTTGAAAGCGTTGGAAAACCGGCTCTGGTCGTAGGATCCCGCAGCTTAAGCTTCTCTTTTCTGCCTTCCATCTTCATCGTAATTTGATAGCTACCTTACGAAATATTGACAGGTACCAAGCGAATTGGCAAGGCCATGTCTTATCAATGTCTTATCACCTCGGTCTTATCAACTGGAAGACACACTCGAGTTACTCCCGATCAACGCGCTTCTGCCCCCTAAGTTCCGTATCGTCGGCAAACCGGAAGGTATCCAATTCACCCGCGCTGCTCTGAACGTGTGTTCGCCGTTCTGCAGGGGGCCTTCTGCCGGCGAATCTGCTGCTGTTTCCGCGCTACAGTAATGTTCATGCGTGTTCGTCCCGATCGGCTGCTTGCGGTTTTCATCGCCGTCGTTCTTTTCATGACGCCCATTGCGGCTCAGAGCGTTTCGCAGGACACGCCGGAGATCACTTCGCCCCAACATGGCGGGATCGTCTTTGTCGGCAGCAGCATCTTTGCCTACTGGAGGAATCTGCCCACACAGATGGCTCCACTGCCGGTGTTGAATAAGGGCATCCCGGGCACAGTAACGCAGGACATGCTGAACCGTTTTGGGCAATTGATTGTTCCCTATCAACCGCGCATTGTGGTGTATTATTGCGGCAGCAACGACGTGGGCAGCGGAGCCGATGCTGCTGGTATCCTCCAACGCACCAAGCGCTTCATTGAACTGCTGCGCGAAAAATCACCCGGCACGTTTTTCTTCTACACGTCCATCCAAATGGCTCCTGACAAGCGCGATCGTTGGGACGTGGTGGACGCTGTGAATCAAGAAATGCAGCGCTACAGCCACCAGGTTCCCAACGTCGACTACATCGACATGAATTCGATTCTGTTCGACAAGCAGCACAAACTGCGTGAAGACCTGTTTCTGCCGGACCGGCTCCACTTCCGCCCTGAATCTAGTGCGTACTCGGAGTTCTCGCAAATTGTGAAGCCGGTGCTGGAGAAGGCGTGGGCGGCGGTCCAGAAGAATTGACTGACGTGTAACTACAAATAGAGCTACACTTGAAAATAGAATACGAATGGGATGACGCCAAGAACAGAGCGAACGTCACCAAACATGGGCTCAACTTTGGGGATGCCGAAAGCGTTCTCAACGGGCCGTGTGTCACGTTTATCGACGACCGCTTCGACTACGGAGAGGAGCGGCTTATCAGTTTGGGCCTGCTCGAAAGGCGGGTGGTGGTGATCGCACACTCCCCTCGGGACGAGCGGCGGCGCATCATCTCCATGAGAAAGGCGAATCGCCGTGAACAAGAAATCTATCAAAAGCGACTTAAAACGAATTGATGCGATGAGCGACGCGGACATAGACTACTCAGACATCCCAGCTCTCGATAAAACCTTTCTTAAGAAAGCCACCGCCGCTTGGCCCCCTGTAAAAAAGCAGTTGACGATTCGGTTGGACGGAGACGTTCTCGACTGGCTGAAGGGCCACGGCCGGGGCTACCAGACGCGCATCAATCGCATTCTGAGGGTCGTGATGGAGAGTCAACCGCCCGCGCGGCGGATCCGTTAGATTCCCTGTATTGAATCACCTGGTTTTGAATCCACCTGGGGAAGCGTCGGAGCGCCTGGCAGTTGCTCCGACTATTGCGTTTAAAGCGACACCTGCGCTTCCTTCTTTTTCTATTTTGCCAAGTTCCTTGAGTTCTCGTCGATCCAAGAAAATCCATCATACCTTTACCCACCACATCCACCCACAAGCTTGTCGTACCCTAGAACAACACCCCAAAAACATGGCTGAATCTCCCATCACCGCTCGCACCAAGGACTTTGCCGCCTGGTATCAAGACGTTGTCCTCTCCGGCGATATGGCCGAGCCCGCTGAAATCGTCAAAGGCTGCATGGTCATCCGCCCCAACGGTTACGCCGTTTGGGAAGTGCTGCAGCGCGAGCTCGACACCCGCTTTAAGGAAACCGGGCACCAGAACGTCTATTTCCCTTTGCTGATTCCGCAAAGCTTCTTGCAAAAGGAAGCGGAGCATGTAGAAGGTTTCGCGCCGGAGCTCGCCGTGGTCACCATCGCCGGCGGCAAGAAGTTGGAGGAGCCCTACGTCATCCGGCCTACGTCGGAAACCATCATCGGGCACTTTTTCGCCAAGTGGATTCAAAGCTACCGCGACCTGCCTTTGCTCTACAACCAATGGGCCAACGTGATTCGTTGGGAGCTGCGCACCCGCATGTTCCTGCGCACCACCGAGTTTCTTTGGCAGGAAGGCCACACCGCGCACTCGTCGCACGAAGAGGCCAAGGAAGAAGTCCTGCGCATGCTGGACGTCTACGCCGACGTCGCCGAGAACGTGATGGCCATGCCGGTGATCAAAGGCGTGAAAACCAACAACGAAAAATTCGCCGGCGCACTGCGTAGTTTTTGCATTGAGTCGATGATGCAGAACGGTTTGGCGTTGCAGGCGGGAACCAGTCACGACCTGGGCCAGAATTTCGGCAAGGCCTTCGACGTCAAATTCCAAAGCAAGGAAGGGCAACTGGATTATGTTTGGCAAACCAGTTGGGGCGTCAGCACACGCCTAATCGGCGGCCTGATTATGAGCCACTCCGACGACAAAGGCCTCGTTCTGCCTCCCAAACTTGCGCCCAACAAATCCGTTCTGGTGCCCATCTATCGCAAGGATGAAGAAAGAGCCAGTGTTCTTGAAACCGCCAGTAAGATTGCCAAAGAAATCGGTGCGAAACTCGATGATCGCGAAGGCCAAAACCCCGGCGCCAAATTCTATCACTGGGAGCGCCGTGGCGTTCCTGTGGTTCTCGAACTCGGTCCCCGCGATGTGGCTTCTGGAAACATTGTGATGAAGCGCCGCGATACCGGCGCTAAAGAGATTCTGCCTCAGGCTGACGTCGCCGCAAAATTACCGGTGCTGCTGGATCAAATGCAGAAGGATCTTTTTGCTTCAGCGCAGAAACGGCTGAAGGACAACACCGTCCTGGCCAACTCCATTGGCGAAGTGGAAGAGATTCTTAAAACCGTCACCGCTGAAAAAGGCGGCGGCAAATTCGTGATGGCCCACATAAAGGACGACGCGGTCTGCGACGCACGCGTGAAGGAATTCAAAGCCACCATCCGCTGCATTCCGCTGCAGGACGAATACGACGGCCCGGGCAACTGCATTGTCACTGGTGAGCCGGTCAGCCACCGTGTGGTGGTCGCCAAGGCATATTAGCAGGAACATAATGCAAACTGCCGCGTCTCATTGACGTCGCAAAAATCCATATGCGTCCTTTTCTGGCGGCCGTGATGATGTGTTGCTGCGCGTTCAGTTTGGCCGCGCAACTCCCAATAGGTTTACCCGCGCGGGAACCGCGCAGGACTTTCTCTAAAATCCCCGGCTACGAATCCAGGCCTGTGGTCAAGGCCATGCGCCTTGCGGACGACGAATCCATTAAAGTAGACGGCCACCTGGACGAAGCCGCCTGGCAACGCGCCGAGCCCATCACGGACTTCGTGCAACAGGATCCCAAAAACGGCGAACTGGCAACCGAGCGCACCGAGGTCCGCATACTTTTCAACCGAAGAAGCCTGTTCCTGGGTGTGACTTGTTTTGATTCCGACCCCACCATGCTGAAGCGCAACCAGATGCTCCGCGACGGCTATCTTCCCTCCGACGACCGCTTTATGTGGACCATCGATCCTTTGCTGAACGGCGTGAATGGCTACTTTTTCGAGACCAATCCCAGCGGCGCCATGGGTGACGCCTTGATGATAGGCGGCAGTGGATTCGGTAATAGCAATATTCGCGGCTGGGATGGCATCTGGTATGAACGCGTGCAGCGCACCGACATTGGTTGGACCATTGAAGTGGAAATTCCTTTTCAGACGGTTGCCTTCGACCCCATGGCCCCGGCCTGGGGCATTAATTTTCAACGTACCGTAAAGCGCAAGAACGAGGAAAGCGTCTGGAACGGCTGGCAGCGCAATCAAAACCTGCAGCGCATGACCAACGCCGGACTTTTGGAAGGGCTGATGGATGTCACGCAAGGGAAGGGAATCACCGTGCAACCTTTCGCTACCGGCAAAGTGGAAGAAGCCCCGCCGGGAGCCAACACCGGTGCCAGCGTGATCTCTCTTCATTGGCGCGGCGCGGTGGGCGGCGATTTAATCTACAGCATTACGCCGACCTTGAAAGCGGATATAACGATCAATACCGATTTCGCCGAAACCGAAGTGGACCAGCGCCAGGTGAACCTGACGCAGTTCAATTTGTTTTTTCCCGAAAAGCGAACCTTCTTCCTTGAAGGCTCAAACTTTCTGAGCTTTTCGCGAGAAGATGACAACGCGATCACGCCCTATTTCAGTCGCAATATTGGATTGACGGCCGATGGTACTGTTCCGCAGCGCATCATCTATGGAGCGAAACTTGCCGGACAGATTGGCGCTTACGATCTGGGCTTTCTGCAGGTGGAAACTGCCGACCAGGGGGCAAATACCGGCGAGAACTTCACCGTTTTTCGAGCGCGGCGAAGATTTCTGAAGCAATCCTACGTGGGTGGTATCTTCACCCGGCGAAGTGAGCGCAACGGCACGCTGGCAGACCGCTATACCGGCGGAGCGGATTTCTCAGTGGCCACTTCGCGCTTTCGTGGCAATCAAAATTTGGAACTGAGCGGCTTCTACGTGCGCAACAATAATATCTTGACCGCCGCCAACGACACCGCCGCTTACGGTGTCCGCGTGGACTACCCCAACGACCGATGGAGCTCCCACGCCAACTTCCGCGAAATTCAAGCCAATTGGAATCCCGCGGTTGGCTTCCTTCAACGCACGGGAGTCCGCCACTACAATCATTTTCTGCAATTCGCGCCGCGGCCCAAAAATTCTCGCTATGTACGCCGCTATCTTTACCGCAGCTGGTTCGATCTCTATACCGATACACACAACATTGCCAGGTCGCGCTACTGGGAAACGTTGCCCTTCGGCGTGGATTTCCAATCCGGCGACGCGTTTTCCTTCCACGTGGTTCGTGGTTTTGAAAGTCCCATCGCGGATTTCGCTATATCCAACGGCGTCGTCCTTCCGCAAGATTCGCGCTACGGCTTCACCCGCGCCTTCGTCCAGGGCCAGACCTCCAATCGCCGGATTGCATCGTTCACCGGCTATTATTCGTGGGGTTCTTTTTATTCGGGCACGCGAACGGAAGCCTTCGCTGGCTTCTCCGTCCGGCCACGACCCGGCGTGGTGCTAAATGCGGACTACGACTGGAATCGCGTGGACCTTACGCAAGGCAGATTCAGCACCAACCTGTTTCACCTCGGCGTCAATACGCAGTTTTCGCCGTTCATCTCGCTCGGCAACAATATTCAGTACGACAACGTTTCCCGTGCTTTAGGTTGGCAATCGCGTTTTCGTTGGATCGTGCGCCCCGGCAACGATGTTTTTATTGTGTACACGCACAATTGGTTGAGCGATCCTCAGCAGGGGTTGCAAACTCTGTACCGGTCTGCGGCGACCAAGGTGGTGTACACACATCAGTTTTAGCGCAACTGGCTCCTGGTTTCCGGTTTGGCTTTCTGGTTATTCGTGGGCCTTCTTGTCGGCTGTTGCCTTTGCCGCTTCCCGCTCCGCCGCCCGCGCTCCCGCCAGAATATTTGCCAACCCGTAATTGCCCTCGTGGCAGGCGTATTCGTAGATCGGCCCTTCCGTGCGCTTCATCAGTAGCTCACCTGACCACGGCCGCACCCATGTCGAGGGATCTTCCACCGTAAAGCGATACACGATCGTCTCGGCATCCACTCGCGTGAACCGTTCGGTCACATGCATATCGCGGCTTGAGAAAATGTCCTGCCTTGTATTCGACGGCGGGCCGCGAAAGTTGGTCTGGTCATTAAAATTAGTCGTATCCACCACCAGCGTTTCGCCTTTCCAATGGCCCCTGGAATCGCCGCCCAGTTGGTGGACCGCGGCAGGCAGATGCGGGCTTCCGTCCAGTGGCACCACTCGATAGCCGTGGATGATCTCGTGCCGGATCGTGAACAGCCCGGCCGCCTGCACAATCTGCAAATTCGCATTGTAGGTGGACCCGATCATCGGCGGACCTTCGTTGCCCCATGCGATGCATCGTTCAGCAAGACTACGGCTTTGCGCATCTTCCGACGCCGCCCGCCGCTTGGCATTTTGCACCTCGATCACCGCCCGTTTCTTGCCTTCGGCCGAAAGCGCGGGAATTCTCCCATTGGGTGGGTCGAAAATCATCGAGGTCCGACGATTCGATACCCGAGACCAGTTTTCCGTTTGCCAGAGGGTGTTGTCGTAATGAATATCGTCTTTGGCCTGGCTATTCTCGCGAGCCAGCCTTTCCTTTTCCCAGGCCACCGCTTCGGCTTCCGTGAAAAACTCTTTGTTGCCTAATTCCATGGGCCGCTCCAGCGGGGTGAAGGTTGCGTTAGTCCAGAACCCTTGCATGTCTGGCTGACCATCGGTGGTGCGCGGCAGCGTCCAGATTTTGGTCTTTGCCGCTGTCTTGGTTTCTGCAACTCTGCTTGGCAGCGGCTTCACGGCCTGCGCCATTCCTACAGACGACGGGATCAGGACGCACAAAATCCATGCAACCGGGTAAGATTGGAGAGTCATATCGCTGGCTCCTTTAGGTACTCGACGGATGATCTCACAATTGCTTGTGGACCGGAAGGGGTACCGGACAAGCTAACCTCCTGCAGGGCTAACCTCCTGCAGGGCTAGCTTTCTAACGAACGTTCAATGGCAATCCGCACCAGTTGGCTGCGCGTTCGCACGCCCGTCTTCTCGAACAACTGCTGCAGCGTCGCTTTCACTGAACTCTGCGACACCCCGATCTGATAGGCGATCTCCTTGTTGGATAGCCCCTCAAAGACACTGCGCAATACTTGTTGTTCGCGGACGGTAAGAAGACCGCTGGCCGATGGTTTTACGGGTGCCTGGTCTTCCGCTTCTTTCGGGGCGATCGACTTGGCATCCAGCTTCGCGTCGAACCACCTTCCCCCCTCCGCCACAGTCCGGATTGCTTGCAGCAACAGAGCCGGGGAGCTGTGTTTGAGAAAAATTCCCGCCACCTGCTGCTGCTGCACCTGTGCCATATCCAGCGGGCTCATGCCGGCAGTCACCATCAGGATCTTCCCTTCGTACCCGGCGGCCTTGGCGCGTGTGATGAAACGAGTTCCGGTATCGTCCTCCAGATCGAAGTCCAAAAGCACCAGATCAACGGCCTGTTCCCGGAGGATGGCCAGCGCCTCCGCATGCGTTCCGCATTGCGCCACCATAGAAAACTCGGGCTCGGTAGCTAATAAACGGCTCAGCCCCTCGCGGAAAAGGATGTGGTCGTCTAACAGAAGGAGCCTTGTTATTGCCATTGTATCTATTCAGTTACGGAAACAAGTTCAAGCACAAAATGACATCCATCCGGCGTCGGTTCATGACGCAAATCGCCATGGAAGGAGCGCATAAATGCGCGCGAAAGGTACAAGCCGAGGCCAGTTGCATCCGCCCCCTTCTGCAGCGGTTGGAACAACTGAGTCCCGGGCGTGACACCCGGACCATTGTCAATCACGCGAATCAGCACTTTCCTGCGTTGGTTGGCGGGTGGTGGGTTTAAAGATTGATTCGAAGTCTCGAAACTAGTTGAGGTGTGAATCTCCAAGCGCTTAATTAGGTTCGGGTTGCTGGTTGATTCCAGCGCTCGTTGGCTGTTCTTTGTCAAATTCAACAAGACCTGTAATAAACTATGTCTATCTGCTTGAACTAGAGGGAGATCCTCTTCTGTGCTCCAGCGCAGGTCAATCTCCGAGTCTTCGCACGCCGATTCCAAGACAATCCGTAAATCGCCCAAAACTTCCTGGAGGTTAACCCGGCTGGCCCGCGCCGGCGCGGTGCTTTGCCTCAGTTCGAGGGACGCGATCTTCGCCAGAGTCTCAACCAGGGATCCCAGCGCTTCAAAGTCCTGGTTACCGGCCAGAGTTCTCTGCCGGGCCAGGTTTTCGTGGACGATCCCGATCGCGCCGCAAACGTTGCGTACCTCGTGCGAAACCGCCGCCACCAATATTCGCGATCCTTCCAATAATTGCTGCAGGCTGGCCTCCTCGCGTTCGCGAAGGTGCTCGGAGGTGTCAATCAACAGCGCCGCCAAACGCGGTCCGGCCGCGGTTCTATAGGTTGAAAAGAAGACGTTGGCCAGAAAGACTTCGCCAGTCTCCCGCCGGCCATGCGTCTGCATCTCTGTGCGGAACATATTCCCTGACTTAGCCGACTCGGGGACACTGCCCTCTGTAATCGACGGAATCGAGCCCAACTCCGGGATATAGCGCGCGATGCTCCGCCCGGGCAGCGCGTCCGCCGGGACACGCAGCATCTGATGCGCAGCCGGATTGGCAAGTAGGATTTCCCCCTCAGCCGTCATTGTCAAAACCGCGGCGGGACTGCTTTCAATCAGAAACTCCAACTGTTCTTCGGCGGCTCGGCGGGCCGCCACTTCCCGTTCGATTTGGGCGTGATTGGCCATTTCGCGGCGATAGCCGTTGGTTAACCCGCGGGCCAGCAGCGCCGTGATCGCCAGCGTAAGAAAAATCAACAGATCGCGGGCATATTCGGCGTCCATCGGGAACGGATCCAGCCGATCCGAAAGAAAAGCACAGAACAAAGCGAAGACCAACAGCGGTTTCCAGTCAAGTACCGTTGCCAACAGAACTAATGGGAACATGTACAGGAAGCCCAGAGTGGCGTTGAACTCAATCTGCCAATCGGCGAGCGCAATCAGGGCTATCAACGCTACACCGATTGCCAGGATCGACCCGCGGCGGAGATGCAGCAATCCGATGGTAAGTGGTTGAGCCAAGATCCTGCTGTGATTCTACAACCTCCTGGTCATTCATCGGTCATTCAAATGACCAAGAAGATGACAAATGACCAGAAGATACTTGCCGCGGCGTCTCGCCGCCTTTATGTGGGAAGGATAACCGGAGAGTCGTGTTGGTTTTTCCTCAACCAACGAACAAATGCAGTGTGCGCTGGTGAACTGCGGCTCTCCTGTTTTCCTGTCTGAACCCTTAGGTCTACTGGCCCCCCGGCCCGCCATCGCCGGCTGACCCGCCATCGATCCGTCGGCCGTCCTGCAGATAAATTCTGCGTGCATCCACCAAGTGCGATCCGTCCTTGGCCATGTAGCCATCGACGATGATCTTGTCACCCAGTTTGATGTCGCCGCGCTTGAATCCGCGGCGCGAGAGCGCACCCGGGCCTCCGCCTTCGCAGCCCCAATTCACCGTATTTCCCTTATCGTCCTTCACATCGATATAGAAATACGAATGGGGATTGGTCCATTCGATTTTGGTTAACGTGCCTTCCAGGCGGATCGGTTTCTGACCATCGAACTCGGCCGCAAAGGAGTGATGGGCGATGGCGGGCAGCGAAGCAAGCAGGCTGAAGCCGGCGAGGATCAACACAAGTCTGTTTCTCATGGGCGCTGTCTCCTGTATCGCCATCATCTTAGCGCGATTCATGGGCGGCGGTCTGATGGCGCGATTGGTGCGGCACGTGCGGGAGGGGCCTGACGTAGTAACCTAATTCTGCTTGCACCTCTTTCAAAAGGAGCTGGCGATTTGGAGAAAGCGACATGCTGAGAATCCTGTTTACTGCGGCTTTATTAGCCACCATGTCTTTCGCGCAAGGCCTGACCGCGCCGGATGTGAAATCGACCAAACCTGCGCCGCGTACCTCCGACGGGCATCCGGACTTAAGCGGCTATTGGAAAGGCATGAAGGGCATGGTGCCCGGTGGCAACATTGCGAAGGACCTGCCCGGCCTTAAGCTGCCGCTGACTCCCGCGGGCGAAGCCGCGTGGAAGCACAACACTTCGGCTACCATCGATCCGGAAAGCATTTGCATTTTGGGCGGCATTCCGCGTCACAACGCCAGCGGGCTGCCGTTTGAAGTTTTGCAGGGCGCGAAGAAAGTGGCGTTTTTGTATTGGTACAGCTATTTCCGTTTAATACCGGTGGATGCAAAGCGCAAGCACTCGGACGATCCGGACCCCTCGTTCTTTGGCGAAGAGCTTGGCCATTGGGAAAAAGACACCTTGGTGATAGATTCCGTCGGCTTCAAAGACACGCAGGTTTGGGCGGATGAGAACGGCAGCCCGCACAGCGATGCGCTTCATGTAGTAGAACGCTGGACACGCCCCGATTACGACCACATCCATGTGGAAACACTGATTGAAGATCCCAAGTTCTATACGCATCCAATCACGTATGCGCGCACCTGGATACTCGGCCAACCCGATGAAGAAATCCATGAATACGCGTGTAGCGAAAATAACGTCGACAGGGACCATTTGGGCTTTGGGCCAGGTCCGATCCGCAAAGACGGAACCCGAGGCTACGACGACTTCGCGCCACTGCCGCCGCCTCCGGCGAAGAAGTAGGGACGCTACTGTGTCGAACTTGGCACGGCGGGAACCTTGCGGAGTAGTTTGAAGTTTTGGCCGGTCCATTCGTAGAAATAAGAAGCGCAGTTCTTGTCCTCTGGGCAGCCGCGGATGATGAGGAGGCGGCTGTTCAGGTTGTAATCAGTAGGCTTGAACTCATCTTCAAATGGGCTAAAGCGGCCCTCGTATCGCAAATCTGGGTATCCCCAACCCACGTAGGGAAAGGGTGCCGCGTACACCGCGCCCGTTTTCGCGTTGATCACGGCAAGGGACAAACATTCTGATCCACATCCCCACTCAGCGATACTATAGTGACCCGCGAAGTTCGATCCCTTCGCGGCACCTTGACGAATCCTCGTGCGAAACATTTTGTCTTGGGGGCGAATAAGGATCGGTGGCGCCGCTTTGCCGTTGAAAATTTCACTGACTGCGTAGTCCTCGAACTTGGGCAAGGGCCGCGATTGGGTTTGGGCCGATGCGAATGCCAGCCATATTAACGCGGCTGCAAGTGCAAGACGAAGGCTCAATCTTTGATTATACTCTCAGCGACTATTCTGCCGTTTGAACCTTCGACATCTGTGTCCCGGACAGAGCTACGACTGGGTGGTGCCGGTACCGAAAGTGATTGAAGCTCCCGTGCCAGCCTCCGGGGAAAAGGTAAGGTGGTGAAGATGGCGGAAGAGTCATCATGATGTCTCCCGTGCTATCATCTTGATGTGCGAACCACGCTGTCTCTCGATGACGATGTTTCGGCGCTTCTGGAGAAGGAGATCCGAAAATCCGGAGCTTCCTTCAAAGAAGCGGTGAATCACTATATCCGTTTGGGTTTGATGGCCAGTAAACAGAAGTTGGCAAAACGCTTTGTGGTGAAACCGGTAGATATGGGCTCGCCGGAGGGCATCAATTACGATAATGTAGCGGAGTTACTGGATTCTCTCGAAGGGCCTGAGCATAAGTGATTGTGGTTGACTCCAATCTCCTGTTGTACGCCTATAATCCGCGCTCGGCCTTTCACCTGAAATCCAAGGCATGGCTGGAAGACATCCTTTCGGATCGAGAACCGGTGGGCTTGCCCTGGTTGAGCATTTCTGCCTTTATTCGTATTTCGACTCACGCTAATCTGTCAGTCGCGACTCTGTCCACGCAACAAGCCGTGGAGATCGTTGATTCCTGGATCGATCAGCCCAACGTGGCCGTCTTAGCGCCGGGCGAAAAACATTGGGTCCATTTTCGCCGGATGCTGGCGGAGGGCCAGGCGCGTGGCCCGTTGGCGACTGACGCTCACTTGGCCGCGATCACTGTGGAGTATGGCGGCGTCCTTCACTCCTCGGACCGCGATTTTGCCCGCTTTCCCGGTTTGCGTTGGAAGAATCCCATCGTTTGATCGCAGCCTGATTACGGTATCCTGACTTCTTGTAAACGTTTTCGTAGAAACGCCGTTTTGCTTAGAGTCTTTCTTACGTTCGGAGCCTGCCTTTTGCTGGTCCCCTTACAGGGACAGCCACAACCGCGTTTGGGCATAAATGTATTAACCATGGATGAGTCCGGGCGACCTGTGCTTGGTGTCCAGGTAGAAGTGAAACTGGACCAGCGCCGGGTTACGGTTGGAGAAGTGAACGACGTGGGCCGCATTTCGTTCTTAGAACTGCGCACTGGCCTTTACACCGTCACGGCTACTAGGGATGGCTTTCTCCCGACAGAAAAGAAGGACATCGATCTCACACTTGGCAGCGTGACGCTCGAGTTAGTGATGCTCCCCTTGCCAACGCGTACCGATAGTGTTGAGGTGCGCGGAACGGTAGCTGAGATCACTGGCGCGTCAGTACCCAATACTTTGCCGCCGGAAAAAGCCAAGGAACTGCCCAGCCGCCCTGCGACGGTCGCTGATGTTTTGCCTCTCACTCCCGGCGTGGTTCGTGAGCCCGGCGGTGGGCTGATCTTGTCGTCCAGTCCCGAGAGCCGCAGCGCGCTGATTGTCAATTCGGCCGATGTCACTGATCCGGGAACTGGTCAATTTGGGTTGACGGTGCCCATTGACAGCGTCGAAGTGCTGAACGTCTACCAGACTGCGTATTTGGCGGAGTATGGCCGCTTCACGGCGGGCCTGGTGTCGGTGGAAACCAAACGCGGCGGCGACAAATGGAAGTGGGAGTTGAACGATCCGCTGCCTGAATTTCGCATTCGGAGTTGGCAGTTACGCGGTTTGAAAACGGCCACGCCACGCATCAACTTTGAAGGGCCACTGATTAAGTCGAAGCTGTTTTTCAATCAGGGGCTGGAATACGAAATCCACAAGACCGCCGTCTACACGCTGCCGTTTCCCTTCAATCAAAAGAAGACGCAGGGGATGAATTCGTTTTCGCAAATTGACTGGATTGCGTCGGCGCGGCATCTGCTGACCGCGACGCTGCATGCCGCTCCCCAACGTTTGGAAGGGTTGAATCTGGACTACTACAACCCTTCGCCCACCACGCCTGATGCGCACACGCGAAACCTAACCGGCACCATTGCCGATCATCTTACGTTGTACGGCGGGCTTTGGGAGAACCGTTTTTCGGCCACCTACTTTGACGGCTCGGTTTGGGGCAAGGGTCAGGGGGGATTGACTATCAGCCCGACTGGCAATTCAGGGTATTACTTCGCCGACCAGAATCGCGGGGCCTCGCGGCTTTCTGGCAACTCCAGTTACTCCTTTGCTCCGCTAGCGAAACTGGGTACGCATCAATTCAAGCTTGGCGCCTATTTGGCGGGTAGCGAACATTCCGGCGATATCGTGGAGCGGCCCATTCGCATCACGAACTTGGCCGGCCAGGTTTTGGTGAACGTCGATTTTCCGCGCACGCGCGATTTTGAAGTGACCGATACGGAACGCTCCTTCTTCGTTCAGGATCATTGGATTGTTTCGCCGCGCCTGGCGGTGGACATTGGTGCGCGGTCGGAGTCGCAGCAAATCTCAGGTGCTACGCGCATCGCGCCGCGTGCCGGCCTTTCCTGGGTTCCCGCCGACAAATATAGGACCATCCTTCGCGGCGGTGCAGGATATTTTTATGATCGGGTTCCGTTGAATGTGTACGCGTTCAATCGCTATCCCGGTAGACTGGAAACCACGTATGACAATGCCGGGAACACTCTCACCGGGCCTACGTTGTTTGTCAATACTCTTGGGCACGACATCGTGCGCCGCCCCTTTGTTACGCAATCGCCTAGTGACGGGAATTTTTCACCGCGCAGTTTACTCTGGAGTGCCCAGGCCGAGCAACCCATTACCAAATGGCTAAAGGCCCGCGTCACCTACCTTCGTAACGATTCGGATAGTCTGGTGATCTTGAACCGGGTTGGGCCCACTGTCGCCGGCGGTGAGGGAGCCTACCTTTTGCAAGGCACCGGCAGTTCCCGCTACCGCCAGTTGGATTTCACCGCGCAAGTAAAAATGCGCGCGGATCGCGAACTGTTTTTTTCTTACGTCCGCAGCGGTGCGCGAGGCGATCTGAATGATTTCGGAAAATATTTAGGAACGGTGCAGAACCCCATCATCCGGGAAAACCAATACGGCACCTTGGGGACCGACTTGCCGAACCGCTTTCTGGCATGGGGTGTGGTTCGCCTGCCTATGAAGTTCCAGATTGCGCCTGTGGTGGAGTATCGCAGCGGATTTCCGTATCTTCAGACCACGGTCAGCCAGCAATATTTCGACGTGCCGAATAGCACCCGTTATCCCAACTTCTTCTCGATCGACTCACGCTTCTCCAAAGATTTGAAGATCAACAAGGACTACTCAATTCGTTTGTCGGTGAGCGGGTTTAATTTGACGAATCATTTCAATCCGGAACAGGTGCACTCGAATTTTGCCGACCCCGCCTTTGGCCAGTTTTTTGGGCATCGCGGTCGCCGCTTTACGGTGGATTTCGATTTTCTGTTTTAGTTACTCGACTCCGGCGAAACCGTTCGGGTTAAACTAAAAAGATCCATGTCCAGCTTCAACTCTTTCCACGCCCTGTCAACCCTTCGTGTAGGCGGCAAGACCTACGAAATTTTCAGTCTTTCGGCGCTGACCAAAGCCGGTTTCGATTTGCAGCGTGTGCCGTACTCGATCAAGATTTTGCTTGAGAATTTGCTGCGCTTTGAAGATGGCTCTACTGTCAAGAAAAGCGATATTGAATATGTCGCCAAGTGGGACACGAAGGCGCCAGCGCAGGAAATCAATTTCCGTCCGGCCAGAGTCGTGTTGCAGGATTTCACTGGCGTTCCCTGTGTCGTCGATCTTGCAGCGATGCGGGATGCCTTGGCAAAGATGGGCGCGGATCCGAAGAAAGCCAATCCGTTGGTGCCGGTGGATCTGGTGATCGATCACTCCGTGCAAGTGGATTACTTCGGCACCAAAGAATCGTTTGGACAAAACGCGTTGTTGGAATTTCAACGCAATCAGGAACGCTATGCGTTCTTACGTTGGGGCCAATCGGCATTTCAGGATTTCCGCGCAGTGCCGCCGGATACGGGCATCGTTCACCAGGTAAATTTGGAATATCTTGCGCCGGTGGTGATGACGTCGAGCGGGCAGGCCTACCCGGACACCGTTGTTGGGACTGACTCGCACACCACAATGATTAACGGACTGGGTGTGGTGGGTTGGGGTGTGGGCGGTATTGAAGCCGAGGCCTGTATGCTGGGCCAGCCGGCAACGATGTTGCTGCCTGAAGTAATCGGGTTCAAGTTGACGGGTAAATTGCCCGAAGGCGCCACGGCAACGGATTTGGTTTTGACGGTCACCCAGATGCTGCGCAAGAAGGGCGTGGTGGGCAAGTTCGTCGAATACTTCGGCGATGGCTTGGATTCATTGAGTTTGGCGGATCGCGCGACCATCGCCAATATGGCTCCGGAGTACGGCGCAACCATTGGCGTGTTCCCGATCGATGAACAGTCGCTCGACTATCTGCGGATGACCAATCGTCCGGCGGAGACCATTGCGCTGGTGGAAGCCTACGCGAGAGAGCAGGGTTTGTTCCGCATAAAAGGCGCGCCGGATCCGGTGTTCAGCGATACGATGAGTTTGGATTTGGCTAGGGTGGTGCCGTCACTGGCGGGTCCGAAGCGTCCGCAGGATCGCATCAATTTACCCGACGTAAAAAAGAATTTCCTGGACGTGTTAGGCGCCGCGCCGAAAACTTCGGCCATCACGATGAATGGCGTTAGCACGCAGGTGCAGGATGGCAGCGTGGTGATTGCGGCCATCACCAGTTGCACCAATACTTCGAATCCATCGGTGCTGATTGCCGCCGGTTTGGTGGCCAAGAAAGCCGTGGCGCGCGGTCTCACTGCCAAACCTTGGGTAAAGACCAGCCTGGCGCCGGGTTCGAAAGTGGTCGCGGATTATTTGCAAGATGCCGGTTTGATGGACGCATTGGAAGCGCTGAAGTTCCACATTGTGGGTTACGGCTGCACTACGTGCATTGGCAACAGCGGTCCGTTGCCGGAGGAAGTGGGCGCGGCGGTTACCAAAGACACACTGACGGTGGCGGCGGTACTTTCAGGTAATCGTAATTTTGAAGGCCGCGTGAACCCTTTGGTGAAGGCCAACTATCTGGCGTCGCCCCCGCTGGTGATTGCGTACGCGATTGCGGGGACCGTGGATATTGATCTGGTAAATGATTCGCTGGGCAAAGACACCGCCGGGCAAGATGTTTACCTGCGCGATATTTGGCCGACGAATTTGGAAGTGCAAACCGCGGTGAAACAAAGTGTCCGCAGCGAGATGTTCGCCAAGCAGTACGCAACCGTTTTCGATGGCGACGCCAGTTGGCGTGGAATCAAAGTGCCGCAGGGTGATCGCTATTCATGGGATGAGACTTCTACCTACATCAAGCGGGCGCCGTATTTCGACAACATGGTGGACCCGAAGACCTTTGTGAAGGACCTGACTGGAATGCATGCGCTGGCGGTACTGGGCGATTCGGTGACCACCGATCATATTTCTCCGGCGGGCAACATTGCGAAAGACGGTCCGGCGGCGCAGTATTTGATGTCATTGGGAGTGAAGCAGGCCGATTTCAATTCCTACGGTGCGCGGCGCGGCAATCACGAAGTAATGGTGCGCGGGACGTTTGCGAATATTCGGTTGCGGAATTTGCTGGCTCCGGGGACTGAGGGTGGTGTGACCAAGCACGTGCCTTCGGGCGATGCGATGTCGATTTACGATGCGTCGGTACGGTATCAAAATGCAGGCGTGCCGCTGATTGTGATGGCCGGTAAAGAATATGGCACGGGTTCTTCACGCGACTGGGCGGCGAAGGGAACCTTGCTGTTGGGCGTGAAGGCTGTGATTGCCGAGAGCTTTGAACGCATTCACAGGTCGAACCTGGTGGGTATGGGCGTGTTGCCGCTGCAATTTGTGGACGGGCAGACGCGGGAGTCCTTGGGCCTGACGGGCCATGAAATGTTTGCGATCGAAGGCGTGGTGGCGGCCGTCGATACGGCGGGTAAATCGCGGGCGAAAGTCACAGCGACGCTTGAAGGGAGAGCCAAAACATTTGAAGCGCAGGTGCGCATTGATACGCCGCAGGAAGCCGAATACTATCGCAGCGGCGGGATTTTGCCGTATGTGCTGAGGCAGTTGGCGGCGCGATAGGTTTTCGTTCACACTCGCGCGTCCGCCATATGTGTGGCGGCGAGGTAGGCAACCTGCAGACGCACTTGCGCCCCGCAGTGTTGCCGATCACGAATGTGATGCCGCCATTACGGGCGGGGTTAGCTGCGATATGGACCGCTCCCTTTGGTCGCGGCTCGGAAGTTGTTTAAAACCTCATTTTCGTTCAGGGCCCCTTGCTGCCACTAACAGAAGGCAGCGTCAGAGTGCTGTTACGTCAGCACCAGACGACCCATATCTCCCAATTCCCCTTTGCCAAGGAGCTTTACGTTTTCTCCACCTTCCGGAAAGCGAAGAACGACGTGAGCCGGTACTCAGTGAGCTAGCACCCGGTCTGCTTGACTGGAGGATAGCTGAAGGCCTAGCATTTAACAACGGGATGAAACGCTAAGTGGTGAAAAACTAAGGGAGTTTCCGTGGGTTCGGGTTTATCTACGTTCAACACGGCGGCGAAATGTTCCTCTCCGTCACGGGCTCGCCTACGGCCAATCCTGCGAAGCATGCCGAATACGGAGAACATGGGCACAATCATCCACAACTTCGTAAACCGCAATGTAGGGCCAGAGAGCGAAAATTAATTCCCTGGTGTTTGCCGCCAGCCCGGTTCTCCCGCGATGAGGAGACTTTCTTAGAGTTGCTACGCCTTCAAGAATTGTTTGGGCGACGCGGCGGGCGGCTTCGGAGTTGTCGGCACGAATGTAGTTGACGATTCGAGCGAGATCGTCGGCGGCGTTGGTGGTCCAACGAACCCGAGTCATCTTTGCAAGATCTGTTCAATCTGCTCCACGACCGCATCATGCTCAATGAGATTTCCTTGACGGGCGGAGGCGCGGCCAAGTTCGATGGCCGCTATAAAACGGATGTCGTATTCGAGGACCTGATCGACGGCGTCGGCGACGACTTGCTCGGGATTTTTGCCGGTTCTGTTGGCGAATTCCTGGAGCCGGGCTTGTTTTTCCGGACTCAACTGAATTTCCATAACGTTAGTTTAGCAGTTCGAATTCTTAAACCTGCACGGCGCAGTTGGCGGTCAGTTTATCCGTCATTCTTCCCAGCATTTTATTCAGGACGCGATCCAGTTCCTCTTTTTCCACCGGCCGCGCCAGGAGGTAGCCTCCGCCTTCGGCCAGGCTGGAGGCGAAGGCGGCGTCATAGCCGGTGCTCACCAGGACGAAAGCGGGGATCAATTCGCGCAGGCGCTGTTGGTAGTCGCTCCATTTGGGGCCTCCGGAGCGGACTGCCCAAAGGATGCCATCGAACCGCATGCGTTGCGCCAGCGACGGAGTCTCCTCGGGGGCCACTGGAATCACACGGTGACCGCGTTGGGCCAACAGGCCGAGCAATTGTTTGCGGGCGGCGAGGTCGGCGTCCACCAACATAAGTGTCAATGGGCGATCCGGCGCATTGAATGCCGTATTGCATGAGACCGAGTGCGTAAGGTTCTTGTCCCGTCTATTGGTGTTGGGCGGCGTCGACAAGGGCAGGTCCATTTCCAGGGCCAGATCAAAGCCCTCTGTGCTCGTATGCGAGCGAAGCTGAAATTCACCTTTGTGGTGTTGGGCGATCTCCTGGCAGAGTTTCAGGCTGGCGTCGTCGTGATTCACGCTTGCGGAAGTTACCGGCGACGGGAACAGAAACTGAACCACCACCTGGCCGCCCAGCTGCGTGGTGGAGATGGCCAGCAGTTTTGCGTTTGAGCCGACCGCGGCGCGTTCGGCGTGAATGGCCATATCGAGGAAGCCGTGCTCCAGTTGTCCGCGTTGGCCCTGCACCATGGCGGCCTCCGGCGGTACGTGATTTTGAACCCGCAGGCCCAGGGCATTCCAGTGAGGGGCGCGGAAGTGAACCAACTCGGCAAGAAGTGTGTTGACATCTAGCGGCGAATCCGGCGGGTTCACCGAGTCGGCGTCCAGATTCGCCGTTTTGCTTGCCCCGAATGAAAGCAGCCGTGTCACAGCCTCGGCTGCATGCAGTGCCTCCTCGCGGGCATCACAAAGAATGGGGTGCATTTGGTGCGCTTCCGGCAGTTCGCAAAATAGATTCAGGAGGCGCTGCGTGCGCGGCCGCAGATCGGCGGCAGCATTGGCGATCAATTGGGCGTTGGCGGCGAGTTGTTCGCTCCTGGCTAGCCGGTCTTGGGCTTCCCTGTACTGATGTAGTTGGAGCGCGGCGGCGGTTTGCGCGGCGATCATTTTAAGAGCTGCAATCGCATCCGCGTCAAAGCTGCCAAAACGGGCCGTGCGCAGAGCCTGGATCACGCCTAAGGGTTCGTTTGGTTTTGTGTTTAGGCTGACCGGCGCGAACAACGCGGAACTGGGGAATCCTTTTTTGCCATCGGGATTGACGGCTTCGTCGCGGCGCAAACGCGGAATATTTACCACCGAATCTTGCCGGAAACAGCGTACCGCGGCGGCGATAATGCCCTCCGTCGGGCGGTCCACCGAAGTGGCAATGGGGTCAAGCAGATTCGAACCAGCCACGGATGCTAATGACCGGGTGCCGGCGTTGAACAAATACAAGCGCACGGAGGACGCGCCCAGCAAGAGCGGCAGGTCCCGCATCACCAACTCGGCGATGGCCGGTGCTGAAGTTGCCGAAAGAACATCGCTGGACAAACTCTGCAGCGCGCTGATTTTGCTCTGAGTGGCCATGGTTGTTAGCGTTTGCTCTGCCGTTCCAGGTATTTGATCAGTTGCGGAGCGCGGAAATCGGGAACAGCCAATTCGACGCCATCGAGGTGATCTATCTGCGTCTGAATGCCGATCACACGGGCCCCGGCTGCGCGCGCCGCGGCGACGCCAACCGGCGAATCTTCAAAAACGATACAGTTGTGCGGTTCAGTTTTCAGAAGTTCCGCGGCCCGCAGGTAAACATCGGGCGCTGGTTTCGGATGATCCACTTGAGCGCCGTCGACGATCGCTTGAAAGTGCCGGCGCAGGCCGGCTTGATCCAGAACGAAGTCGACGTTAGGGCGTTCGGCATTGCTCGCCAGGCCCACCGGGATGTGCTGGGTGCGCTGCAGCAGATCGGTCACACCGGGAACCATGTAGTTGTTCAACTGATGCTGAATTATGTCGCGAAATAGTTGTTCTTTGGCGGCGCCGTGCGCGTGGATTTCTTCGTCGGATGGATCAGGCCCCAGGAAGTCGCGGAAAATCTGATCGTTGCGGCGGCCGTGCATGCGCTGGATCATGTCGGGAACCTGGATGCCAATGGAATCGAGATAGCGCGCCCAGGACAATTCGTGAACGGGCATGGAATTGACGATGACGCCGTCCAGGTCGAAGATGAGGGCCAGGCCATTGGCCAGTAAAAGTGGTTGCACACTTGATTGAACACCAATAGAGTCGAGCTTTGGTACGGCGTGGGTCACAGTTTAAGAGTGTCCTGTGGGAACAGGATTTTCCTTGGCCGAATGTTAGCATGAGTAGCGGCGGGTGCGGCTGGCATCGTGCGAATTCATTCGTGGCTTAGGGTATTTTCTCTATGTCACCCCGTACCACCGTGTCGATAGGCCGAGGTACGTTGGATTTATTGGGTCCGGTACCCCGATTGCGAAAGGGATAGTCCTGTAGCCGACAAATGTCTATGCAGAAGCCAGTTAGGAAGGCAGCCAGACGTTTCGTTGTATCCGGGCGAGTACAAGGTGTGGGATACAGGGCATTTGCGGAACACGCGGCGAAGCAAACTGGCGTCACCGGGTGGGTGCGGAATCTGGATAGCGGCGATGTGGAAGCGCAGGCATGCGGCCAGCCGTCGCAAGTGGATGATTTTGAGGCCCTGCTGTGGAAGGGTCCGCCGTGGGCGGAGATAAGGGCAGTTC
Organism: Terriglobia bacterium; assembly: GCA_025350105.1. Taxonomy (GTDB): domain Bacteria; phylum Acidobacteriota; class Terriglobia; order Bryobacterales; family Bryobacteraceae; genus Palsa-187. The sequence continues at coordinate 10,550 of JANXYJ010000103.1, read as the reverse complement.
GAAGCGAAGAAATTGCGTTTTTTTTGGGAGCGATTTCCGGATCCGGCATTGAACCGTTTTAGGAACAAGCGTAATCTAGTGGGGGAGTTTGAACGATAGTACTGGTTAAGCCATGATCACCACCGTACAGCAGCATATTCTTCGCGAACAGCAAGCTTTGCCGGAGGCGCAAGGCACTTTTTCCTGGTTGCTTTCCGGGATTACGCTGGCTACTAAGATGATTCAGGCGCGGGTGCGCCGCGCCGGTTTGGAAGATGTGCTGGGCGCGATGGGTGAAACCAACGTGCAGGGCGAGGAGCAGCAGAAGCTGGACGTTTTCGCCAACCAAGCGTTGCTCGATTCACTTTCCGTGCGCGACGGCGTGGCGATTCTGGTGTCCGAGGAAAACGAAGAGCCGGTGATGTTTGACCGGGCGAAGGACACCGGACGTTACGTGATCTTTTTCGATCCGCTGGATGGATCGTCAAACATTGACGTAAACGTCAGCGTGGGGACCATTTTTTCCATCTACCGGCGCCCGGAGGGATTGGAAAACGACGCTCCCGGGGCGGTGCTGCAGCCGGGTTATAAACAAGTGGCTGCGGGTTACGTGGTGTATGGGTCGTCCGCGATTTTGGTCTACACCGCCGGGCGCGGCGTCTACGGATTTACGCTGGATCCCAGTATCGGTGCCTATGTGTTGAGTTACGACAACATGAAGATGCCAGCGCAGGGCAAGTATTATTCGGTGAACGAGGCCAATGCGGATGCGTTTCCCGCGGCGTACCGTGAGTACCTGGCTCAATTGCGCCGCGGGGATTTGGGGAAGGAATACAGCTCGCGTTATGTGGGATCGCTGGTGGCGGATTTCCACCGGACGTTGTTGAAAGGCGGCGTGTTTCTGTATCCGCCCACAAAGAGCCATCCGGGAGGGAAACTGCGCTTGATGTATGAAGCGAATCCGCTGGCGTTCATCGCGGAGCAAGCGGGCGGTATGGCCACCAACGGGCGGGAACGGATTTTGGATTTACAGCCGAACTCCATTCATCAGCGCACGCCGTTCGTGATCGGCAGCAAAGTGGAGATGGAGGCGTTCGCCAGGCGCACCGAGGCGGTTGAAGCGAACGCCGATGTCTGGGCGCCAGCGATCTAGCTTGAAATAACCCGCTCCCTTACGGTGGCGGCTTGGTGCTAGATTGTTGATCCTAGAAAGAAGCTACTTCAGTTTCGAATAATCCGTCGGATCCATGAATGTGGAATCGATGTGATCGATCAACTTCCCGTTGGCTTCGGTGCGCGCCACAATTGCCTTCCATTCGGCCGACGTCCCAAACTCTTTCCAATTCTTCGTGGCCGCTTCCCGGCTGGGATGGCTGACGATGTAGATGAGCGTGTTGTCCTTAGCAGGCGCATCCTGCGGGGTCCAATAGCCCACGCTGGTGATTCCGTGCTTGTCGAACTCCGGGCGCGTGTCATCCTTAAAACGCTTCACAATATCGCCCAATTTGCCGGGATTGGCGTGGTACACGCGCAATTCGTAGACCCGGTTGCTATCGGCGGAGACGGCAGCAGGAGCGCTGAAGCGCGCCGCTGTCCAGGTGAGAAGAGATCCAGCAGCGAAGGCAAGCGTCGCCACCATGAGTAAACGCGTGTTGGTAAGTTTCATACGATAGGCATCGTAGCATATGGGGGAAGTTGGGGCGAGAGTGGTAAAATCAGGACTCGTCACATTAGTCAACCCTTAACTCAACCCATGAGTCTCATCAAAACAGATCAGCTAAAAGGCATGATTCGCGAAGTGCCTGACTTTCCCAAGCCAGGCATTCAGTTCTACGACATTACGACGTTGTTGAAGGACGCTGGCGGGTTGAAGGCCGTCATTGACGGGTTGGCCGATACTAATCACGGTAAGGGAATCGATACCGTGGTTGGCATTGAGGCTCGCGGATTTATTTTCGCTCCCGCCGTTGCCCATGCCATTGGCGCCGGATTTGTGCCGGTGCGCAAGCCCAATAAATTGCCGGCGGCGGCGGAGCGGATTGAATATGCCCTCGAGTACGGGACCGATATTCTGGAGATCCACACCGATGCCGTGGAAGTTGGCCACAAAGTGTTGATCGTCGACGACGTGCTGGCCACCGGCGGTACCGCCGCTGCCGTCGCGCAGTTAGTCCGGAAGTTGGGCGGCGAAGTAGTCGGGCTGAACTTCGTGATTGAACTGGATTTTCTGCACGGCCGCGACAGGTTGCCGGGGTTGGCCGTGCGGAGTTTGGTGCATTACTAGGTTTTTTGAGTCATGACGCTCCCTTACGGTCGCGGCTTGGTGCAGGTTTTAGAATTGCTCTCTTAATGGTAAATGTATGAGTGTGACTCGTAGCGCCACGCTGCGCTCGCTGGCCAAGATCAATTTAGATCTTCGCGTCCTGCAGCGCCGTGAAGACGGTTATCACGAACTGCGTACCGTGTTTCAAACAATTTCTTTAGCCGATGTTATCGAGGTGGCCTACACTGCGGCCAAGCGTACCCGGTTCACCATCGACGACGATTTGCAGATTCCCAATAACCTGATTCTGCGTGCGGCGGATTCGGCTCTGCATGCCATGAAAGTAAGCGCCGAAGTACGTTTTCGCCTGAAAAAGCAGATTCCCATGGGGGCGGGCTTGGGCGGAGGATCCAGTAACGCGGCGGCCGTCCTGCTGGCGCTGCCCGTATTAGCGGGCCGGGCGCTACCCATCGAACATTTGATGGAGCTGGGTGCCGCACTAGGCAGCGACGTGCCGTTCTTCCTTGACGGGGGCACGGCCATCGGCTTGGGGCGGGGAACCGAGATGTACGCGTTGCCCGACATCCGGCGCGAACCTATTCTGTTGCTGACTTCAGGGATTCATGTTGGTACGGCCCAGGCGTACCAAAGCTTGAGTGAAAAATTGACTTCGCAGAGCGTGTCACCTAAAATTAATAATTTCCGGATATACACGCGGACGCTGATGGCGACGCGCAGTGCCGGAGCGGCCAGTGCGCAGAGCGCCAATGATTTTGAGTCCGCCGTCTTTGGACTTCATCCCCAGCTGAAAAGGCTATACGACAGGCTGCGGAAGGCGTGTGCGAAGTCAGTGACAGTGAGGATGACGGGGAGTGGATCGGCGTTGTTTGTGGTGTTTGAGTCTATTGCTGAACGTGATCGGGTGCGCGCCGTCATGGCCAGTGGCGGGTTGAATGAAGATGCCAGAGTCTTGTCCGCGAACCTGGTGAATGGCAGCGGATACCGGCAACTGTGGCGGCGTCAACTGGGTGCGCATATTTCCTCTTTGAAGAAACAACAACCGAGACAACGACAGCAATGGCCGCTCCAAAGCCGGTACGCGACATGAGGTTTAATCACTTTAAAGTTTTCTCCGGAAACGCAAATCCCACGCTTGCCGCGGAGATTTGCTATGAATTGGGCTGCCAACTTGCGGCGGTGAATGTAAAGCAGTTTTCCGACGGCGAAGTGCATTTGCAGATTCAGGAAAACGTGCGCGGGGCGGACGTTTTCGTGGTGCAACCCACCTGCACGCCGGTGGATCGCCACCTGATGGAACTGCTGCTGATGATGGATGCCCTGAAGCGGGCCTCAGCAGAACGCATCACGGCAGTGTTACCCTACTATGGGTATGCCCGGCAGGATCGTAAGGATCGGCCGAGGATGCCGATTTCGGCACGGCTGGTCGCGAGTCTACTTGAGCGCGCCGGGGCCAATCGAATCCTGGCCTTAGATTTGCACGCCGCGCAGATTCAGGGTTTCTTCGATGTGCCGGTGGATCATCTGTTCGGCATGCCGGTGATGATCGACTATTTTTCGGAATTGGGCGGCGAGGATTTAACGGTCGTATCGCCGGATGCGGGCGGCGTGGAACGGGCCCGGGCGTTCGCCAAAAGGTTGGATTCGCCCCTGGCGATTATCGACAAAAGGCGGACGGAAGTGAACGTAGCCGAGGTGATGCACATCATCGGCGACGTGAGTGGGCAGCATTGTCTGATTGTGGATGATCTAATTGATACGGCTGGTACTCTGGTGAAAGCGGCCGAGGCGCTGATTAAGCAGGGAGCGCGTTCAGTGCGGGCCTGTGCGACGCACGCGGTGCTTTCGGGTCCGGCAGTGGAGCGAATTGAGAATTCGGGATTACAGGAAGTGATTGTGACCAATTCGATCCCGTTAAGTGGTGCCGCTGAGCATTGCAAGCGGATTCGCCAACTATCGGTGGCGCCGCTGCTGGCGAAGGCGATTCAATCGATTCACGAAGATGGATCGGTGAGCACGCTGTTTGTTTAAGGTTTTTGTACAACGACGAGTTTGCAGGGTTATTTTTGAAGGATTAAGAAAAAGAAAATGGCTAGAAAAGATATTACTTTGATGGCGGAACAGCGCACTTCGCGCGGCAAGAACGAAGCGCGCCGTTTGCGCGTGGCGGGCGCTTCCCCTGGTGTGGTTTACGGAACCAATGCCGAGGCGGTTGCGGTTGCGGTGGACCCGAAAGAAGTTCGCAGGATTTTGCGCAGTAAGACCGGGCACAATACGATCTTCAATTTATCCATTAAAAGCGGCGAGAACACGCCGGTGATGATTGTGGACTGGCAGAACGATCCGGTGAAGGATTCGCTGCTGCATGTGGACTTCAAGCGCATCGATCTGACGATTCGCATTCGCGTAAAAGTGCCGGTGCACACCGCCGGCGACCCGGTGGGAGTGAAGATTCAGGGCGGGCTGCACGAAGTGGTTACGCGCGAGATTGAAATCGAGTGCTTGCCCGACGATATCCCGGAAGAATACATTGTGAACGTCGCGGAGTTGTCCATTGGGCAAAGCATCCGTGCCAGCGAAATTCCGCTGGGCTTGGCCAAGCTAGTGAGTCCGGCCGATGCTGTGATCTCGCACGTGGTTTCGGTCAAGGCTGAAACCGAAACCGCAGTTGCCGCCACCGAGGGCGCGCCCTCTGCCGCAGCGGAGCCAGAAGTGATCAAGAAGGGCAAGAAGGAAGAGGACGCGGCGGGCGCCAAGAAGGAAGAAAAGAAGGACGACAAGAAGAAGAAATAGCGCCGTGCCTGGTGGCTTTGTGACTTCGGCTTTGTGGACTTCATCATGTCCGGCCAGATCGATTTTCTTGTGGTTGGGTTGGGCAATCCGGGAGAGGAGTTTTCGAATACTCCGCACAACCTGGGGTTCATGGTGGTGGATTTTCTCGCCAGTGGAAACTCCATTCGTGTCAGCCGGAAGGAAAATCAGTCATACGTGGGGCTGGGAACGATTAGAAACATGCGCGTTGGTATAGCGCAGCCTCAAACGTACATGAATTTGAGCGGGGCCGCTGTAAAGGGTTTGCTGGAGCGCTACGAAGTGGGCCCCGAGCAGTTGATTTTGGTGTACGACGAGCTGGCTTTGCCCTGGCAATTGATCCGGATCCGTAGGAATGGATCCTCGGCGGGGCACAATGGCGTGAAAAGTGTCATTGCCAGTTTGGGAACCGATGAGTTTGTGCGCGTTCGATTGGGCATCAAGCCTGTGGTTGATGAGGCCGATGCGGGCCGTCCAGTTTTTAACGCGGCAAAGTATGTGCTCGCGCCGTTCCGGCGGGCACAAAAGCAGGAAGTGGAGGAATTCGTCGCGCGCAGTAGCGCGGCGGTGGAATCCATAATCGCTGATGGCGTCGAAAAGTCCATGACGATTTTCAACGGAAAATAGTTGAAGGATCGTTGCGCCGGAGGCTTATATCACAGAGGAAGAATGAGAATTTACGAAGAGCTATTTATCCTGAAGCCGGATACCCCGGATGAAGAAGTAGACGCCTACATCGAGCAGATGAAGGGCATTATCGTCACCGGGAAGGGCACGGTTGACAAAGTGGACAACTGGGGCATTCGCAAGTTGGCCTACCGGGTGGCAAAACACGCCGAAGGCCGCTATGTGCTGATTCAGTTCACCTCAGACCCGGATCTGGTTCACGAGGTGGAACGCCGCATGCGCGTGAGCGATCAGGTGATCAAGTTCATCACCGTGCGCATTGACGAGAAGTTGAAGAAGATCGAGAAACGCAAGAAGATTCGTGACAAGCGCGCGGCGCGGCGGCCTGCTCCGGCTCCGATGGCCACACCAGCGGCGCCAGTTGCTCCCGCGATGCCTTCTGAGCCTGCGGCCCACGCACCTGGATTGCCGGCAATGGGTTTACCGGGAGCTCCCGTGGTTCCGGCTCCTGCAGCTTCAGCGCCCTCACCTGCGGTGCCCGCGGCACCGGCGGTGGTTGAGACCGCAGTGGTTGAAACCAAAGTGGTTGATACCAAAGAAAAGGCGGGGGAATAGGAGACCATCATGGCTGAATTCAGAGGACCCGATAGTAGAAGCAGCGAAGGCCGTGGCGGTAGACCCATCAGCGGCGGCATGCGCCCCACCGGCGGCGACAAGGCGATGGCCGGCAAGAAACAATACTTCCGGCGCAAGAAAATGTGCCGGTTCTGCGTGGACAAAATTGACGATATCAACTACAAGGACACGCGGCTGATGTTGTCGTTTCTATCCGAACGAGGGAAGATCACGCCACGGCGGATTTCCGGTGTGTGCGCGCCGCATCAACGGCGCTTGGCGGAATCGATCAAGCAGGCGCGCAACATCGCGCTGATTCCGTTTACAACGTCAATGTAGGAGGCCACCAATCATGGAAGTCATTCTAAGAGAAGAAATCGAAAAGCTGGGCCGGCGCGGTGATGTAGTCAAAGTCACCTCCGGCTATGCGCGCAATTTCCTGCTGCCCAAGCGGCTGGCGGTAGCGGCTACCGAATCGAACAAGAAGATCGTTGAACAAGAAAAGCAGGCCCACTTGCGGCGCGAAGCCAAAGAGATCGGCGATGCGCAGGATCTGGCCAAGCTGATGGGCGCCGTTGCGGTGACCATCGCGCACAAGGCCGGCGAAAACGATCAATTGTTTGGATCGGTAACGGCGCAAGATATCGCGACCTCGCTTGAAAAGCAGGGATTCAATGTCGATCGCCGCAAGGTGCATTTGGAAGAACCCATTAAAGCGTTGGGCGACTACAAAGTATCTGTGCGGCTGCACCGGGAAGTGACCATCGAAGTGCCGGTGCACGTGGTAAAAGAAGAAGCGTAAGCGATTTTAGAGTTCTGGGTCTGGGGGTTTGTTTTCACCCTCAGACCCTTTTCTGTTAAGCCGGAGTTTTCAGGTTAACTAAATCCCGTGGCAAACGTATTTGAGCAATTACTGGCGGCGGCACGCGGACAGGTCGGCGTGGACCACCGCTTGATTCAATCGATCCTCGATCAAGGGCCCGCCGCGGTGCCCGAAATGCTGCGGTTTCACCGCGCGGCGAATGCGGGGGAAACCACCCAACATCGTATTGATCTGGATCCGCTAATGGTGGACCTGTTCCGCCATTTCCAAAGCCCGGATGCGCTGGAGTTTTACCTCGATGCGGTCCGGAACAACCCGGAAGACGTGGACGACGGTCTGATTCAAGCGCTGCTGCCCCTAAAAAATCAGGCTGTCGAACCTCTGTTGGCCCTCTATGAAGAACTGGGAGAGGAACAGGGAAGCGACGTTGCCTTCCTGTTGGCGGCCATGCGGGTGCACGATCCTCGCGTGTTGGAGGTATTGACCGGCCGCCTGGAGTACGATCTTTCCGACGCCGCGTTTTGTTTAGGCATGTACGGCGACCCTGCCGCTAGGCCAGCGCTTGAAAAAATGTTGGCGGAGATTCCCGCAGACGATGAAGGTCTGCGGAGCGAGCTCGAAGAGGCGATGGAAGCGCTGAACGCGCCGGAACCTTTGGATCAACCCGAGCCCTTCGACATCATCGCCGAATATCCCAAACACGAACTGCCGCCTTTCGATGTCCTGGAAGAAAGCGAGCGGCTGGAAATGCTGGCATCCCTCGACGCAGAAATTCGCGCCGGTGCGGCCTATAGCTTTTTCAATCGCGATTTAACTCCGAAAGCGAAAGCCGCGCTGTTGCATTTGGCGCAGAGCGATGCCGAAGGCAGCGTGCGCGGCCAGGCGTGGTCGTCGCTGGGAGAAGCCACGGATGAGGCGCCGGTGAGGGAGGCGCTGACTGCCGTGTTGAATGATGAGTCCAAACCAATAGAAGAGCGCGGTGGGGCCGCGGTGGGACTCTATTCCGTCGCTGATCGCAAAGAAATACAAAAAGGCATTGAGCAGCTTTACGAACTGGGCGGTGTGGCGCGGATTCGCGCGCTGGAAGCCATGTGGCGGTCGCTGTATCAGCCGTACGGAAAATACTTCGCCCATCATCTGGACGAAAGCGATCCCGCGCTGCTGAAGCAAGTCTTGCGTGGTGCCGGTTACTTCCGTTTGACGGCGCAAGTGGATAAAATCGCCAGCTTCTTTGATCGCCCAGAGCCGCTCGACGAACTTCGTGAAGACGCGCTGTTCGCTTACGCTCTGGCCATGCCCGGAGAAACGACACGCGGGCGCGTGAAGGGCATGCTGCGCAAGATCGACGCCTTGGCCGAACTCACGCCGCCGGAAACCGAACTGGTAATGTTCGCGCTGGACGAACGTCTGCGCTTGCACGGTATGGCTCCGGTATTTGAAGCTGAGCTGGCGGCGGAGTATGCCGATCATGACCATGATCAGGAAGGTCACGATCATGAACCAGAGCCGGGCGCCGCTGAGCCTGCGGCCTCGTTGGCTGTGGACAGCGCTGTCAACGGACATCAGAAAGTTGGCCGCAACGACGTTTGCCCATGCGGCAGCGGCAAAAAGTACAAGAAGTGTCACGGGGCTTAAAACATCATGCCTACAATGGAAGCTAACGTGGCGTCCTCCAAACCCTCATTGCTGCGGCAACTTGGCGTGGTTAGCGCAACCGCGCTGGTTGTCTCCAACATGGTGGGCACCGGTATTTTCACCACGACGGGATTTTTGGCTGGCGATTTGGGTTCGCCCAGTCTGGTGATTTGGATTTGGGTAGTCGGCGCGTTGTGCGCATTGTTCGGCGCATTCTGCTATTCCGAACTTGGCATCAATATGCCCAGTTCCGGCGGCGAGTACGTTTACCTCACACGTGCCTACGGTCCCACCTGGGGATTTATGACTGGCTGGGTTTCCTTCTTCGCCGGTTTTTCTGCGCCGATCGCAGTTGCCGCGCTGGCCTTCTCCGACTATCTGGCTGAATTTTTTCCCGCCATGCACCTGGAGCATTCGCACGTCCTGTTTGGCTCCGGTGATTGGAAATTCACGTTTGGATGGGCGCAGGTGGCTGCTTGCCTTCTGGTATCGTTGTTCACCATTATCAATCTGTTCGGCGTGCAAAGAGTGGCCCGGCTGCAAAACGTGTTAACCAGCGCGAAAGTGCTGACGCTGGTGGCGTTTATCGTGATGGCCTTCACCATGGGCAAAGGCGATTGGTCACACTTCTCCATGCCTGCGGTGCGCACGTCCACCAACTCCATTCCCGCGCAGTTTGTGGTGAGCCTGTTCTTCATCTACGTCGCCTATAGCGGCTGGAACGCTGCCACCTATGTTGCGGAGGAGTTGAAAAATCCTTCGCAAACGCTGCCCTTGGCACTGACCTTCGGCACCATACTTGTCGCGGCGCTGTATGTTGGACTGAATTTGGTTTTTATTTACGCCGTGCCGCTAGAAAACTTAAAAGGCGAATTGGCAGTGGGAGCGCTGGCGGCATCGAAATTATTTGGACCCCAGATCGCCGGAATCTTCGCCGCATTGATGGCGCTGTCGCTGATGTCTACTGTCAACGCGATGGTTACCATTGGCCCGCGGGTATATTACGCCATGGCCAAGAACGGAGCGTTTCTCGCCTCCGCCGCCAAGATTCATCCCAAGTGGCATACTCCCGTAGTGGCGATCCTGGCCCAAGGCATTTGCGCGGTGATCATGACCGTGACGCCGTTTCCGCAGTTGTTTTTCTATATTGGTTTCACGCTGAACGTATTCGCGGTGATGAGCGTCGCTTCGCTGATGGTCTTCCGGCGCCGCGCGGGCTGGCAAAAGCTGCGCGTGGTGAGCTTCGCCTATCCGGCAATACCAGTCCTGTTTCTCTTGGTAGGAGTCTGGATGATCATCCGCGGTCTGCAATTCAAGCCGTTGATTTCGCTGGCGGCGGTGGTGACCATCGCCACCGGAGCCTTGGTGTACCACTTCACTCTTCGCCCGCGGCATTCTGAATCGGATACCGTGGAAACGTATTAGGTACTTGTTATACTGAGTTGCGGCACGTTGCTTTCTCACACGATTCTGGCGCTATCGTCTAACGGTTAGGACAGAGCCCTCTCAAGGCTTAAATACGGGTTCGATTCCCGTTAGCGCTACCATCCTCTTTCTTTTCCTTCAGTAGTTTAGGTTCCCCCACAAAACGCTCGGGGTCACAGAGGGTCACAGAATTTCCCCCCTGTCGACCGGAGGTGCACGCTTGCCTGTGACACAAATCCCTCTCTTCGGGGAAACATCGACGCGTCCGCGGCGTAATCTTGCCCCCTTGGCATCTGCGGCGGATCCAATCAGCTCGCACTTGGCGGCGGCAGAAGTCACCAACAGCGGCCGGCG